>JAWODG010000053.1:0-37380 GCA_046483385.1 Candidatus Brocadiia bacterium | reverse complement strand
CGCCCATGTAGAAAGTGCAACGGAAGACAGTAAATTTAATCATATAAGCGGTTTGCGCTATAAAACAAACCAGTATCTGCTTAAAACAATGGACGAAAGCGGAGACTATCAATCGTCCTTTTTTGATTTTCAGACCTTTGCCAATTACAATTTGTCGGATAAAGTAAAATTTTCATTTTTGGGCAACTATTCAAAGAATAATTATGGTTTCACCCCTGTTTCCAGAGAAACCGGTTTTGGCACTTTTGATAACCCTTTGCAGTTTAGGGTTTACTTTGATGGTCGTGATGAAAGTGTTTTCGAAACCTGTTTCGGAGCCTTAACAGTCATCGACCCGTGGGAGATGACGATCGGCAAGGTGCAGGGCTCCTTCAGCGGGGAGTTCGTGCTGGAGCTTCCCGGCAGACCTTACCTGGCCGTGCGCATGCGGAAGGTATAGGGCTCAACGGACGTTCGCCAGCCACTGCCGCGCCGGCGATTCCACCCGTTCGTGGTGCCGGACAATGCGTTCGGTCAGGTCCCTGAGCGCCTCGTCATAATCGGGCAGTCCGTACAGGTTATTCACCTGCTCCGGATCGTTGACGCGGTCGAACAAGATGGGATCCCGGTCCTTCACGTAGGCCAGTTCGTATTCTGCCGTGAAGATGCCCGCCCGCTCCAGCGAGGAGTGGTGGATGTGCGCCTCGTCCGGCCACTCGCACGGCTCGCCCGTGAGCAGGGCGCTGCCGTCCCGGCCTTGCTCTCGTCCGCACGGATCAACTCCCATCAGGCTGAGCACCGTCGGCTGGAAGTCCACTGTGCTCATGACGTTCTCCACCACGGATCCGGCCGCGATCCGCTCGGGCCACCGAACGAGCAGGGGAATCCGGTAGGCGGTTTCGTAAAGCTGGTTCTTGGCCTGCAGGCCGTGCTCGCCCATGTACTCCCCGTGATCGGTGGTGAACACAACGATGGTATCGTCCAGAATGCCCAGTTCGTCGAGGCAGTCCAGCAGGCGGCCGACGCAGTCGTCGATCAGCGCGACTTCGCCGAAGTAGAGGGCCATCCTGCGGCGCAGCTTCGCCTCGCGCTCGGGGTCATCCAGCGGGAAGGGCCCATTGCGCCGCGCGTCTTCGGCCCAGTCGGGCAGGCCCTCTTCCGAAAAGGTCGCCGGCACGGGCATGTCCTCCGGCCGAAAGCGCGAATCGTAGGGCGGCCGCACCCACTCCGGCCCGTGGGGGTCGGGGATGCTGAGCATGAAGAAGAACGGCTCGGTGCGCTGACGCCTGAGGAACTCGACCGTCTTGCGGGTGAGCCAGTCGGTGGTGTAACTGTCCTCGTCGCCGATGACGTCGTAGGGGAACACCACCGGCTGGGTGTCCCGCATGGGCATCTCCTCTATCTTCTTCCAGTGGCCGCGGTTGAACATGTAGCGGCAGTCCTCAAAGCCCATCGAGCGTTCCGGGTGGACCCAGCCGGGGCGCGGGGTCCCGTCAAGGTGCCATTTGCCCGCGTAGCCTGTCTCGTAGCCCGTGTCGCGGAGCACGTGCGCAAGCGTTATCTCGTCCCGGTTCAGAGGCACGTTGTTCACGTAGGCGCCGTGGGAGTGAGGGTAGCGGCCGGTCAAAAAGCATCCGCGCGACGGCGTGCAGACGGCGCTATTGGTGAAGAAGTTGCTGAACAGCGCGCCGTCACGGGCGAGGGAGTTGATATTCGGCGTCTCGACCACCTCGCCGCCGTACGCGCCGATGGTCCACCAGCTCTGCTGGTCGGTGTGGATAATCAGGAGGTTGGGTCGCGGCATTTTGCACTGCTCCAGGCCGGAAGTGGTTCAAGGTTGAAAGCAGGACGCGCAGAGCGGATACTACGACTCTGACCGGGGGGACGTCAAACCGCACCTTTCGTCAAAGGAGAACGCGACGCATGCGCGCGCTCATCATCGGCGGCACGGGCCTTATCAGTACGGCGATAACGCGGTTCCTCGCTGAGCGCGGAGATGACGTCGTCCTCTACAACCGGGGTCAGACCGAGGCGCCGATCCCCGAGGGACTCGAGCAGATACACGGAGACCGGACCGATTACGCCGCTTTCGAGGAGCAGATGGCGGAGGCCGGGCGGTTCGACTGCGTCATCGACATGGTCTGCTTCCAGCCGGAGGACGCCGAAAGCGTGGTGCGCGCCTTCCGGGGCAACATAGGGCAGTTGGTCTTCTGCAGCACCGTGGACGTTTACACGAAGCCGGCCGGCAGTTACCCGGTTGTCGAGTCACACTCGACCGAGGCGCCCGTGGGCGATTACGGGCAGAACAAGGCCCTTTGCGAGCGCGTCCTGATGGACGCCGACGAGCGGGGCGACTTCCCGGTGACCATCGTCCGGCCCGCCTACACCTACGGGGAGGGCGCCGGCATCCTGCACACGTTCGGCTGGACCACCACTTTTCTGGACCGTCTCCGCAAGGGTCGACCGGTCGTGGTGCACGGCGACGGCAGCAGCTTCTGGGTCGCCTGTCACCGGGACGACGTGGGCCGGGCATTCGTGGCGGCCGCGGGCAACCCCGGGACGTTCGGGAAGGCCTACCACGTCACGGGAGAGGAATGGATGACCTGGGACCAGTATGTCCGGGGTGTCGCACGGGCCATGGAAGCCCCCGAGCCGGAGATAGTGCACGTCCCCACCGACGTCCTGACGAAGGTGCTGCCCGAGCAGGCGGCGTGGTGTGGCATAAACTTCCAGTTCAACAACATATTCGACAATACGGCCGCGCGCCGCGATCTGGACTTCCGCTACACCGTCCCTTGGGTGGAAGGTGTTCGGCGGACCGTGGCGTGGCTGGACGAGCACGACGGCATCGGCGACTGCGAAGAGGAACCGTGGTACGACCGGCTGATCGAGGCCTGGCGGGAGATGGGGGAGGAACTGTCGCGCCGTCTGGCCAGTCCGGAAGAGTAGGGCGCCAATAGATTAGGCTCTGTCTGAAGAACCGGGCCTGGATTCGAGCGGCTGCATCGACGACCTCCGGTGTCCGCCTGCATCGACATATCGCAAGGACATGCCTGCTTCGGCGTCCTTGCCGGCCGCCGATTCGCTCGCTCTCGGTCCGACGGCCGATTTCTCAGACAGAGCCCAGTGGAGCTTCAACATCGTATTTGGCAGTAGTGCGTGCGACAGCGAGAGACCAGCTTCAGGGGTCTTGAGGCCCCCCGGCGGCAAGCCGCCGGATTCCAGGGCGGTGCCGGGCTCTATGAGCGCGCAAGGCACCGCACTCCAGGGATCGCCGTTCGTGCACACTGCGCAACTCGACGTTGTCCGGGACGTGCTCCCTGGAGTGCGCCGACTGGCGCGCTCATAGAGCGCGACGGCGCCCTGCGTCCTGCCGGCTTGCCGGCAGGCGGCGGGCTTGCCCGCTTCTTTTCCGCGCGGGCGTGCCGTCCCGCTTCCGGTTACGGCACCAACCGGACCCAGTGAATCAATCTTGAAGGTTCAATAGCCGGAGGCCATGTCCAACACGTCGGCCAGAGTGATGGCGGCCAGGTAGTCCTGCATCTGGTTGAGGGCCCGGTTCCACAGTTTGACGACTATGCGGTCGTGCTCTGTTTCGGGTTCGGGTTCCACTTCCCCTCGTGGTTCCACGGCGTCTATGACCTCCGCCAGCGTGATGCGGTCGGGTGGCCGCATCAGCCAGTAGCCGCCTTTCGAGCCGCGGCTACTGTTGACGAGGGCTCGCTTCTTCAGGCTGATGAGGATGTGGACCAGATACTTGTCCGGGATGCCGGTGCGCGAGACGATTTCCTGCAGCTTAATGGGGTTGTCGCCGTCGTAGTGCTCGGCCAGGTCGAGGACGGCCCGCAGGGCATAGCGCGTTTTGGCCTTCAGGTTCTCCACGGCAAATGGGCTTCCCGATGAATGGGTGGTTGCGGCTTCTCAGCGATTGAGGCCGCCGAGCCGACTGGTGTGCCGCGGGCTGTACGGTGGGCTCGTTCCGCTTGCCCGTCGGCCATCCCCGGACTCACGTCGGCCGCTAACGCCTGTCGTTCGCCGTACGACGAACTCTCTGCCGAATCTTCCCGGTCAAGTGAATATTCTGAGTCGCCGAGTACTCACCAAGACGCACAGAGTGCTCAGACGCCGGCGGCTTGCTCGACCTCGTAGGTCAGCGATTCCTCGGTCTCCAGGTCGAAGACGTGGGCCTTGTTCATGTCGAAGACGACCTCGACGTCCTCTTTGACCTCAGGGTTGCTGCGCGAGTCGAACTTGGCCACGATGTCCTCGTCCTGCGACGGCGTGCGCAGATAGACCAGCGTTTCGGCGCCGAGCGGCTCGACCACCTCGGCGCGGATGGTCTTGGTGTTGTCGGGGTCGGGCTCGGGGACGAATGCGCGGTCGTGGATATCCTCCGGCCGGATGCCGAACGCCACGGGCTTGCCCACGTGGCTGCTCGTTGCCGAGGCCAGCTCATCGCTGAGCTTGAGCCCGAAGTCCGGTCCGACGAACCGCACGTCCCCGCCCGACTGCTCCAGCGTCCCCTCGATGAAGTTCATCGGCGGGCTGCCGATGAAGCCGGCCACGAACATGTTGACCGGGTGGTCGTAGAGCTCCATGGGAGTGGCCACCTGCTGGATGTAGCCGTCCTTCATGACGGCCACCTTCGTACCCAGCGTCATGGCCTCCACCTGGTCGTGAGTGACGTAGATCATGGTGGCCCCCAGCCGCTCGTGGAGGCGGGCTATCTCGACGCGCATCTGAACGCGGAGTTTGGCGTCCAGGTTGCTCAGCGGCTCATCGAACAGGAACACCTGCGGCTGGCGCACGATGGCCCGTCCGACGGCCACGCGCTGGGCCTGCCCGCCGGACAGTTCCTTAGGGCGGCGCTTCAGCAGCGGGTCGATCTCCAGCAGTTCGGCCGCCTCCTGCACCCGGCCCTCGATCTCATCCCGGGGGTACTTGCGCAGTTTCAGGCCGAAGGCCATGTTGTTGTAGACGGTCATGTGGGGATAGAGGGCGTAGTTCTGGAACACCATCGCGATGTCCCGGTCCTTGGGCAGGACGTCGTTGACCAGCCGCCCGCCGATGTAGATGTCGCCCTGGGTGATGTCCTCCAGGCCGGCCACCATGCGGAGAGTGGTGGACTTGCCGCAGCCGCTCGGGCCGACCAGCACCAGCAGGCTGCCGTCCTCGACCGTCAGGTTGACGTCGTTGACGGCCTCCACGCCGCCCGGATAGACCTTCGATACGTTGACGAATTTGACTTCGGCCATTTATCTCCCTCCACGGACTGCATTGCTTCGACCGACCGATTCCGGACTCATCCCTTGATGGCTCCCTCGCTGATGCCGCGGATGAAGAACCGCATGGTGAACGCGAAAAGTATAACCAGCGGGACGGCGGAGATGAAGTAGGCGGCCATCAGCGGACCCCACTGCTTGACGTAGGCGCCCTGCAGGCGGTAGAGCCCGACCGCGAGCGGCAGCATCTCGGGGTCGCGGATGGTTATCAGCGGCAAAAGGAAGCTGTTCCACGCACCCACGAACCGCAGGATCGCCAGCGTGGAGATGATGCCGCCGCACTGGGGGATGACCACGTGCATGATCTGCTGGAGGTGCGATGCGCCGTCGATGCGCGCGCACTCAAAGAACTCCCGCGGCATGTCCTCGATGAAATTCCGCAGCACGTACAGGCAGACGATCTGGCCGCCGGCCGCGACAACCAGCGACAGGCCGACCAGCGAGTTGAGCAGGCGCAGGTTCTTCATCAGCGTGAACAACGGTATCAGGTTGGCCACGCCGGGCATGAGCATCAGGATGAGTATGGCGGCCCACAGGAAATCGCCGAACGGCACCTTGTAGCGACCGAAAACGTAGGCGGCCAGCACGGCCACGGCCAGGCTGATCAGGGTGGCCGTCACGGCCAGGAAGATCGAGTTGGCGATGTACACGCCGACCGTGTTCCACGCGGTGACCCAGTTTTCCGGGTGGAGCGGGAACGTGGGGATCCACGGTTGTCTGAAAAACTGCGCGTTGGTCTTGAAGCTGATGACCAGCATGACGTAGAACGGCAGAAACGTCAGGGCCAGCATCAGCCACAGGTAACCGTGCTTCAGTAACCGCGCTATGGGGTTTTGGGGGCGGCTCATTTCTCCACCCGCACGTACTTGTTGTTGATGTAGGTCAGAGCGACAATGACGCCGAACAGTATGATTCCGATTGCGCAGGCGTAGCCGGCCTTACGCTCGATGAAGGCGCTGTAGTACATGTACAGACCGGGCACCAGGCCTGCGCCTTCCTCGCCTCCCGCCGGCCCCAGAAGAACGAGAATGAGCCCGAAACCTTTCAGCACTCCGATGATCATAAGCACCAGGTTTATTCGCACCTGCGTGGCGATCAGGGGCAACTCGATGTAAAGGAACTTGCCGAACCAGCCGACGCCGTCCAGCTCCGAGCACTCGTACACGCTGGTCGGGATCTTCTCCAGACCGCTCAGGTAGATCAGCACTCCGATGATGCCGATCCACGGGAAGCCCCAGAAGATGAGCGCCGGGATGATCAGGTCCGCATCCCCGAGCCAGGCGGGGTTCTGCCCCAGGCCCAGAACGCCCAGCAGATGCGTGGCCCGAAGGAAGCTGTTGAGAAGTCCGATGACGGGATCGTAGAAGAACTTCCAGATAAGCAGAACCACCATCCACGGTATGACCATCGGCACAACGAACAGCAGCCGGTACATGTAGCGCAGCCGGTCGCTGGTTATCCGGTGGATGACCACGGCGGTCACAATGGAGGGTATCATCTTGAACAGGCTGGCCCCAAACAGAATGCCCACCACCACGAAGGCGTGACCCAGCTTGGGATCGGTGAAGGCACGCGCGTAGTTCTCCAGCCCCACGAAAGTGGCCAGTTCGTCCCCGTTCCAGCGGAAGAAGCTGTGGTAAACCCCGCTGAAGGCCGGGAAGTACATGAACAGCCCGATGAGCGTCAGCGACGGAATCAGCAGCACGTAGAGCGGCCAGTGACTTTTGAGCCGTCGAAAGCTGACGATCTCGCGCGGCATCGTGGTCCTTCCTTACTGCTCTTGCTGCTGCTGGTAGTTGCGGGCGTTCTCAACCCAGACGCGCACCTCGTGGTCGCGCAGGGCACGTTGGCCGACGAATGCCTCCAGAATCCGGACCTGCTGCGCAGCGGGGTCTCCGGTCAGAATTGCGTCCGCGCCGAGTGCCCCGCTGATGGCGGCCCGACGGATGGTGCCGAACCGCATCTGGCTGTCCAGCGTCTGGTTCAGGTCGCGCACGTGGTCCGGCACGCCCTGGTCGGGCAATTCCCGCCGGTAGCGACCCATGTAACGCTCGGCGAACTCCTCGTAGGTCAGTTTGCCGGACAGGTAGGCGGGCAGTATCTGCTCGTAGGACATGGCCGTGCCCGGCGCCTCGTATTCCAAAGTCTCGGCGTAGCCTTCTATCCGCGGGGTGAACGGTTCCAGTTCCTCCCGAGGTTTGGCCCCCACGATCACAGGCAGCCAGAACATCCGTTCGTTGAGGGCCTCGTTGTACTTCAGCGAGGAGGCGAACTGCAGGAAGTCGAGGGCCACGTCGCGGTTCGGGGAGGTCTTGGTGATGGCGAACGGGAAGGCGCCCTGCGTGTCCGCTTCCGTTGGCGGCCCGGCGACATAGGGGCCGTACTTCGGGTGGTCCTTCGAAGGCAACGGCATGTCGGCGACTCCCAGGGTGAACTCCCCCTCGGACCGTTCCATCAGGCTTTGATAGTCCCAGCTTCCCGTGGGCATCATGGCGGCCTGCTCCTGGAGGAACAGGAAGTCCGCCTCGTCCCTGTCCATGGCCGTGGCTCCGGGCGGGGAGTAGGCCGATATCTCCCGAAGCAGTTCAAAGTTGGCCCGGATGGCGCCTTCGTCCCTCATGCTCAGCCGTCCCGAGTAGAGCGGCCCGGCCGATTCCATCCGGCTGACCGTGCCGTCGTAGTCGACGTCCAGCCGGTCAAGGTAGCCGGCGGTCAGCGCCGTCTGGTAGACGTTGATGATGCGGTCGAAGCTGTACTTTGAGCCGGAGATGGGCACGAATGTTTCCCCGTGCTCTTCCTTGAGCAGTTCGCACAGCTCGATGAAACCCTCGTACGTCTCGGGGAACGGCGTGCCGCGCTCCTGCTCGTCCCACACCTCGCTGACCATGTCCTTGTTATAGTACAGCCGCAGGGTGAAGGCCGAGAGGGGAACCCGGAAATAGGTCTGCAGCGTTTCCTCGTAGCCGCCCTCCATGTCGTCGAAGTAGGTCTGGCGCCAGGGCGTGTCCTCCAGTTCTGTGCCCTTGTTATAGGGGTTGGGTTCGTCCACGTACTGGTCGAGCGGCATGAAGTAGCGGGCGTAGAACTTGCGCCACAGTTCAAGGGAGCCGCCCAGCCCGCACTCGATCATGTCGGGCGCCGTCCGCCCGATGAGCTGGGTGTTGACGTAGCGGAAGTAGCCCTCCTCCGGGATGAGTATCTGCTTGATTTCGACGTCGGGATGTTGCTTCTGGTACTCGTCTATCAGCCAGTCGACGGCAGACCGGATGCCGGGTTCGAGCTGCCAGTGGGCCAGCCGCAGGACGGTTTTCCGCGTCTCGCCCTCGGCGCCGCGGCCGCGCACATAGTTCGAGAACACCACCGCGCAGGAGATGAGGTACACGATCACCAGCAGCAGAAGGGCGGGGTATCTGCGGAGTCTGTCCCACAGGTTGCCCATGGCTACTCTCCCTCCTCCAGCAGTTGCCGCACGCGCTCCAAGCTCTGGGATGCCCGGTAGTACTGCTGGGTCCGTCGGAAGTCCCGCACGTAGATGGCGTAATACTTCTCCGCCAGCTCGTAGTCGCTGAGTTCTCTTTCGGCGATGCGTGCGATCTGCCAGGTCACGCTGCCCCGGTTCGTCTCCGACGCGATGCCTTTGTCCAGGGCAGCCTCCAGATGCTCGACCGCCCGGGCGTAGTCCGATACCTCCACGTACTGCTCGGCCAGCATCATGTGCATCACGGAGGCCAGAGGGTTGTCGGGATACGCGTTCAGGCGCCCCTCCAGCACCTCCAGGCCCCGCTGCACGGCGCTGGAGTCGGCCAATATGTACTCTCCCACGACGCTTTCGTCCGGCGTGGGGCGAAAGTAGGACCCGGCCAGGTAAAGGGCCGCTTCGCCGGCTTCGCGCCTCTCGGGGTGGTCGCGAATGAGCTCCTCCAGGTGTGCGCGGGCCTGCTCACTCTGGCCCCGGTCCAGTGCCACCATGCCCAGACCGAGGAGGCTCTGGCAGACGCCTCTCTCACCGCCCACGTCCGCAAGCCGCTCGTAGTAGGTCACTGCTTTGCCAAGGTCGGGGCTGGTGCTGAAGTGGTGCGTGCTCGCCAGGCCCAGAAGGGCGGAGTAGCGGTGCTCCTCGGTGGCGTCAGGGTCATTGACTACCCGGAGGAACGCTTTCTCGGCGAAGTCGAACCCGCCCGTGGAATAGGCGCGCCAGCCCGTGGAGAGGGTCTCTTCCGGCCCGCCCGTGCCGGCCTCCGCGCCGCAGCCGACACAGAACGCCAGCAACACTACCACGAGTGCGCACGTGAAGTATCGTCGCATAGCAGACCCATCCGGGGGAACGATCGAAACGCTACTTTACCGAGATTCCTCGGCGTGTCAAGCCCGCACCGCACCCGTGCCGCTGACGCCCGACCTCAGCACGCCAGGAAGGGAAGAGGGAAAAGAGTGGCGCCCACCGGCCGGTCCCCTGCGCGAACCGCTTCCATGTAAGGCTCCAGCGCGCCGTCCTGAAGCTCGCATGCCATGCCCGCCTCGCACGCTTCTACGGTGAAGTCCGCCCATTGGTTGTCCTCAAGTTGCCGCGCCAGCCGTCCGGAAGGATGATGCTCCAGCTTCTCCGGACGCATCGCGCGTATCACCTCGCGGGCCAGCGCGGCGTCTTCTGCCAGCACCAGCCTGTCATGCAGCGTATAAGCGGCGCGTCGCCCGTCCTCGGTCCACCACATCATGGAGTTGAGGCAGGCGAGCCGCCACTCGTTCAGGCGCGGGCCCCATACCCAGCCGAAGTCCACCCCGGCCAGCTCCTCCGCATGTTGGGCGGCTATCCACGCCACGTCGCCCTTCCGGACGGGCATGGTGCGCAGCGTGATGGAGGGCTCGGGGAGGTCGTCGGCGTCGATGGAGACCTTCGCGAGGCCAAGACACGCCTCGTAGCCGTGCCGGGGATAGTACTCGGGGTGGCCGAACAGGGAGGCCAGTGCGAAGCCGTTCTCCCGGCCCAGTGCGTGGCCGTGCCGCAGAAGCTGCCCTCCGATGCCCTGCCCCTGGCGCTCGGGCACAACGGCCACCGGTCCAACCGCCAGCGCCCGCACGGTCTCGTCCATCAGCCTCAGACGGGTCGGCGTCAGCAGGATGTGTCCCACCATCTCGCCGCCGTCCCAAGCAGTGATGGAGTAGCGCGGGTCGAAGTCGGGGTGATGCTCGCGCATCAGCCTCACGATATTGGGCTCATCCATGCTGCCGAAGGCCCGGCAGTTGACCGCGTCAATCGCGTCCTCGTCGCCGGGACGCTCGCTTCTCAGTTCCAGTGACATCTCTTATCTCCTCAGGTTCTGCGGGCCACGAATATCATGCTTTCGCTGTCCGCGGTGAACGGTTCGCGTCGGTGGGCGCCCCAGAGTTGCTCGATTCGGAAGCCGGCGCCCTCGATGAGCAACTGAAGCTCGAAGCGGTTGAAGTAGTGGCGGTGGTCCCACGAGTAGCCTTCCGCCTCCGGCCGCACGAAGCACCGCACGGTGCCGTCCGGCTGCGTTTCGTCGATGAACGTCCGCTCGTAGATGGTCTGGGAGGCCACGTCGATGTAGCGCAGGGCGCTGTTGAAGGTTGTGAACAGGCCCGTCGCCGGGTTGACTCCCGATTTCCACTGCCGCACGACCCCGCGCTGTCCCTGCAGCCGGGCCAGTTGCGAAGGGGGATAGTGCCTCTCCTCGATGACCAGCACGCCGCCGGGGCGCAGGTGCTCCCGGACGCATCCGAGGCATGCCCGCTGCGCCTCCAGCGACGTCAGGTGGCAGAACGAGTTGGTGGGGATGAGCACGAGCGAGAACCGCTGCCCCAGTTCGAACTCGCTCATATCCCCCTCCATCAGCGCGACGCACTCTCGCACCTCCTCGGGTTCGTCCTCCAGCTTGCGCGCGGCGACATTCAGCATATCGGACGAGACATCCAGCCCGGTTATCTCGTGTCCATGTCGCGCCAGGTCCAATGTGATGAGGCCGGTCCCGCAGGACAACTCCAGCACCGGCCCGCCGGCTTCCTCCGCCAGCTTCCTATAGAGCTGAAACTGGAGCGTCCGGTGTTCCGGCCCGTCATACCACTCGTAGAACGAGGCGAAAGAGCGCCGGCGGCCGTCATCTTGGGTCATCATATCTCCCCCTCAGCATGCAGGGAACATTGAATGCTCTCGCAGCCGCTCTCTGAACTCTTCGTGCCGTTCATGGCATTGTCCCCTTCCGAGTGGCTCAAGGCACGAGGCCCAGTTTGTCGAGGCGGGCGAAGGCCTGGCCCTCGTGGATAAGATGGGGTTCCCGCGCCGCGAAAAGCGCGTCCACGACGCCGCGGCAACTCTCCGGGATGCGGCAGCCCTCGTGAAGCAACTCCAGCTCGCCTGGCCGGGCGTAGCCCATTATAGCCTGCGTCATAGGCTTCCGCGGCAGATGGACGGTTGGGGCGTCCGCCGGGACTTTGGCCGGAAGTCCGAGGTCGGTCCGCAGGGAGAGGGCGACCTTATCCTTATCCATTGCCAGCACAAGCGCCCGGGGCGCATCGCCCGTGAACGAGCGGAAGCGGTCGGCCAACTCGGGCATCAACTGTTCGAGGGCCAGCCGCAGGTCGGCCAGGTAGAAGGCGTCCACGTCCTCGCCCTCAGCCGTGGCGTCGCGCTCCTGGGCGGCCGACCAGCGGAGTTGGCCGCCCGCGAGCACGGCGAAGCGCGCCAGCGGGTCCTCGCAACGGCAATTCAGTCTGAGCCATTCGCAGCCGGCCTCGGCGGCCTCCTGGGCGACTGTCCGCAACAGTATGGCGGCCGCCTCTGCATCCGCAGCGTGGCCCTCGCTGACGGTGACCGCGCCACCCGGCCGGCGAGGTGCATCGTCGGGTAGAGGCGGCCGCGTGACCACGAACCCCCGGGGCGGGGCACCGCCGAGCCCCGGCACCAGCCGCACGGTATCGGGCGCCGGCTCCCAGGCCTCGTCCCGACACTGCAGCCCCCGCCCGAGCGGGAAGGGGCGCCGAAAAACGTGCGCGTATCCCTGGACATCCTCCTCCGTGCCGCGTCTTGCCTCGGCTTTGACGTGCAGGTTCAGCGCATCCGAAACGCGGAGCAGCACCAGGCAGTGGTGAAAACACGGCGCGAAGCCGATGCCGGTGTAGAGCCCCTTCCGGCCGTGGGCGTAGGCGAGCGGGTAGCCATTGTGCGACATCCAGTCGAACAGGTCGGCCATGAGGTGCTTGAAGTGGCCACGGCCCCGCAGTTCGGGCGGCACGAAGGGGTATTCGGGCAGGCACATGCCCACTTCGGCGCGGCCGACAGGGTAGCGGTGGAGGAAGACCTGAACGCAGGCCACCGGCCGGCCGTCTTCCATCAGCACCCGCAGATGGTCGGCGAAGGGGTCATCCGGGGCGGCGGCGAGGAAGTCCCGCGCGTGGTCCCAGGTCTCGCCGTCCGTCAACTCCGGGATGTCGCGGATTTCGTCCACTGTGTGTGCGATGTGAGTTTGCATCGTGTGAGTCTCCTTCTACCACATCCAATGGGGCCATAGGGTAGCGTGCGCCGCCGCGCGTGGCCAGCACGGGACACGCCTGCCCCGAGCAGGATCTGAAGATGTCATGCTGAGGCCAGACTTACGGCTGGCCGAAGCATCTCCGATCCTGTGTCTGATGACGCGCGGGGACTGTGCCACGGTCCGGAAAACCTGGCAGAGCAGTCTTTCCGTTCTGCGCGATGTTCTGGGCATTGGTCATGTGGCGCCCGCCGCAGGGCTCCGGTGCAGCCCCTTGTGGGGCTCTCTTTTCTTCCCCTGACGCTCACCCGGGCTGACGCCCGGGCCTGAAACCTGCCGCCCGCCCTGCGGCGGGCTCCTCACTCGAGAGCCGGCCGATCAGGCGGCCGGCAAGACATTCGACAGGCGTCCTTCAGGATTCCCTTTTTCGATGGTCGTCCTGCATGCACCTCCCTTGGTCGCAGGTTGCGTTCTCCCGGCTTCCCAACGCCTCCACCAACACTCGTGTTCCACCCTCATAGGCTTTGTCCCTGTCTCAGAGGTACTTCGGTGCGTCACTCAGCGGGGCGTGGTCGGCCCCGCTCGGCCCGTTCCCGCAGCACGTCCAGCGGGAACGGCGGATCGGCCAGGGGGCGGACTGCCAGCGACATGAGCGTCAACTCACTGTCGTCCCCGGCCACGCGGTTCGACTTCAGGACGCCGCAGTCGCGGCATCTGTGGATCAGGACCCATTCTCCGCCGCGGACCCACAGCGCGACGGGCTCCATCAGACCCCGGCAGCGGGACCGCCGGTCGCCGGGCAGCACGTCCACGTGCCGGCTCCACAGGCACGTCGGACAATGATTGCGGTGCTCGGTTCCGGGAGCGTCCGTGGGAACCGGGCGGCCGCAATTGCCGCAGACGAACGGCTCAGCCGGCGGCTCCGGGCGGGATCCGGACTCGTATGATCGGCCCATGCGTATTCATCCTGCATGAGGTCAGTTTCGTCTTCTCGCGGTTTTCTCGGGCACGCCCCGGGTGGGGGCATCGCCCGCTTGCCGCGCGGTGTGTAGAATCCATGCACTTCAGTCGTTTCCGGACAATGACCGTCATAGAACGCTCCTTCGGTGTTCTGCTGTCACGAAGAAAAAGGCCGCGGAACGGAAGTCCGCGGCCTTGATCAACCGGTTGCGGCAAAGGAAAAGCCGCGGACGCACATCGCGCCCGCGGCCGTCGTGTTAAAATCAGCCGGCCGCCCCGTCAGGAGCGGCCGCCTCTTGTCTCTGTTCGGGAGGAGAGGGTCAGGCCGACCCCGGGGCAGGGCGCGACACAATCGCTGTTTGTCCCACTTGAACGCTCATCTGGCGCCCTCCGGTTGGAGTCGAGAATGGATAATCCCATCGATCTGCCGAATGATACTCCCCGGTCGGCCCGCTGTCAAGACCCATGTCCATCATTCTGGGAACTGGTTCGTGCTCACCGCTCCTCCAGGTACCGGCTCCGGACGCGGCGCTTGAGGCGTTTGATGGTGGGGGTGTGCGGAGTGAAAGGGCTTTCGGGAGATACGGGGACCGCTATTTCGTGGCGCAGCCCGAAAACGGTTTGTCTGACCCTCATGTTGTAGGCCGTCACCATCAGCGTTTCGAGGTTCACCGCGTCGGTCACGTTGTAGGCCAGCAGCGTCTCCAGCGCGTGGGGGTTGTCGTTCTCGCGGTAGTCCTCCCACAGCGCGACGGCGAAGAAGCCGTCGACGTCGTCCAACTCGCCCCGATCCATGCCGAGCTGCCGTTCGCAGACCTTCAGACCACCCTTCACGCCGAGTCGGTTCAGCAGGAAACGCACGTCGATGTGGGGTTGCCCCAGTTCGATGCCGAAGTACTCCCGGATGAACGGGATGTCGAACAACTTGCCGTTATAGGTGACGATGATGCCGTAGTCGTCTACGTCGGCGGGGAACTGGTCCAGATTGTCGTCGTGGACGTAATGGCGAATCTCATGTCCGTCGTAAAGGGCGATGCTGGTGATCTGGTCATACTTGTGGCCAAGGCCGGTCGTCTCGATGTCGAGGTAGACCACTGAGTCGCGGAACTCCCGGAAGAGCCGCCATTCCTCGCCCCCGGGCAGCAATTCGTAGAACCAGCCGTGGTCTCCCTCGTAGAGCTTCTGCTCCGACTCGTCGGCCAGGCGCGCAATCCTTTCGGCCAGTGGAGCGGTAACCGGCAGGGCTTCCGGCTCAGTGGCCTGGTCCCATGTCTCGATGCCGGACTCCCACAGACGTGTCTCGGTCTTCGGTCCAACGCCTTTTACGTGACAGAACGTATTGCGCAGCATGTCGCGCTCCTTGTCAGTACGTCTTCCGGCGCAGTTGCCCGGGCTGTTGCTCAAGCGCAGATTCTTCCGAATGCGCCGTCCGATAGGTATCTTTCTGGTCGCATAGACTCCCGCCGAGCATAGGGCGGGTCTTCCGAATGGCCGCATGTGATCGCGATACGTGAACCGCGGCAGTCCATCGTCAGAGGTTGCTCTCGGCGATGCGGCCCAGTGCTTCCCGGAGCACCTCGTCGGGGTAGGTAAGGGAGATACGGAAGTAACCCTCCCCCCACTGGCCGTAGCCGAGCCCGGGTGTGACGACGACCCCGGCCTCTTCCAGCAGGCTCTCCGCGAACTCGGCGCTGGAACCGTCGTACTTCTCCGGCACCGGCGCCCAGACGTAAATCGTGGCTTTCGGTTTCCCAATCTCCCAGCCGCTGTCGTTCAGGGTCTGCACGACCATGTCGCGCCGGCGCCTGTACACCGGATTGATCTGCGACTTCAGCTCCTCGGCCATCGACAAAGCCCGGGCCGCCGCGAACTGGATGCCACGGAGGGTGCCGTTGTCGATGTTCTCCTTCACCGTCCGCAGAGCGGCCACGGCGGAGGCGTTGCCCACAACGGCGCCGACGCGCCAGCCCGTCATGCAGAAGGCCTTGCTGAGGGAAAAGAACTCGACGGCGACCTCCTCGGCCCCCTCGACCTGCAGGATGCTGGGGGCCTCGTAGCCGTCGTAAGTGTTCTCGCTGTAGGCGTTGTCGTAGGCTATCAGTATCCCGTTCTCCCGTGCGAACTCCACGGCGCGTTCGAGGAAGTCCATCGGCGCCACGGCCGTCGTGGGGTTGTTCGGGTAGTTCAGCCACATCAGCTTCGCCAGTCGCCGCACTTCCAGCGGAATGGCGTCGAAGTCAACCAGCCAGTCGTTCTCCGGCCGCAGCGGCGCCTCGTGGGTGACGGCACCGGCGAACACGTGCCCGATGTTATAGGTAGGATAGCCCGGCCGCGGGGCGATCGCCGTATCGCCCGGGTTCAGCGTCGCCATGGCGAACTTGGCAATGGCGTCCTTGGCGCCCATGGTGGTTACTATCTGGTCGTCTTCCAGCTCCACGCCGAACCGGCGCCGATAGAACTCGTGCACGGCCTCGGGGAACTCCTCGACGGGGCGGTCGCAGCCGTAGCGGTGCCGGTCGGGGTCGTCCTCGTCCTGCACGGCCCGGCATAGTTCCTGCACGACGGGGTCGGGCGTGGGCATGTCCGGGTCGCCTATGCCGAGGCTGATAACCTCGACGCCTTCGTCCTGCTTCGCTGCTATCTTGCGGCGCAGGTCGGCGAACAGGTAAGGCGGCAGCTTGCGCAGTCGTTCGGGCAGTTGCATGTCCATGATGGATCACCGCTCGGTTCGGGTCAGGGGGCGTTCCGGGGGAAGCTCCAGACATTGTCCATGGCCCCGGCGGTGGGGTCAAGCGAGGAGGCCGGCCGGGCCACGACAACACGGACACGACGCACAGGGACGCGGGCAGGCGGCTCGTCAGTGCCGGTGCGTCTCCATCCGTGCTTTCTGGTGCCCTCGCGGTTGGACGTCCAGCCGCTCAGGGCAGGAAGTTGTCCACGTTGTCCAGCTTCTCCGGCAGGTAGCTTTCCAGCACGTAGTTGAGGCTGTGCTTGGCGAAGGCCTGCTGTTCGACGCGCACGCCCATCTTCAGCATCTTCTTGATGGCCTTCTGCCACGGCTTGTGGTGCTTGAAGAAGGGGTCGTTCTTGATCAGGTCTTTGGCGCGCTTGATGTCGGTGTCGCTGAGCGGGTGGGTGGGAAGGTCGTATTCCTCGATGTCTTCCGGAGTGACCCCGAGGAAGCTGGCCGCGGGCACACAGAAGAACTCGTTGATGTGGGCGGCGTTGCCGCTGCCGACCTTCAGGGTCCTGTAGATGTTGCCGTAGCCATAGGGGTCACCGTCAACGAACGCGTACACGGGCATGTCGTTCTCCTCGCTCAACCGCCGAACGAAGCGGCGGCACGCCCGGGTGGGCACACCACCCATCGAGACGAGGATGCAGTTGGCCTCCTGCCAGAAGGCGTGATTGTTGAGCCGCTGGAACATGCCCGCCGTCTCGATGACCAGTACGAACTCGGCGTCGGTCTTAAACTCCAGTTCCTCCACGGAGATGGGCACGGAGTAGGCGCCGCTGCCGAACTGGGTGCAGTCTATCTCGACCCGCTGGCCGGTGACGCGGTTGCGGTCCATCACGATGAGTTCGCCGGCCACCTCACCGCCTTTTTCCTCGGGGATGAAGCCGAGCTGCTCCCGGTTGACGGCGAACAGGGCCTCGATGTCCTCCATCACCGTGTCGGACTCGGGCTGCTCGTCGAAGCGGGCCTCGTCCCAGTTCTTCGAGACGTAATACGCCTCTCGTTTCGTGACCTCCTCCTCGGTGTCGATGGCCTCCTTGGAAAGAGCCATCATGCGGAGGGTCTGGGCGAAGGTCTTGACCGTGTTGTAGGTGAGGGTGCGGGTTATCTTGCCCTTCTTCAGCTTGAAGTAGCCCTCGTCCTCGTCGTAGGTAACGTTGCTCAGGGTGCGTTTGGGGAACTTGAGGCTGGGCTTTTTCTTCTTCGAGATGCGCTCGCGGATATCCTCCGCGCAGCCCTTGATGGCGTTCTTCGTCTGCTCGGCCGACATGGTGTTTTCTCCACAAAGGGGGGTTCCATAACTGCCCATCAGGATAGGGCGGAGGGCAGGCGAAAATCAAGCTCAGAGGGCGTTTCCCAGGTCATCCAGTAATCCTCTCGAAGAGCCCGGATCGCATTGGTTCCGGCGCGAGACCGAGAAAGGGGCGCCCGGGGCACTACGCATAGGGTCGGAGATGCTTCACCCGCTCGCCAAAGCGGGTTCAGCATGACATTCTGACGCGTTTCCGCTCCGCTTGAACTAACCGGCCCCCCGCCAGAAGCCGGCGAATATAACAAGGCGGCAACAGTTGGATGCCGCCGGAATGCCTTCGCCCTTACTTTGTGTTCTTCGTGAGCTTTGTGGCGAGCCCACCCTGCGGAATACGTCACGCGCGGAAGAGCTGTCCCATCTTCCGGCCCAGCAACAGACCGGCGGCGACCAGCGAGATGCCGAGGAAGACCATGGCCCATACGCCCAGCGCGCTGGCGATGTAGGGCCCGTCCCCGACGCGCTGGATGAGCGAGTATATTGCCTTCGTGATGGGGAAGAACTGCTCCTTCATGGCCAGTATCAGGCTGTCGCTGACCTCCAGCATGGCGAAGGAGAAGACCAGGATGCCGCCCGCGACCAGGTTGGCGCTGAGCAGCGGAACGGTGACGCGGCGAATCGCCTTCAGTGGCGGAGAGCCGAGGTTCACGGCCGCCTCCTCGAGCTGCTCGTTCACCTGCTGGAACCCGGCGTAGGCCGAGCGCACCATGTATGGCAGGCGCCGGATGGCGTACGCGATGACCAGCAGGGGCATGGGATTCTGTCGGGGGTCCAGAGCGCCGCGGGCCTGCAGCAGCCACTTCGTGAGAACTCCGGCGTCCGGTGGAATCGGCACGCGGGAGAAGGCCGCTACGTAGCCGAACGCGAGCACGAGGCCCGGTATCGCCAGCGGCAGCATGACCAGCGCGTCCAGCACAGAAGAACCCCGAAATGCGACGCGAACCAGCAGGTAAGCGATGGCGACTCCCAGCACCAGGTCCACGACGGTGCTGAGGCTGCTGAGCATGATGCTGTTGCGGATGCTGGTCAGCGTAAGGGGATGGCTCAGAGCGCCGCCGAAGTGCCGGGCGGTGTAGCTGGAGGGGACCACGGTCATGAACCACTGCTCCTGCAGCGCCGTCAACACAACCGCGATGTGCGGCAGGCAGGCGAGGAACACGACGCCCACGATGAAAGCCACCATTCCGCCGGCGGCCAGCCGTCCCGGACGCTTCTCCGCAGCGGTCGAGCGCCCTCGCGTCATCGACTGGTAGGCTCGCAGGCCGAAAACCCGCTTGGCGGCCAGGAATATCAGCACCGTCATCGCCAGTACGCCGACCACCAGCGCGTAGCCCTGAGGGTTTCGGGCGACCTCCTGAACCTGGTTGAATATCTGCACCGGCACGACGCGCCGGTACCCGAACACGAGCGGGGTGCCCAGGTCCGTAAACGCCCAGATGAACACGATGACCGAGCCGGCGAAGAGGCCGGGCATCATCAGCGGAAGTGTCACCCGACGGAAAAGCCGGAACCCGCCGGAACCCATGTTAATACCGGCTTCCTCGAGCGAAGGGTCCACGTTGGCCAGCGCCGCGGCGAAGTTGAGGTACATTATCGGGTAGAGGTGCAGCACCTCCAGCAGCACGACCCCCCAGAACTTGGCCCCGCCCAGCCAGTCGATGGGCATGTCGATCAGGCCGGTGCGCATCAGCAGAAGGTTGACCGACCCGAACCGGGCCAGCACCTGCCGCATGCCGATGGCGCCCACGAACGGCGGCATGATCATGGGCAGCAGCAGCAGCCCGGTGAGCAGCGTCTTGGCCGGAAAGCGATACCGCACCACGAACACCGACAGCGGCAGCGCGATGCAGGCGGTCAGCAGCGTGACCACGCAGCCCAGAGCAAGGCTGTTCAGGATGGACTGCCGCGTGAGGGTGTCGGTCCAGAAGTACTTGAAGAACACCAGCGTAAAGTGGCCGGCGTCCGTGGCCAACGCCTCGACGAGGTCCGGATAGGAACGCTCCAGGAGGCGCCGGTTGAGCCGCACGACCTCGCTCTCCGGGAAGTCGGACTTCTCCTCGGGGTCCATCTGGCGCAGCTCGACGAGGCCGTCGGGCACGGCACCTTCCGGGAAGGACTCCGGGAGGTAGAGGTCGCGGTTGCGGAGCAGTCCGTTCAGGGCGTCTCGCATTCGGGCCCTGTCGGGGGCCGCCGGGATCTCTCCGGCGGCGGTGTTCCGCATCAGTTCCAGCGCCTCTTCCGGCAGCAGTTCGCGCAGCCGCGCGCCGGGGCCTTGCTCGGCCTCCACGATCTCGGAGCAGAAGAGGCGCCAGTTGATGACGTCGCCTTCCTTCAGCAGCATCGAACCGTCGAAGAAGGCCCCGCGGCAAGAGTAGGCCAGGGGATAGAAGAGGAATAACCCCAGGAATGCCAGGACGATGGCAAGCAGGATGGCGGGCGTCCGCTTCACGGGCTCTCCTCAGTCTTCGCGCGGGAGTATAACGGCATCCTCGGGATGGAAGTGCAGGGCAATCCGTTCGCCAGTGGCCGGGGGGGTGGCGGAGGGGTTCGCCTGTACCTGCCGCAGTTCCATCTCCGCCGCGGATAAGACACGTTGCTCCACGTCTCCCAGATAGACGCTGCTCTCCACCTGCGCGGCGATCTCGTTCCTTTCGGCCTCGCCGGTCCGCAGGCACTCGGGCCTGACCATGCAGACCACGGCCCGTCCGGCCCTCAGCGAGGGCGCCGCCGCCCGGGCGTGCAGGTTGCCGAGGGGGGTTTCGACGACGCCGATACCATCCTCCAGCGACAACAGCGTCCCGTCGATCATGTTGGCCTCCCCGACGAACTCGGCGACGAACCGGTTCTGCGGCCGGCGGTAGACGCCGCGCGGGTCGCCCACCTGCTCTACGTGGCCCATGCTCATCACGGCCATCCGCTCGGCCATCGAGAGGGCCTCCTTCTGGTCGTGGGTCACGTAGATCATGGTGATGCCGGTCTCGTCGTGGATGCGGCGGATCTCCTCGCGCATGTCCAGTCGCAGCCGGGCGTCCAGATTGGAGAGCGGCTCGTCGAGCAGGACGACGTCCGGCTCGATGACGAGCGCGCGGGCCAGGGCGATGCGCTGCTGCTGGCCGCCGGAGAGCTGGTTGGGCATGCGGTCGCGGAAGGCGGGCATGCGGACGGTCTCCAGCGCCTCGTTTACCCGCAGCTCGCGCTCCTGCCGGCCCACGTCGCGTTCGCGAAGCCCGTAGGCCACGTTCTCCGCCACGTTCATGTGAGGCCAGAGCGCATAGTTCTGGAATACCATGCCCGTGTTGCGCTTGTGGGGCGGGACGTCGTCGATGGGGCGGTCGTCGAAGAATATCGCTCCCGAATCGGGCTTCAGGAAACCGGCGACCATGCGCAGTATGGTGGTCTTGCCGCAGCCGGAGGGCCCGAGCAGGAAGAAAAGCTCTCCTTTGCCCACCTCGAAGGAGACGTCCTCTACGGCCATCGTCTCGCCGTAGAACCGGGTTACACTGTCGAACGTGACGCTAACCATCACTTCTCCTTCGCCAATCCACGGTACAGCAGGCGGGCTTCGTCCGACCAGCCCGCGATCGTTTCGGCCCGATAGTAGGGGTCTCCCCATTTCTCCTCCGCCATCTGCAGCAGCACCTCCTCGGAAACGGGAGGCTCAAGAAGCCGCTGCTTGCGGGGGTCTTCGTCGGGCAGATTGCGCAGTCGCTTCCACGCGCGGGCCAGCTCGTCGTGCGTGTCGATTATGCGGGCACCGAACAGGTCATTCAGTATGCGCCAGCGTTTGCTCATCTTGGGCGAATCGAAGTCCACGCCGCCTTCGTAGTCGAACGGGTCGAACTTCACGACGGAGTGCTCGGAGTACTTGTCCACCAGCCCTGGGATGACGGGCAGGCGGTAGAGTTCGAACTCCTGGGGGCCGCCCGGGGCGCCGGCCTTCAGGATCCACAGCTTCTGCCCCCGCTCGGAGAGCACGAACTGGACGAACAGTTCCGCCAGTTCGGGGTGGGGTGCGCCCTTCAGCACTCCGATGGCGTCCGGATTGACCACGGTAAGCCCCTCGGGCAGATGGAACGTCATGCGGTCCCGTCCCGCTTCGGCCACGGCGCGCAGGGCATAGGTGTCGATGGCCATGCCGCAGGCGGCCTCGCCCGCACTGACCTCCCGGGGCACGTCGCTGGCCTGCCCCGTGAAAGCGCGGCAGTTGGCGCCGATGCGCATCACCGTCTCCCAGCCGTCCTCCCACCCGTAGGCCTGCAGGATGATCTCGTACACCATGTGCATGCTGCCGCTCTGACGCGGGTCGGCGGAACTGACCCACGTAAAGTAGGGGGGTTGCCCCAGAGACTTCCACTCTCGCGGCGGGGAAACGTCGAGGAACTCAAGGACCTTGTCGTTGGTCAGGATGCCGAAACCGGCCAGGCAGGCCCCGAACCAGCGCTGCTGCGGATCATACACGTCCATGCCGGCATACTGCTGGGGTATCCGGTCCAGGATGTCCTTCGGCAGGTCGCAGCGGTGCAGCACGCCTCTTTCCGCGAAGTACAGATACGGGTCTACCCCGCCGCCGAAGAATACGTCGATGCCTATGCCGTCGGGTCGTTGCTGGAACTGGTCGTTCACGTATCTCTGAGCCGCCAGTGTGCCGCCGACGTCCTCCCATATCACCTCGACGGTGTACCCCTGGGTTTCGGCCGTCCACTCGGAAAACGCGCGGGCAAACTCCCGGCGGATCGTCTCGGCGTGCATGGAGATGACGTTCAGCTTCCTCTCCCCGGGCGCCTCCTCCTGCTTCTCCGGGGCCAGAACGAAGGGGAGACCCAGGACCACGAGGAATGCAAGCCCCATCGCAATCAGGGTGTGGAGTCGGCGTCGCCCGGCTCTCTGGTCTTCCGGCGTCACGCTGTCTTCCTTTGGAGACGGTTGCTGTTCGGCGGCCCAATCTACCAAATTGCGGCCGCTTTGCAAAGCCGGGCGGGTTGAGGAAACCGGCATCTTTCCGGTATAAAACACGGCGATTATCAGCGGGGCATCCTGTGCGCAAGGGAGCATTGCGAATGGCCGAGACACCCATGCACTTCGACAAGTACGGGCGCACCTACCACCTGCGCATCGAGTCGGCCCGGGACCTGGAGCACGTGCTGGAGCTGAACGACGCCCTCTGGATAGCCACCAGCGCCCGGATAAGCTCCCTGAACTGCGACCGCGAGTTTCTCGACTTCGTGGACCTGGACGACAACGGGATAGTCCGCTGCGACGAGGTCAGGGCGGCGGTGAGGTGGACGCTCGACCGCCTGTCGGACGCCGGGCCGTTGGCTGAGGGAACGGACGAGGTCGGCCTCGGGCAGATCGGCACAGACGACCCGGCCGGACGCCGCCTGCTCGAGACGGCGCGTTACGTGAACGGGGCGCTTGGGGTCGGCGGCCGGGAGGCGATCGGCCTCGATCAGATCGACGCCTTCGAGGAACTGCTGGACCGCCATCCGATAAACGGGGACGGTGTGATCCCGCCGGGTGCGAGCGAGGATCCCGAAGTCAATCAGTTCATCGGCGACATCGTCGCGTGCACCGGAGGGCGGCAGGACCGCGGCGGCCGAATGGGGGCCACCGCCGAGCAGCTCGAGACATTCCTGGCTGATGCGGCCGCGTACCTGGACTGGCTGGCCAGGGTGGAGGACGATTCTGCGGAGACGACCGACGCCATGCCTCTGGGCGAAGAAACGGTGGGTGCCTACCAGGCTCTGGAGGCGATCGAGGCGAAGGTGGAGGAGTTCTTCGCGCTGTGCCGGACGCTGCGCTTTCTGGGAACGAGCGAGGGCGTGGTGCCGGAGGCCCGGGTGGGCGTTCTGGCGGACGTGCAAGGCGCCGAGTCTATTAACGAGCAGCTCGAAGGGGCCCCCCTGGCGCGGCCCACGGCCGAGGAGGTCCTCCCGCTGCGGGAAGGGGTGAACCCGGCCTGGAGGGACCGGCTGGAAGAGTTCGCCGAGCGCGCCGTGAAGCCCGTGCTCGGCGAACGGGATGAGTTGACGCCGGAGGACTGGGGGCGCATCGAGGAGTTCTTCGCCGGCCACAAGGCCTGGCTCGCGGCGAAAAAAGGCGCGAGCGTGGAGATGTTCGACAAAGCGCTTCTGCGGTCCTACCTTGACGGCGACCAGGCCGACAAGGTTCGCGAACTTCTGGCGGCGGACGCCGAGGTGGCGGACCAGTTCGGCACCGTGCGCGACCTGCGCAAGCTGCTGCTTTGCCACAAGCACCTGCTGCGGTTCCTGAACAACTTCGTCAGCTTCCCCGAACTCTACGCCCCGGACCGCCGGGCGATGTTCGAGATGGGGTCTCTCGTCATCGATGGACGGTGGTTCAACTTCGCCGTCGAAGTGGAGAACGTGGAGGAACATCGGAAGGTGGCCCGCGCCGGCGGCATGTACGTGATGTATGTGGGACTTACCCGAAAGACCGAGGAAGAGAAAACCACGGTGGCGGTGCCGGCCACCTCGGGCACGGTGGGTAATCTGTGCGTGGGCAAGCGGGGGGTCTTCCAAGACGTGCGGGGCGATCACTACCAGGCGCGGGTGATCGACATCATCGAGAACCCCGTCAGCTTCCGGGAAGCCCTGACCTCCCCGTTCGTCCGGCTGGGGCGGTTCGTAGTGGGCAAGATCGAGGCAATGTCCAGCACGGCCCAAAAGGAACTGGAGGCGCGGCTGGGGACGGCAACCAGAGCGGTGCAGCAGAGTGCCGAAGAGGCCGCCCGCCAGAGCGCCGAGGCCGCACAGGCCCGGCAGCAGGCGGCCGCCCAGGCCTCCGCCTCCCGCCGGGACATCCTTCTGGGGGCCAGCGTATCGATCGCCGCGCTCACCTCGGCCTTCGCCTTCATCACCAAGACGCTTGCCGGGCTGCAGGTCTGGCAGGTGGTGGTGGCGGCCCTGGTAGCGGTGGGCCTCGTGCTGCTGCCGACGGCCATCGTGGCGGCCGTCAAGTTGCGGCGCCGGGACCTGAGCGCTATCCTGGAAGGGTGCGGGTGGGCGATAAACGCTCGGATGCGGCTCAACAGGCGCCAGAGGAAGCAGTTCACGCGCCAGGAACCGTATCCCGCGGAGGCGACCGGAACCCCGCGGCGACGCTGGTTCCTGGTCGTGTGCCTTGTCATTCTGCTCGGGCTGCTTGCTTTTCTGGGTTTCCGCATGTTGCGTGAGGCCCGTTCACCGGTCGAGAAGCCGGCTCAGGCGGTGGAGCGGGAAGGCGACGGGGAACCGACGGATTTCACCCGCTGAACCTATGGACTTGAGATACCCTGATGGGGGTAATTGTGATGACGTTGCGCCGATATGCACCTTTTTCCGTATTTGTTGTCTTTCTCGGGGGCTTGCTTTTGGCCTTTGTCCCGGCGCCGGGTGTGCACGCGGCAGAAGGTGAGGAACCCGGCCCGACCGCAGCCGAGAGTGCGGGACGGCAGGCCGCACGACGCGTGATCGAGCGATACCTGGCGCTGGAGAATTACTCCGATACTTTCCACGCGGAGCGAGCCGTCGTGGTGGTGGATGGCGAAGGGGCCGACGTGGTGCGGGATGTGAAGGAGTCCTCGGGGAGCCTTTCGCTTGCCCGCCCCGACAGGCTGGCGATGACGATGGAGGACGCCGGCGCTATCTACACCGACGGCAAGACGGTCTGGTTCCACAGGCCCAGCCTGAAACAGTACAAGGGGATGGAACTCGACGCGATTGAGAGGCTGATCGCGGTTGTGCCGGCCATGACGGATGTGGCACATCCCGCCCTTCTGCTCCTGAGCGGCGCCGGGGCGGAGCAGGTGCTCGAGAAGATCGAGGTGACCGAGTTCACGGCGCCCCCCGCCGGCAAAAAGGAGGCCAGGCTGGAGGGTCGGGTTGACCTGCCCCTGCGGGGGCTCCCGACGGAAGACCCCGTGGAATTCTCCGCCACGTTCAGCACGGAAACCGGGCTTCTGCAGGAGTTCACCCTCGACTTGAGCGACGTCCTGAGGCAGGCCATCCAGCAGAGCCTCGACAGGCAGGGCATCGACAGGGAAGTGACGGTCGAGGAGGGGCGGATGTCGCTGCGGTTCGAGGACGTGAAGGTCAACGGCGACCTGCCGGCCGAGACGTTCACCTACGAGGCGCCGGAAGGCTTCGAGGAAGTGGAGGAGTTCGGTGTTCAGGCCCCGGGCGAGGGCGAGCCGGCGCCCGACTTCACGGGCACCACGCTTGACGGGAAGACCATCAAGCTTTCGGACCTCCGCGGCAAGGTGGTGGTGCTGGACTTCTGGGCCACGTGGTGCGGCCCCTGCGTTCAGGCCATGCCTCACGTTGAGGAGCTCGCCACTGAGTTTGCCGAGGAGGGGCTGGTCGTGCTCGGCATCAACCAGGACCGCCCGGACGCCGAAGACCAGGTGAGGTCGTTTGTGGCGGACAAGGGCCTGAGTTTCACCCAGGTGATGGACCCCGACCACAGTATCGGGCGCAAGTATCAGGTTACAGCTATCCCTCGCACCGTTGTGATAGGCCCCGAAGGCAAAATCCGCTACAGCCACGGGGGATTCACGCCTGAGTCCGCCGAGGCGCTCCGCGCTAAGGTCGAGGCCCTGCTGGCTGAATCGGCGGGAGAGTAGCCGCTCACAGCGCCTTGCCTTGGGGCAATGCAACGGCTGCCGTATAATGCGCGACGGGCGTTACGGTCTGGCTTCTGGAGGAGGCGGCGCAATGGCAGAGTGTGTGTTCTGTAAGATCATCGAAGGCGGGATTCCCGCTGCCACGCTGATCGAGACCGATAAGGTTATCAGCTTTCTGGACATCAACCCTGTCAACCCGGGCCACGCCCTGGTGGTGCCCAAACGGCACGTGTCCAGCTTCCTGGACCTGCAGCAGGATGAGCTGCACGTGACCATATTCATCGCCAAGCGCGTGGCGGCCGCGGTGACGGAGGCCACCGAAAGCCCGGCCTTCAACATCCTGCAAAACACGGGCGAGTCGGCGGGGCAACTCATCGACCACGTTCACATGCACGTCATCCCCCGCAGCCCGGACGACGGGTTTGAACTGGGCTGGCGGCAGCTCGAGTACGAGGAAGGTGAACTGGAAGAACTCCAGCGGGCCATCGAGCAGAGGCTGTGAACGAGATGGACGTTCAGGAAGTGCTTGACGCGGCGATACGGAAAGAGAAGGCGGCCTATGAGCTGTATAGCCGGACTGCCGCCGAGAGCACGGCGCCGGGCGCCCGGACGCTGCTGAGCGAACTGGCCGAGCAGGAGCGGCAGCACCGAGAGGCGCTGGAGTCACTCGATGCGGCCAGGCTGGGGGCTTTTGAGCCCGCCCTGCGGCAGGACCTGAAGATCGCCGAGTACCTGGAAGACCGACCGCTCGATCCGGACGCGGGCCTGCAGGACATCGTCATATACGCGATGCACCGGGAGGAAGAGGCGCGCGATTTCTACCGGCGGATGGCCGATTCCGCGCCGGGAGCAGAGCTGCGGGAGTTGTTCGGGAAGCTCGCCGCCATGGAGCGGAGCCACAAGGGACGGCTGGAGGAGTTCTACGAGCAGAGACTGATGGGTGATGGCTGAAACGGGAGCTGACATGTCCGACGAATATGAAGTGGTCGTGATCGGCGCCGGAGTGGCGGGCCTGGCGGCCGCGCTTTACACGGGACGCGCCCTGATGAAGACCGTCGTTCTGGAGAAGACCGTCATCGGCGGCCAGATCATTGAATCCTATGACGTGGACAACTATCCGGGCTTCCCCGAGGGCATAACGGGGGCGGATCTGGTCGAGCAGATGGTGGAGCACGTGGAGAAGTTCGACGTCACCATCGATCAGTCCGGTGCCCGAGACGTGCAGCTCGTCGACGGGAACCTGAAGCGCGTGATCACCGACGACGGGGAGTTGCTGGCGCCCATCGTCATCGTGGCTTCGGGCGCCACACACCGGAAGCTGGACGTCCCTGGGGAGCAGCGCCTCTCGGGGCACGGCGTCAGCTACTGCGCCACGTGCGACGGCCCGTTTTTCCGGGACAAAAAGCTGGTCGTGGTGGGCGGCGGCGACAGCGCCACGACGGAGGGCGTGTTCCTGACCCGCTTCGCCTCCGAGGTCAAGCTCATCCACCGCCGGCAGGGCTTCCGCGCCACCCCGGCCCACGTCCAGGAGGCCGAGGAGAACGATAAGATAGAGTTCATCCTTGACACCGTCGTCACCGAGATAGACGGAGACGATAAGGTGGAAGGGGTGACGACGGAGAACGTGAAGACCGGCGAGACCCGGCGAATCGACTGCGACGGCGTGTTTATCTTCATCGGACACGAGCCGAACACGGGATTCCTGAAGAGCGTGCTGCCGGACTTCGCCGGCGACGTCATCCCCGTTGACTACAATATGGAGACGGACATTCCGGGTCTTTACGCCGCGGGTGACGTGCGCAAAGGCTCCTACCGGCAGGTGGGAACGGCGATAGGGGAGGGCATCACGGCCGCCATGCACGCGGAGGACCGGATCAAGCAGCTTCGCGCGCAGCCGGCGTCAGTCCAGAAGAAGTGACCTGTTCTCCTCGCGCCGCCACAGGTCGGTGCGGCGGCAGTTCAGGAAGTCCTCTTTGACCTGCTCCCGGTCCAGCTCCGCGTAGATGATGCACTCCTCGTTTTCCGGTGCGCGGGCCAGGTCCTTCCCGTCGGGGTCCAGTATCGCGCTGACCATCATCTGCGGCTCGTGGGCATCATTGGCGCTGACCACGAACATGCCGTTCTCGGCCGCGCGGGCCCGCACTGTCCCCTCCAGCACCGGTACTTTCCAGGCGTCGCTGCGGGAGGCGTTCGAGAGGTGGATGATCATCTCCGCGCCCTTGCGGCGAAGGATGCGCCAGTTCTCCGGGAAACGCATGTCGAAGCATATCTGGATGCCGTAGGTCCACTCGCCGTCCCGGAACACCGGCAGGTCGCCGCCCGCCCGGAAGACCTCGTTGTCACCGCCCGTGCTATGCGTCTTGTCGTACTGCGCTGCCACGCGCCCGTCGGGAGCGATCAGCAGCGCGGTGTTCCACCAGTCGTCCCCTTCCCGCCGGGTCGTGCCGAGCGTCAGCCAGATGCCGGCCTCGGCGGTGTGCCGGACGATCTCCTCCTGAGCTTCGGCGAGGGCGTCGAAGTCCAGGTCCTCGGAGGGCAGGTAGCCGCTGAGCGCGCACTCCGGCACCACCAGCAGTTCGGCTCCTTCCTCGGCGGCCTCATCGACGGCGCCAAGAACCTTGTCGGCGTTTCGGCGAACATCGGACGAGGTGGCCATCTGGTAGGCGGCCGCGGTCAACGGTGATTTCATGATGGGGCCTCTTCGGCGGAAGCCGCCGTCTCGGGTTCGGCGGGTTCGTGGGAGAAGACGATGCGGTCGTCCTCCGCGTCCACGGTCACGGTGCTGCCTTCAGTGTACTCATACTCCAGCATCTTCTGCGCCAGCGGGCTTTCCACCAGCCGCTGAATGGTGCGCTTCAGCGGGCGCGCTCCATAGGCGGGATCGTAGCCCTCGGCGGCCAGCAGTTCTTCGGCGTCTTCGGTCACAACCAGTTCGATGCCCTGCTCCTCCAGCCGCTCCCGGAGCCTGCCGATCTGGATCTCGGTGATCCGCTTCATCAACTCGCGCGAGAGCGAGTTGAAGATGATTATCTCGTCAATGCGGTTGAGGAACTCCGGCCGGAACTCCTCCCGGAGAGCCTGCGTCACCCGGCCGGTCAGCTCATCGCGGTTCTGCGGGCCGGACAGGTCATGAATCCAGTCGCTGCCGATGTTGGACGTCATGACCACGATGGTGTTCTTGAAGTCCACCGTACGCCCCTTGCCGTCGGTCAGGCGGCCGTCGTCCAGCACCTGCAGCAGCGAGTTGAAGACCTCGCGATGGGCCTTCTCGATCTCGTCGAATAGTACGACGCTGTATGGCCGCCGCCGGACAGCCTCGGTCAGCCGGCCGCCTTCCTCGTAACCCACGTAGCCGGGCGGGGCGCCGATGAGCCGCGCCACGGAGTGCTGCTCCATGAATTCGCTCATGTCCAGGCGGACGAGCGCGTCCTCGTCGTCGAACAGGAACTCGGCCAGCGCCTTGCACAGCTCCGTCTTGCCCACACCGGTCGGCCCCAGGAATATAAAGGAGCCCAGCGGCCGGGTGGGGTCCTGCAGGCCCGCGCGCGCCCGCCGCACGGTGTTGGAGACGGCGCGGATGGCTTCCTCCTGCCCGACCACCCGCTTGCGCAGCTCGTTCTCCATGTGGAGGAGCTTCTCGCGTTCGGTCTCCAGCATCTTCTGCACGGGGATGCCGGTCCAGCTTGACACGATCTCGGCGATGTCCTCGCTGTCCACTTCCTCCCGCAACAGGGCGCCTTCTTCCTGCAGTTCGGCCAGGTGCTCGCGCTGTTCCTTCAGCTCGGCCTGGATCTCGGGAATGCGGCCGTAGCGAATCTCGCCGACCTTCTGCAGGTCGCCGGTGCGCTGAGCGGCCTGTTGCTCGGAGTGGGCCTCTTCCAACTGCTCGTTGAGTTCCTGGATGCGCGCGATGGTCTCCTTCTCATTCTCCCACCGGGCCCTCAGGGCATCCTCTTCCTCCTTCGCCTCACTCAGCTCGCGCTGCACGCGCTGCTGCTGCTCCTTCGCCTGGGGGCTCTTTTCCTTCTTCAGCCCTTCCAGCTCCACCTGGAGCTGGGTGATGCGCCGCTGCACCTCGTCCAGCTCGGACGGCACGCTGTCGATCTCCATGCGCAGCCGCGAGGCCGCTTCGTCCATCAGGTCTATCGCCTTGTCCGGCAGGAAGCGGTCGGTGATGTAGCGGTGGCTCAGGCGAGCGGCGGCGATCAGTGCCCCGTCCGTGATGCGCACGCCGTGGTGGACCTGGTATCGTTCCTTCAGGCCGCGCAGGATGGCTATGGTGTCCTCCACGGTCGGCTCTTCCACTTTGACGGGCTGGAAGCGCCGCTCCAGGGCGGCGTCGCCCTCGACGTGCTTCCTGTACTCATCAATGGTGGTGGCGCCGACGCAGTGCAGCTCACCGCGGGCGAGCGCGGGCTTGAGCAGATTGGAGGCATCCACGGCCCCTTCGGCCGCGCCGGCCCCGACCACGGTGTGCAATTCGTCGATGAAGAGGATGACGTCGCCGGAGGACTCGATCTCCTTGAGCACGGCCTTGAGCCGGTCCTCGAACTCGCCGCGGTACTTCGCGCCGGCCACCAGGGCGCCCATGTCCAGCGCCAGCACCCGCCTGTTCTGGAGGGTGGTCGGCACGTCGCCGTCCACGATGCGCTGGGCCAGCCCCTCGACGATGGCCGTCTTGCCCACACCCGGCTCGCCGACCAGGACCGGGTTGTTCTTGGTGCGGCGGCCGAGCACCTGGATGACCTTGCGGATTTCCCGGTCCCGTCCGATGACGGGGTCCAGCTTGTCGCGCTTCGCCATCTCGACCAGGTCCCGGGCGTAGCGCTCGAGTGCCTGGTAGGTGTCTTCGGGGTTCTCGCTGGTGACGCGCTGCCCGCCGCGGACCTCCTTCAGGGCGGCAAGCAGCCCTTCACGGCTGACGCCGTGTTCGCGCAGAAGGCGGCCGGCCGGGCAGTCGCCATCCTCCAGGAATGCCAGCATCAGGTGCTCGCTGCTGACGTAATCGTCCTTCATCTGGTCGGCCTGCTGCTCGGCCTCCTCAAGCGTCTGAGCCAGGTCGTTTGACACGTATACCTGGCCCCCGCCGGCGCCCTTCACTTCAGGAAGCCCGGCCAGCTCGTTCTGCAGGGCATCCGAGATGCCGCTGGGATCGGCCCCGAGCCGCTGCAGCACGGGACGAACCACGCCACCGGATTGGTTCAGCATGGACTGCAGCAGGTGCAGCGTGGTCAACTGCTGATGGTTCCGGCGGCGCGCCGTGGACTGGGCGGCCTCCAGGGCCTCCCGGGCCTTTATTGTGTATTTCTCGAGACGCATTTTTCGCGTTCGTGGTCAGGTTGAAGCAAAAGTGGTCGGATCGAGACGGACGTCAGTCCTTGACCTCGAAGTCCGCGTCCACCACGTCCTCTTCCTCGCCTTCCTCGGCCGCTTCGGCGGCGCCGGCGGCCTCCTGGGCCGTGGGACCGCCCGCTGCCCCCGCGCCGGCCTGCTGGGCCTTGGACTGCTGGTAGATGATCTCGGCCAGCTTGTGGGACGCGGTCTGCAGGGCCTGTATCTTGGAGTCGATCTCCTCGACGTCGTCGCTCTCCTTGGCCCCGCGCAGGTCCTCCAGGGCGCTTTCGACGGCTTCCCGCTCGCTGTCGGGCAGCTTGTCGCCGTGCTCCTTCAGGGTTTTCTCGGTCTCGTAGACGAGCTGGTCGGCCATATTTCGCTTCTCGACCAGTTCGCGCCGCCGGCGGTCCTCCTCGGCGTGCGCTTCGGCCTCCTCCCGCATCTGCTCGACATCATCCTCGGTCAGGCCGGAGGAACTTTTGATCTCGATCTGCTGTTCCTTGCCGGTGCCCTGGTCCCGGGCGGTGACGTTCAGGATGCCGTCGGCGTCTATGTCGAAACTGACCTCGATCTGTGGCACGCCGCGCGGCGCGGGCGGGATGCCCGTGAGCTGGAACCGACCCAGCGTCCGGTTATCGCTGGCCATGGGCCGCTCGCCCTGCAGCACGTGGATCTCCACACTCGTCTGGTTGTCCGCCGCCGTGCTGAAGACCTCCTTCTTGCTGGTGGGGATCGAAGTGTTGCGTTCGATGAGCGTGGTCATCACGCCGCCCAGCGTCTCGATGCCCAGCGAAAGCGGCGTCACGTCCACCAGCACGACGTCCTCGACCTCCCCGGCCAGCACGCCGCCCTGAATGGCGGCGCCGACCGCGACGACCTCGTCCGGATTGACGCCCTTATGGGGGTCCTTGCCGAAGATGTCCTTGACTATCTCCTGCACGCGCGGAATGCGCGTGGAGCCGCCGACCAGAATGACCTCGTCGATGTCGCCGGGCTTCATGTTGGCGTCCTCGAGGCACTGGTGACACGGCGCCTTAAGTTTGTCGAACACCGGCGCGCACAGTTCCTCGAAGGTCGCCCGGTTGATCGTCATGTGCAGGTGCTTGGGGCCGCTGCTGTCCGCGGTGATGAACGGCAGGTTTACGTCCGTCTGGGGCGAGCTGGACAGGTCGCATTTGGCCTCCTCGGCGGCCTCCTTCAGCCGCTGCAGGGCCATCTGGTCCTCGCGCAGGTCGATCCCCTGCTGCTTTTTGAACTCATCGGCGATGTGGTTGAGCAGGACCTCGTCCAGGTCGTCGCCGCCCAGGTGGGTGTTGCCGTTGGTCGCCTTGACCTCGAAGACGCCTTCGCCCACCTCGAGAATGGAGATGTCGAACGTGCCGCCGCCGAAGTCGAACACGGCGATCCGCTCGTCCTTCTTCTCGCCCAGCCCGTAGGCCAGCGATGCGGCGGTCGGCTCATTGATGATCCGCTCGACCTGCAGCCCGGCGATGGTGCCGGCGTCCTTGGTGGCCTGCCGCTGGCTGTCGTTGAAGTACGCCGGCACGGTGATGACCGCCTTCTCGATCTCCTCGTCCAGGTACTCCTCGGCGGCTTCCTTCAGCGCCTGCAGGATCATGGCCGAGAGTTCCGGCGGCGTCCAGTCCTTGTCGGCCGCGTGCACCTTCACCAGTTCCTCGGGGCCGCCGACTATCTGGTAGGGCACCATCTTCTCTTCGGCGGCCACCTCGCTGTGGCGCCGCCCCATGAAACGCTTGATGCTGAAGATGGTGTTCTGCGGATTGGTGACCGCCTGCCGCTTCGCCTTCGTGCCGACCAGCCGCTCACCGTCCTCGGTGAAGGCGACCACCGATGGGGTCAGGCGAGCGCCGTCCTGATTGTGTACGACCGTGGGCTGGCCGCCCTCCATGACGGCCACCACGGAGTTCGTCGTGCCCAGGTCTATGCCTATGATCTTTTCCTTGGCCATTCTGTTCGGCCTCCTTATTTGTATCTATTCGCTGCTTGACTCGGGTTCGCGTATGCGGAAGCGCAATGGAAGCATCACGGGATTGAGCGCAAATACGATACCAGCACCCGGTCGATATATGTAAAGTCCTGTTTGGTAAGGTGATACGACTGCCTCGGCTGTGCCGAGCGTCTGTCAGGCGCGCAGAACCGGCAGGTCACGGCGTATCTTCTGCCAAATTGGCAGACTGCTCCGCCTCCCGGACGGCGCCTCGACTCACTCGTTGACCTGCCTCTATGGCGGGGCTATAATTGCGCCCGGACGGCCCGCTGCGGAACTCGCGCGGCGGCGGACCGCTGAATCGATCCGGAACGGGGAATGCCATGGGTTCTCTCGACAGGATGTTCCAGGTTTCCGAGCGGGGCAGCACCGTAGGCCGCGAGATACTGGGCGGCGTCACCACCTTCATGGCGCTGTCCTACATAGTCTTCGTTCAGCCCGTCATCATGTCGGCGGCCGGCGTGCCGGAGGGCGGGGCCTTCATCGCCACCTGCGTGGCCAGCGCCATAGCCTGCGTGCTGATGGGCGTGCTGGCCAACTACCCCATCTCCCTGGCGCCTGCCATGGGGCACAACGTGTTCTTTGCCTTTGCGGTGTGCCTGCCGGTGGCGAAGGGCGGATTCGGCATGAGCTGGCAGCAGGCCTTGACCGCCGTTTTCATCGGCGGGGCCGTTTTCGTGGTGCTCTCGTTCGTCGGGTTCCGTGCAAAAGTCATGGAGTTCATCCCCGACAGCCTGAAGCGCGGCATAGCTGGAGGCATTGGGCTCCTGATCACGCTGATCGGGCTGGAGTATGCCGGCGTCATCGTGGGTTCCACCGCCACCGGCATACGGTTCGGCAACGTATCCCAGCCGTCCACGCTTCTGTCGCTGTTCGGGCTGCTGCTGATGCTGAGTCTGCTGGCGCTGGGCGTCCGCGGGGCCGTGCTGTTCGGCATCGTCGGCACCACGCTGGCGGGTCTTGTCGTCACGCTGGCCGGGGTGCCCGTCCTGGACCTGGAACTGCAGACGTTCGAGGACCTCAATGCCACCGAGTCGCTGTTTGCGCTCGACTTCGGCGGGCTCTTCAGCGCGAAGGGTGCCCTCACTGTCATCCTGACCTTCCTGTTCCTTGACGTCTTCGACACCGTGGGCACGCTGATCGGCGTGAGTGAGCGGGCCGGCCTGCTGGACGAGCAGGGCCGGTTGCCGCGGGCGCGGTGGGCGCTGTTCAGTGACGCCTGCGGCACCGTGGTCGGTTCCCTGATGGGCACGAGCACGATCACCAGCTACGTCGAGAGCGCCGCCGGAGTGCAGGCCGGCGCCCGGACGGGGCTGGCCAATCTGGCGACGGCGGCGCTTTTCCTGGTCTCCATAGTGGCCTACCCGGTCCTGGGCGTGGTCGCCAGCAGCCATGTCTTCAGCCAGGGCGAGTTCAGCATCACTCAATACCCCGTGCTGGCGCCCGCCCTCATCATCGTCGGCTCGATGATGTTGAAAAGCCTGGCGAAGCTGAACTGGGAGGACGCGACGGAGTTCCTGCCCGCCTTCCTTACCGTGGTGATTATGCCGCTGGCGATCAGCATCACGGAGGGTATTGCGTTCGGCTTCATCTCTCACAGCGTGCTCAAAGCAGTTACGGGCCGGTGGCGGGATGTCCACTGGGGTTTCCACGTGATGTCACTCATCCTGGTTCTGAGGTACGTATTCGGTCTGGGTTGACGTGCTCAACCGGAGAGGGGAGACGGCATGAGCAGCGAGGCGTTTCTGCGCGTTGTGCGCGGAGAGGACAAGGGCAAGGGATGGGAACTGGATGAGCGGCAGGTCTACGTAGTGGGCCGCAGCCGCAAGTCGAATGTCCGTCTGGACGACGCAACCGCTTCCGGGACGCACGCCCGCATCGATTGCCCCGACGGCGTGTGGTTCCTCGAGGACCTCGAAAGCACTCACGGAACGCGGGTCAACCGGCAACGCATTCTGAAACGCAAGCCTCTGTTCGACCGGGACATCATCCAGGTGGGCAAGACACTGCTGGAGTTCCGGGAATACGCCGAGCTGGGAGAGGATGTGCTGGACGAGATAGACCGGGGCGTCTCCCTGCCCGACTGAGTAGGCCTGGCCCCGTTCCGGCCGGGCCCATTTTGTTGACAGGGCTGCCTGCCGGCGTTACAATCTACAAAGACCCGGTGGCGGGGTAGCTCAGTGGCAGAGCAGAGGATTCATAAGCCTCGGGTCGGGGGTTCGATCCCCCCCCCCGCTACCATATCCTTTCGAGTATATACACTACACCGCGGCGAGACGAGCCTCGGGGGAACGGTGTCAATGAAGATCACACTGATCGAGCCAAAATCGCCGGACTACCACGTTTACAGCCACCTGGTGATTCCGCGCCTCGGGCTGCCGATTCTCGGCACCATCCTGCGGGAGCAAGGGCACGAGGTGGACGTCTACGTCGAGGATCTCGAGCGCATCAACACGGCGGAGGCGTGGGACATCCAAAAATCAGACCTGGTCGGTTTCTCGTGCACCTCCGCCACCGCGCCGCGCGCTTACGCCATGGCGCGTTTGCTGCGGCTGCGCGGCGTGCCGGTTGTGTTCGGCGGCGTGCATCCGACCTTTATGCCGGAAGAGCCCCTGCGCCACGGGGACTACGTCATCGTGGGAGAGGCCGAGCAGGCGTTCCCGCGGTTGGTGGAGACACTGGAGGATGGGGGCGACCTCTCGGACGTGCCAAACCTCTACTATCGCGACGGCGACGAGGTGGTTCACAACGAGAGCCGGGCACTGACCTGCGACCTCGATGATATCCCGATACCCGACCTGTCCCTGGTGCACGGCAGCGAGAAGCTGAAGATAGTGCCCCTGATGACCACGCGCGGGTGCCCCCACAACTGCACCTTCTGTTGCGTCTCCCCGATGTTCGGCTGCCGGTACCGGATGAAGAGCATCGACCGGGTGCTGGAAGAACTCCGCCGGATGGGAAAGGTGAACGTCTTCTTCTGCGACGACAACTTCACCGCCGCTCCGACTCGTACCAAGGAACTGCTCACGCGCATGCTGCGTGAGGACGTGATGCCGCGCAGGTGGTACGCTCAAGTGCGCGCCGACATATACCGCGATCCCGAGATGCTGGAGCTTATGCGGCGCACCCGTTGCAAGCGGGTGTTCGTGGGTTTCGAGTCCGTCGACGACAGCACGCTCGACAGCTTCAACAAGCACCAGTCGCTGGCGGACATCGAGCAGAGTGTCGAGGCATTCCACGACCACGGCATCCCCGTGCACGGAATGTTCATGTTCGGCGCGGACCAGGACGACGAGTCGGTTTTCCAGCGCACCGTCCGCTTTGCGCTGGAGAAGCAACTCGACACGGTGCAGTTCCTCATCCTCACACCGGTGCCCGGCTCGGCGCTGTTCAGGAAGCTGGACGAGGAAGGACGCATCTTCACCTACGATTGGTCGCTCTACGACGGGCACCACGTGGTGTTTGAGCCGGCGCAGATGACCCCGATGGACCTGCAGGTGGGAGCTCTGCGGGCTAACCGGCGCTTCTACTCGGTCAGCAGCGTTCTGCGGTCGGTGTCGTGCTTCCGGTTCAGCACTGCGTTGCTGCGTTACGCCGGCCGGCGGATCGTGCGGGGCTGGCGACATGCCAACCAGCGATTCCTGCAGACTTTGAGGGATTTCCA
>JAWODG010000036.1:0-6532 GCA_046483385.1 Candidatus Brocadiia bacterium | reverse complement strand
CACGCCGGCCCCCTCGTGGCCCAAGACGAGCGGATACGCGCAATCGAAGTGCCCGAGCGCGAACCCGACGTCGGTGTGACAGAGGCTCGTGGCACCGATCTCGACGAGCACCTCCTATCTCGAACAATCCCCAGATGAGCAGTGTTGTCAAGAAGCGGACCTACCAGGAGACGGACGTCTACTGCTTCGGTGCTGACGCCGCCCGGGAGGAGAACTATCCGGACGGGGTGACCTCGTTCGCCGTCGTGGTCGTCGAGAGATACCTGACCCTGGGAGGCTGGGAGAAGGTGACGGATCTCATCCGCCGGACCCGCGCGGCGGGGGCGAGTGCGGACGAGAGCCTCCGCGAAATCGTGGAGAACAACCGCGAGGCCAACATGATCGCGGTGGTTCCGCGCGCCTTCCGGGAGAAAATGCAGGAGAAGGTCCAGGCGGCCCAGGAGGAGGCCGGCATGGACGCCTTCGACATGATGCTGCAGAGGCTTCGGGTGGCCGAGTTCAACCTGGAGGACCCCGAGATGGAGCAGGAGATAAAGGCTTCGCTCGAGGAACTCCTCAAGGCCATGCGGGCGCTGAACGAGAAGAGCCAGCACCTGATGCCGGAGCGCAGCGTCGTCACCGGGAAGCATCAGGACAACTTCTACGAGGTGCGCACCGAGAACGAGATCGTGAAATGACCGCCGGCCACCGGCAGCGCAGAATCCTCCCGGGTCGCCCTGCGTGTGCAGGCCCGGCGTCGCACCCGTAGTGAGCGTCTTCAGGCGTGCACTTCACTATCGCAGCCGCAGACCCGGGTTGGGCGGCTTCTGTCCGGTGCAAAATGTCCAGGATGGCGTTACGTCGAATGGGGGTGGTCTTGTGCTGATTGTAGCGCCCTGACGGGAATGCCCGAAGGCGGGGGATCATGCCCGTCATTGCGCACCGGCATCGCGGCACCTGTAAACTCGGGCTTGAAGGCCCACTACTCGTCGGCCTCGGCCCGCAGGCTGCCGAGCCTTGCCATGTAGATGCCGGTGAGCACAACGACGCCTCCCGCTATCTGTGCGGCACCGAGGCTCTCTCCCAGCAGGATCCACGCGAAGATTGTCGCCGCGACGGGCTGCACAAGCAGGCCGACCGAGGTGAAGCTGGCCGGCAGGTGGCCGAAAGCGAACGTTATGAGTCCCTGCCCGCCGATGTGGCAGACCAGACCGAGGCCCAGCAGCATCAGCCAACCTCGCAGGCTCATGCTCCAAAGGGGCTCTCCCGCCAGCAGGCTGAAAAGCAGCAGGAAGGCCGTTGCCGAAAGCGACGTCCACGCCATGACGGTCGAGACGGGAAAACGTTCTCGCAGCTTCTTGACGCCCACAAGGTAGCCGGCGTAGAAGACGGCCGCGGCGAACGAGAGCCCGTCCCCCAGCAGGTTCCCGGATTCGCCGCTCCGGCTGAGTCCCAGGAGTACGACAGCTCCGCCCAGCGCCACGACCATGCCGGCCACGAACTTCCAACCGAACCGCTCGCCCAGCCAGAACCACGCCACCAGAGTCACGAAGACCGGCGCGAAGTTGACGAACAGGGTCGCGTTGGCCGCCGTCGTCAGGGCCACCGACCACTGCCACAGGGCAAGGTCCAGCGCGAAGAACAGCCCCGGGGCCAGCAGGAGAGGGACGGCGCGTTGCGGCGGTAACTCGGCCCGGTTCAGGCCTGTGTCACGGCCGCCCGCGGCGACCCACAGCCAGAGCAGGGGGGTGGCGAGCGCCAGACGCCAGAAGGCGGTGGCTATGGGCTGCAGGTCGCTCAGGCGAATGAACACCGGCGCCAGCCCGATGGCCACGGCGCCCAGGAACAGGGCCGCGAGCGCCGAGGCTCTGGCACGCGAAGCGTCCTCTGACGGGGGTTCGGACATGCGGGCAGTGCGCCTCGGCCGGATTCAGTCCTCGTTGTCCTCTTCCGGGATGCCGGTGCCGACCTCTTCTTCCAGGTCGCTGATCAGCCCGAGGGAGATGTCGTGCCGGCCGCCGGTGTATTCGGTCTCAATCCAGGTCCTGACGTAGTCCAGTATCTCGTAAATGCCCGTGGTCTTGCCGCCCAGGCAGAGAACGTTAGAGTCGTTGTGCTCCCGCGTCAGGCGCGCCATGTAGGTGCTGGTGACCAGGGCGGCGCGGACGCCCTTGACCTTGTTGGCCGCGATGGACATGCCGATGCCCGTGGAGCAGACCAGGATGCCTCGATCATATTCGCCCCGCGCCACGGCGCCGGCCACTTTCCGGGCGTAGTTGGGGTAGCGCACTATCTCCTCGGACTCCGAGCCGATGTCCTCGACCTCGATGCCCATCTCTTCCAGCAGCTCCACGATCTCCACTTTGGCCTGATAGCCGCCGTGGTCGTTGCCTATTATGACATTCTCGACCATCGTTGCCTCCCGTTCCCTATGCGAACCGCGCGTTCGGCAGCGCGACCTCGAACATGCGGTGAGCCAGTTCGCTTATCTTGATAGTGGTCATCCCCCTGACGTGGGAATGGACAGTGTCGTGGAAGGGTTTCGTCCAGTGCTTCGGCATCCCGTCGGTGCCCAGCGCGCAACCCATGATGGAGCCGGCCGTCGCGCCGGTGCAGTCAGTGTCGAGCCCACTCATCACCGTGATGCCCAGCGTGCGGGTGAAGTCGCCGTCCCCCATCAGCAGGCCCGTCAGCACGATGGCCGCGTTGGGGATGGAGTGGTTGAACTTCTCCGCCTCCTTCGGCCATTTCTCCAGTATGGCCCGGTTGACCTCCTGCCACTCGTCGGTCGCCGCGCAGCGTTCCTTGACGAAGCGTACCATCTCGGCGAACCGCGACTGAGGCGGCACGTACTGCTCGGCGGTGTCGATGGCGCGCGCGGGGTCGCCGTGCGCCAGCGCGTCGGCCATGAGGACGGGGAAGAAGATGCCCGAGTAGATGCCGTTGCGGGTCTGCGAATTGACGGCATCCTTGTAGCCCATGCGGGCGGCCAGGGTCGGGTTGGCGGGGGCGCCCCAGCCCCAGGGATCGCAGCGTATCTGCGCGCCGAGCGACTGCCGGCAGGGATTCCCGAATATGGCCGTGTGCGGCGGCTTGATCCCGAAAGCATAGGTGCGGAACAGGTTGCGGCCCGAAGCGAAGAGGGTGGACATCGGCACCAGCCTCACCAGCATGTGCGCGGCCTGTTCGGAGGTGAACTCGGGCCCGTGCTCTTCCAGCACGCGCTGGCTGACCATGGCGTACAGGATGTCGTCGTCGGGTTGGACGGCGTCGAAGTGGCCCTTCGTCTGTTGGTTCTTCCAGCCGCGCTCGAAGAAAGTACACTCGGGCAACTGCTCGACGTCCACTTCATCCGGAGTCGGGTTCATATAGTCGGTCAGGGGCCATGAACCGACTATCTCGAGGACCTCGCGGATCTTGTCGGGCCAGGTGGTCCCCTCCAGCGGCTTGCCCAACTGGCATCCGGCGCAGCGTCCCTGCCAGGCGGCCAGCAGGCGGTCCGCCAACTCATCTTCGTCGCCGGGGAACCGCGCGTGCGCATCCGGGTCGGGGAAGCCGGCCGAGATGGTGTCCCAGTCGCTCGGCTCCTCGTAGGGGAAGTCAGGCGGCGAGGGACGCTCCCACCAGTCCTGCTGAAGCTCGATGAGGGCGTCAACGGAGCCTTTGGCCGCAACGTCCTCGAGCTCCTGAAGCAGTGCCTGTTCGTCGTGGCCCTCTTCGACCATCTGGGACGCGTCCGTCTTGAGCGCATCCAACATGCGTTCATGGATGGGGTGCATCGGGGTGCTCCGGCGATAGATGTGGGGGCGGCTCACCTCTTGGCGGCGACCGCCCTTTGGGCCAGTTCGCACACGTGTCCTGCCGTCAGTCCGGCGCGGGCCAGTATCTCCGGCCGGGGCCCTGATTCGCCGAACCGGTCCGGGATGCCGCAACGCAGGACGGGGACGGGTCGGCTCTCGCAAACGGACTCACACACCGCGCTGCCCAGCCCGCCATAGATGTTGTGCTCCTCGACGGTCACGATGGCGCCCGTCTCCTCCGCGCAGCGGGCCAGCAGGTCATCGTCGAGCGGTTTGAGCGTGTGCATGTCCACCACCCGCGCGTCGATGCCGTTGTCGGCCAGCGATTCGGCCGCCTCCGAGGCCATCTTGACCATGGGGCCGGTGCCCACGATGGTCACGTCCGAACCGTCCCGCAGCACGACGCCCTTGCCGATCTCGAACGGGTGGTCGGGGCCGTAGTCGTCGGTCACCTCGGCGCGGGAGAGCCGCAGGAAGACCGGGCCTTCGTGCTCGACAACCGCCCGGACGGCCATCTGCGTCTCGGTGATGTCGGAGGGCACTATGACCGTCATGTGCGGGATGGCGCGCATGACGGCCAGGTCCTCGACGGACTGATGGCTTGCGCCGTCGGCGAAGTCGGAGAGGCCGGCGTAGCCTCCCGCCAGCTTCACGTTGAGCTGCGGGGAGGCCACGTGCGCCCGCACGGGATCACCGGCGCGCATCGAGATGAGGAACGCGAAGGTGCTGACGAACGGGATGTAGCCCGCCGTGGCGAAGCCCGCCGCGGCGCTGACCATGTTCCCCTCGGCCACGCCGAAGTTGAAGAACCGCTCGGGGTAAGTCGCCGCGAAGTGCTTGGTCTGGGTGGAGCTGCTCACGTCGGCGTCCAGCACCACAATCCTGTCGTTCTCCGCGCCCAGCTCGACCAGCGTCTCGCCGAAGACAAGTCTCTGAGGTTTCCCCATCAGCATCCCTCCCGCAGCTCGGCCTTGGCGGTCTGGTAGTGGTCGGGCTCTATGCGCTTGCCGTGCCACGCGGCCTGACCCTCCATGAAGGAGACGCCCTTGCCCTTGACGGTGTGGGCCACAACGGCTCGGGGGCCGGCCTCCGCCTCTCGACCCCAGCAGACGGCGTCGTAGACGCTCTCGCAGCCGTGGCCGTCGCATTCCCTTACGTCCCAGCCGAAGCTGCGGATCTTGGCGGCCACGTCCAGCAGGGGCATAATCTCGTCGGTGGTGCCGTCAAGCTGCACGTGGTTGCGGTCCACGATGACGACCAGGTTGGACAGCTCCCACTTGGCGGCGGCCATGAACGCTTCCCAGTTCTGGCCCTCCTGCAACTCCCCGTCGCCCACCAGCACATAGACCCTGTAGTCCTTGCCGGCCAGCCGGGCGGCGAGCGCCATGCCGACGCCCACGGAGGCGCCCATGCCGAGCGACCCGGTGGACATCTCCACGCCGGGCGTCTTGCGCATGTCCGGGTGGCCCTGCAGGATGGAGCCGGTCCGGCGGAGCGTCTTCAACTCCTCCTCGGGGAAGAATCCCTTCTTCGCCAGCGTGATGTAGAGCGCGGGGGCGGCGTGACCCTTGGAGAGGATGAACCGGTCGCGGTCGGGCCACCGCGGGTCGTCCGGTCGGACGTTGAGTATCTCCGAGTAGAGCGTCCAGATGATCTCGACCGCCGAAAGCGAGCCGCCGCTGTGGCCGGAGCCCGCGTTGTAGATAATGTCCACTATCTCGTTGCGCAGCCAGAGGCAGTCGCGCTCGAGCGCTTCGAAATCAGGCACGGTTGTATTCCTCCACCAGCGGTCGCAGGTAGTCGATGGCCTGCCGCGCGGCCGTCTCGGGGTCGGGCTCCGGCAGTATCTCCACCGAGACCCACCCGTCGTAGTCCATACGGCGGAAGGCGTCGAAGACGGCGGGGAAGTCGGTATGTCCCTGCCCGGGGGCCAGGCGGTTGGAATCGGCGAAGTGGACGTACTTCACCAGCTCGGCATGCTCCTCCAGCTCGCCGCCCAGCGTGCGGTCTTCGATGTTCATATGGAACAGATCGGGCATCAGGCCCATGTTGGGGGCGCCGACTTTGGCCAGGAGTTCCGCGCCGTCCCGCACCGAGTTGACGAAGTTGATCTCGTAGCGGTTCACCGGTTCGAGGATCAGCGTGACGCCCTTCGGCTCCGCGTAGGCGGCCACCTCGCGGGCGACTTCGACGAAGCGAGCCGCCGCGTCTCCCGGCTGTTCGTCCTCCTCGATGAAGCCGCGCGCCCGACCGATGTTGACCATGGCGCCGAGTTCGGAGGCCAGGTCGATCATGTCACGGAAGACCTCGATGACCCGTTGCCGCTTTGCCTCGTCGCGGGTGGTGAAGTAGAGGTCGAGCGCGGCGAAGACCTGCCCGGTGGATACGCACGGGCAACCCATGCCGTGTTCGTCCAGCAGGCGCTTGACCCGGTCGGGGCCCACCTGATCGGCCGTCTTCAGGGCCAGTTCGATGCCGTCGTAGCCGAACTCGGCCGCCTTGCGGATGGACTCTTCGATGCCGCGCCAGACGACGAACGCGCTGGGCATGGCGTCCGCTGTTGCAACGGCCACCGCCACCTTTATCATAGTCGGTCCTCCCGGCGGGATGAGCGTCGGAAAATCCAGAGTTTACACGATAGGTGCCGGCGCACGGGCGGTCAAGTTCCGGTGCCGGCGGAGTAATCGAGGAGCGAATTGAAGGAACGGGTTTCACATCTGTATCGAGCTATGTGACCTATGTCTTGCGCGAAA
>JAWODG010000019.1:0-11959 GCA_046483385.1 Candidatus Brocadiia bacterium | reverse complement strand
ACCCAGTCTGTGCCCCACTTGTAAGCAGCCTCCCAGCATTTTGTCACATGCTGCCAATCTTCCTGTTTCGGCACAAAAAGAACATGTCCTTCTGTGACAGGATAGGGCCTTCGCGGCGCCGCCGGAGTTCGTGCGGGTGGCCGGTCACTGTGTCGCGCCGGGGGGGCGGATGCTGGCGATGCTGGGGCAGGCGGCCGCCGCCGAGGCATCGCTGCCGGCGGGCTGGAGCTATCGCCGTGTGGAGCCGGTCCGCGGGCCACGAGTGCCCTGATCGGCTGGTTCGGAGCAGGCGCGGCAGTGGCAACGGTGGGCTGGCTGGACGACCGCCAACACCTGCCGGCGCGCTGGCGATTGCTCGTGCATTTCGTGGCCGCAGGCTGGGCCATCTTCTGGCTGGGCGGCCTGCCCCCGATCACCCTCCTCGGCTGGAACGTCCATTTCGGCTGGCTGGGGTATCCCGTTGGCGCGTTCTGCCTCGTCTGGCTTCTCAATCTCTACAACTTCATGGACGGGATTGACGGGATCGCGGGCATCGAGGCGATCACCGTGGGCCTGGGGGCGGCGCTGGTGAGCTGGCTCGCATTTCCAGATTCCAGTGCGTGGATGGCCCCCGTCGCGGTGGCCGCAGCTGCGGCGGGCTTCTTGGTCTGGAACTTCCCGCTCCCGCGGATCTTCATGGGCGATTCCGGAAGCGGGTTTCTGGGAATCACCTTCGGCATCCTGTCAGTTCAAGCGGGATGGCTCGCGCCCGAGCTCTTCTGGGCGTGGATCATCCTGCTCGGGGTGTTTCTTGTGGACGCAACCGTCACGTTGCTGCGCCGGCTGCTACGTGGGGAGCGTGTCTACGAAGCGCACCGCATTCATGCCTATCAACACGCGGCCCGGCGCCTCGATTCGCATGTTCCGGTGTCTCTCGCGATCGGCACCATCAATCTGCTCTGGCTGTTGCCGGTTGCGGTGGTGGTCACCGTGGGCGCGAGCGACGGGTCTACCGCAGTCTTGGTCGCCTAACTGGTCCACGATGTTGGTTCGCTCCGGCCGCCCGAGCCCGTCTTCGAACTTCAGGTCCAGCGTGCGCGGGTGCATCTGCAGGAGCCACTTGTCGGCCTTCCGGCAGGCCAGCCGGGTGCAGTGCACGCGCGACTGCTGCCCGGCGCCCATGCCGATGACCTGCCCGTCGTAGGCCACGCAGACCGAGTTGGACTGGGTGTACTTGAGCGCAATGGTGGCCACGAGCAGCGTCTCGGCGATGTCGTCCGGGATGCCGGTTTTCTCGGTCACCACGTTGTCCAGCAGGTCGCGGGTGACGCGGGCGGTGTTGCGCGTCTCCTCCAGCCGGAAGCCGAAGGAATCGCGGTATTCAGTCTCCGGCGGCTCATAGTCGGGGTCGATGCGGAAGATGCAGAACTTGCCGCCCTTCTTCTGCTTCAGGATCTCGACCGCCTCCGGCTCGAAGTCGGGCGCGATAATGCCGTCGGATACCTCCCTATCGAGCACGCGGGCCAGCGAGACGTCCACGGTGTCGCTGACGGCGGCCATGTCGCCGAAGGAGCTGAGCCGGTCCGCGCCGCGGGCCCGCACGTAAGCCCGGGCGACCGGCGAAAGCTCCTCCTCCGGCAGCATCTGCGACTGACGGAACTCATCGGACAGCGGCCGGGCCACGGCGGCCCCCGCCGGGCTGACGTGCTTGAAGGACGCGGCTCCGGGCCTTCCGGTGGCTTCCTTCAGCTCTCTGGCCAGCGGCCACGCCGCCATGGCGTCCAGGATGTTGATGTAGCCGGGCGTCCCGTTGACCACCTCCAGCGGGGAGGGGTCGGTCTCGATGACCAGCCGGGCGAATTCCTGATGCGGGTTCAGACCGTACTTCAGCTTGATCTCCATTCGGGTGTCTCCCCATACGACACAGTGTGCGGATCCGTGCGAGCCGGTTCGGCCGGTCTCAGTTTTCCGTCTCGGCGGTTTCCAGCAGGTAGAGGTCGGCGAAGCGCTCGGCGAACAGGCGGTATATCCACGCGCAGAGCGACTTGCGGTTGCGGCGGACGTCCTCGTCCTCGACGTTGACGAAGACCTCCTCGAAGAAGTCGTGCACGAGCCGCGCGAAGGTCGAGCAGTAGAGGTCGGCGGCCGCGACGTAGTCTTTGTTCTTGAACAGTCCGGCAATCTCCGACCGGCTGTCCCGCAGGGCGGCGGCCAGTTCCTTCTCCAGCGGCTCCTCCAGCAGGTCATCGTCCACGGACACGACGCGGTCCACGTCGCGCTGGATGCGGAAGGTGCGGTCCACCAGCTCCACCAGGTCGGGCCACCAGTCGTGGCGAGCGCACTCCTCCAACGCGTCCAAACGGTTCCAGAAATCGAGGACGTCGTCGAAGCCGGCCGCCAGAACAGCGCGCACGTGATCGTGGCGGAACCCCCGGTCGAGCGCGGCGTGGTAGAGGCGGTCGCGGAAGAACTCGCGTATCTGTCCCGCGGCCGCGTCGTCGCACTCGATATCGTGGCGCGCGGCCACCTCCCGGGCCATGTCGATCAGCTCCCCGAGGTGCAGTTCGAGGTCCTTCTCCTCGATGATCAGCAGTATTCCGAGCGCGTTGCGGCGCAGGGCGTAGGGGTCCTGGGAGCCCTTGGGCAACAGTCCCAGCGCGAAGCAGCCGACGATGACGTCGAGCTTGTCGGCCAGCGCCAGAGCGCAGCCCTCCGGCGAGCCGGGCAATTCGTCGTCCGCACCGGCGGGCAGGTAGTGCTCGGCGATGGCCCGCGCCACGGGCTCCGGCTCGTCCTGCTCCAGGGCCAGCTCGCGCCCCACCACTCCCTGCAGGTCGGGGAACTCGCCCACCAAGCCCGTCAGCAGGTCCGCCTTGCACAGATGCGCCGCGCGACGCACGTGGTCGGTGGAGATGTCGTACCCCATGGCCTCGGCGACGCGGACGGACAGTTCCTCCAGCCGCTCGGTGCGCTGCCGGTTGTCGCCCAACCCCGCCAGAAAGACCACGTCTCCCAGCTCTTCGACCAGTTCTTCGAGTCTCTTGTCCCGGTCGTCTTCCCAGTAGAATCTGGCGTCTTCGAGCCGAGCCCTGAGCACGCGCTCGTTGCCTTCCCGGACCAGGTCGCTCTGCTCCCCGGTGCGGTTGGCGACGGTCACGAAGCGCGGCAGCAGCCGGCCCTCTCCGTCCCGGACCGGGAAGTAGCGCTGGTGGCCCTTCATGGCGGCGGTCACTATGGGGTCGGGCACGTCCAGGAAACTCTCCTCGAAGCTGCCCTCCACCGCGTGCGGCCACTCGACCAGATTCGTCACCTCCTCCAGCAGCGCCTCGTCCTGCAGGTGGGACCCGTGCTCCCGCATCAGTGCGTTTATCTGCCGGCGGACGGCCTCGCGGCGCGCGTCGGTCTCCACCAACACGTGGTGCTCGCGCAGGCGGTCCACGTAGTCGCCGAAGTCGGCGCGGCTCAGCTCGATCTCTTCGGGCGCGAGGAACGGATGACCGCGCGTGACGCGCCCGGCATCCACCCCCCCGATGGACAGCTCCAGCACCTCATCGTCCAGCAGAGCCATCAGCCCGCGTATGGGTCGGGCAAAGGTGAAACCGCTCGCCTCCCAGCGCATGGATTTCGGGAAGGTCACGGCCGCCGTCGCCTCCTTCAGCACGCCCGGCAGCAGGTCGGCGGCGGCCTGGCCGGGCTCCTCCCGGACGAGGACCACGTACGGGCCCTTCTCCGTCTCCTCGACCCGCAGGTCGCCTACCTCGACGCCCTGGGAACGCGCGAAGCCCTGGGCCGCCGCGGTCGGCTGGCCGTCGTCGTCGTAGGCCACGTGGGCCGGGGGGCCCACTGTGCGCACGGTGCGGGCCGGCTGGCCCTCAGGCAGACCCTCGACGAAGAGCATCATGCGCCGCGGCGTGCCCGCCGTTCGCAGCCCGTCCGGTTCCAGGTGCAGTTCCTCCAGCCGGAGACGCACCTCCTCCGCGAGTTGCGCCAGGGCCGGCTGCAGATAGCCGGCGGGCACCTCTTCCGTTCCGATTTCGTAAAGCAGGTCGGGCATTGTCCCGTCCCTGATGAGACCAGCGGGTTACGGTGTGTCAGCAAGGTGCGGACGGCAGATGTCTGCCTGGCGCAGCCCACACGGTACGTATTTACGTGCCCTGCGTCATGCGGGCAAAGATGCCTCGAGGTAACCATTCGCCGTACGGCAAAAAGGCGCGCTACAGCAGGACCCACGTGCACCCATCGCCTGTAGCGCCGGCATCCCTGCCGGCCACGGGGGGGCATCCTTGCCCCCCGATCCACCGGGTCCTACAGTAGCCTACATGGGCATGCCGATGACGACGCACTCGAAGACCATCTTGCCCTCGACGAAGGCCTGGCAGGGGAAGACGGCCCGCCGGGGCCGCATGTCCTGCGCCTTGGCGACTATAATCAGCCGACAGCCGGGCTCAACGGGGCGCCGGAACTTCACGTCCTGAAGACCGCCGAAGCCGAGGAACTTGTCGTTCTCGACGACCTCGTTGTAGTAGAAACTGCAGAGCTGCGCCGCGGCCTCGCACATCAGAACGCCCGGCAGAAGCGGCCTCTCCGGGATGTGGCCCTTAACCCAGAACTCGTCCTCGGTGACATCCTTGTAGCCGACCGCGAAGCCTTCGTCGGTGTCTATGTGAAGCACCCCGTCCAACTGTTCCATTTCGAACCGCTGCGGGTTGCGGGCGCGGATCTCCTCCGGGCCGGCCACCACGGTGCTCGTGTCGATGGCGTCCAGATCAACAAGCGGTTTCGGAGGCATGCACATCTCCCGGCGTGGATAAGTTCTGATGCTGCGAGGGCAACGAGGAATTGTAGCCCGCTCGCCCCGGACATGCAAGCAATTCGGTTGTCTGTTCGGCGCGGCTTCACTACAATGATTGTCTTTTCCTGCCGAAGGTTTAGCTGTCATGCCCCGAATCAAGAAAGCCGTGATACCGGCGGCCGGTCTGGGCACGCGCCAGTACCCGGCCAGCAGCGGCGTGCGCAAGGAGTTCTTCCCCCTGGTGGACGCCGACGGCTACGCCAAGCCGGTTATCCACATGGTGGCCGAGGAGGCGCTGGCCGCCGCCGAGGAGGCGTGCATCGTCTGCCAGCCGGGCGCGGCGGACGAGTTCGCACGCTACTTCTCTGCCATGCCGGACGAACTGCGGACCCGGTTCGAGGGCAAGGAGTGGGCCTACGAGTGGTCCGAGCAGCTTGAAGAGATCGGCCGGCGGCTGACCTACGTCGAGCAGCCGACGCAGGAGGGCCTCGGGCACGCCGTGTGGTGCGCGCGACGGTGGGTGGACGGCGACCGGTTCCTCGTGTTGCTCGGGGACCACATCTACGTGAGCCACACCGACCGGCGCTGCTCCCAGGCGCTCTGCGATGCCTTCGAGGAAGGCAGCGTGACCGCCCTGCTGCCCGTCCCCGCGGAACAGGTCCATCGCTTCGGCGTCGTGCGCGGCGAACTGGAGGACGACACGCGAGTGCGGGCCGAGGGCTTCATCGAGAAGCCGGACATCGAGACCGTCCGGCGGGAGTGCCGCCTCGACGGCGTCCCGCAGGGCCGGTACCTGGCCCACTTCGGCATGCACGTCTTCACCCCGGCCGTGCTGGACGTGCTGGACGAGATGATCCGCGAGGACCGCCGGGAGGACGGCGAGTTCCAGCTTACCACCGCGCAGGACGTGCTCTGCCGCCGGGAAACCTACCACGGACTCGTCATGGACGGCGCGCACTTCGACATGGGCACACCCGCCGGCATGCTGGAGGCGCAGATGGCGCTGGCCCTCTCCGGACGGCTGCGCGACGAGATGCAGGCCACGTGGAAGCGCCTCACCGAGGAGATACAAAGGCCATGAGGTTCGAGGTCCTGCACAAGGAGAAGCTCGCCGAGAATACCTACCGGATGAGCATCCACGCCCCCCACATCGCCGTGGTGCGTCGGGTGGGGCAGTTCGTGGTCATCCGCCCCGACGAGCACGGTGAGCGCGTCCCCCTCACCATCGCGCAGGCCGACCGGCAGGCGCTCTCCATCACCATCGTGTTCCAGGCCGTCGGCGAGAGCACCCGCAGGCTGGCCGCCCTCGAGCCGGGCGATGGCATCGCGGACGTTGTCGGCCCGCTGGGCACGCCCACCGAGTTCGACGACTTCGGGCACGCCGTGGCGCTGGGCGGCGGCGTCGGCATCGCGCTCATCTGGCCCATCGCCGAGGCCCTGCGGCGGCGCGCCGACCGCCTGACCGGCATCATCAGCGCCCGCACCGAGGACCTGCTCATCCTGCAACCCGAGATCGAGGCGCTCTGCGACGAACTGAAGATCGCCACCGACGACGGTTCCCGCGGCTACCACGGCTTCCCCACAGAAATCCTGAAGGACATGCTGGAATCGGACGCCGACATCGACGCGGTCTACGCCGTCGGGCCGGTGCCGCTCATGGCGGCGGTCAGCGACGTCACCCGCCCGTTCGGCGTCAAGACCATCGTCAGCCTGAACCCCATCATGGTGGACGGCACGGGCATGTGCGGCGGCTGCCGCGTGACGGTCGGCGGGCAGACGAAGTTTGCCTGCGTGGACGGGCCGGAGTTCGACGGGCACGAGGTCGACTTCGGGGAGCTTTCCCGCCGCCTGACCCAGTACGACCAGAACCCGCGCGCCCGCCAGCTTCCGCAGTACGAGCGGGCCCACAAGTGCGACCGGCAGCACACCGAGCTGCAGAACGCCATGATCGAGGCCGGGCGCGAGGCCGAGCGGGCCACGGAAATCCCCCGCCAGCCGATGCCCGAACAGCCCGCCGACTCCCGCATCCACAACTTCGAAGAGGTTCCCTTCGGCCTCCGCCCCGAGCAGGCCGTTCTGGAGGCGCAGCGCTGCCTGCAGTGCAAGCGCCCGCAGTGCGTGGACGGCTGCCCGGTCGGCATCGACATCCCCGGATTCATCAAGTGCATCGCGGAGGAGGACTTCCTCGGAGCCGCCCGCCTGCTGAAGCGCGACAATGCCCTGCCGGCCGTCTGCGGACGGGTCTGCCCGCAGGAGGACCAGTGCGAGGGGCTCTGCGTCATGGCGAAGCGCGGCGAGCCGGTCGCCATCGGCAATCTGGAGCGCTTCGCCGCAGACTGGGAGCGGGAAGAGGGCAAGGTGGAGGTCCCGGAGCTGCGGGCGCCGCGCGGCATCGAGGTGGCGGTGGTCGGATCCGGCCCGGCGGGCGTGACGGCCGCCGGGGAGCTGGCCCGCCGCGGCTACTCCCCCACCATCTTCGAGGCCCTCCACGAGCCGGGCGGCGTGCTGGTTTACGGCATTCCCTCCTTCCGCCTGCCCAAGGACATCGTGGCGCAGGAGGTGGAGCTGGTGCAGGAGATGGGCGTCGAGATAGTCACCGACTTCGTGGTCGGCAAGACGGCCACCGTCGAGGACCTGTTCGACCGGGGCTTCGAGGCGGTCTTCATCGGCTCGGGCGCCGGCTATCCCATCTTCGCCGGCATCACGGGGGAGAACCTGAACGGCGTGCTCAGCGCCAACGAGTATCTGACGCGGGTGAACCTGATGCGCGCCTACCGCTCGGACTTCTCCACGCCCGTGCTGGTGCGCGACCGAGTGGCCGTGCTCGGCGGCGGGAACGTGGCGATGGACGCCGCCCGCACCGCCCTGCGGCTCGGCGCCGAAGAGGTGCGCATCGTCTATCGCCGCAGCGTCGAGGAGGCCCCCGCGCGTGACGCGGAACTGGAGCACGCCCGGGAAGAGGGCATCGACCTGATGTGGCTCAACAACGCCGTCGAGGTGCTGGGCGACGAGGACGGCTGGGTGCGCGGGCTGCGCTGCGTGAGGATGGAGCTGGGCGAGCCCGGCCCGGACGGCCGCCGCCGACCGTTCCCCATCGAGGGCTCGGAGTTCGAGTTCCCCACGGACCTCGTCATAGTCGCCTACGGCAACCGCCCGCACCCGCTCATCCCCCAGACCACGCCCGGGCTGGAGGTCACAAGCTGGGGCTCGATAGACGCCGACGAGGTCACCGGCGAGACGAGTCTGGAGGGCGTCTGGGCGGGCGGCGACATAGTCACCGGCGCCGCGACGGTCATCCAGGCCATGGGCGCCGGCAAACGCGCGGCGGCCTCCATCGACGAATACCTCACCGAGAAGCACGCCGGACGTGAGGACTGATGAGCAATCCGCAGAGACAGAAGCAGGCCCGGACGGCGGCCGGCAGGTTTCAGTCGCGGGCGTGAGCCCTTGTCTTTACCCACATCTCAGCCATGGCCAAAGGCCGGGCTTTTGCCCACCAGGACCCGCCAGTCCGAGCGATTCCTCTTCGCTATTCCACGCAGAGCGCTAACACGACCGGAGCGACGCTCCCTCGGACTGCGGTGGCTTGCCACCGCCCTCAATCCTGCCGGCTTGCCGGCAGAGGATACCCAGTATCCTGTTTTCAGGAAATACCTTACGGCGGCGGGGCAAGCCCCGCAACGGCAGGGCGGCGGCAAGCCGCCGCACTCCAGGGCCGGCCGCCCGCGCGGCCGGCTGGGGGCTCGACAAGGAACCGGATTGGGTGACGGGCTTCTGTGGCCTCCAGTCAGAAGCACTCTTCCCATGCCCATTCTCCGGTTGTCGGATCCGAGCAACATGCCCTCGGCGCTGCGGGTCGGGCGGAACCCACACCCATCGCGGAGATCCAACGGCCCTTCTCTGGCACCCACAAACCGCATATATCCCTATCACGTAATCTCTCATATAGGCCACGCATCCAGTCAAGGCCGCAACTCCAGACCCCAAAGACGTGGGTAAAGACAAGGGCGTCTGTTCCCCCAGGCTTACGCCGTGGGGCTAATGCCTGCCGCCCCCTTGCGGGGGCTTCGGCTGCATCCCCCCGTCTCATGTCGCGGAGCTATAATGTCTCGCCCCCTTGCGGGCGGCAGGGCTGGACCTGCGCCCGGGTGTAGATCGGTGGCCCATGAGCGGTCGGATCAGCGGCCCCCGCGCCCCTCGACGAACGACAGCAGCGCTTCGATGGTGTACCTGTCCGGGCTGGAGTCCAGGAAGGCTTCGAACTGCTCCGGCGTGACCCGCGCGTCGGTGGTCCTGTACTCCCCGTCGATGATCTCGTGAAGCTGATTCTCTGCGAGTAACACGACAACCGTACCATCGGGCTTTCTCAGGGCCGCCGTCCCGGAGGCGTTCGTCCAGAAAGCAGGTTTGAGCCGAGCGGTGGAGCCCGGCTGGCCGGTTGCGCTCTGGAAGACCACGTAGGTCAACTTGCCCCAGCGGTAGCCCCAATGCACGTCCCTCACAACCGGAACAGCCTCGCCCTCCTTCTTGACACTGCCACTATTGGTGAAACCGTGGTGCTGCGGATCAACACTGAGGTAGGCCCAGGCCCCCGCCGCGTTGATGAACAGCGCGAGGACGACCGCGCAGATAATGGCCGCTTTTGTCCCTCGGCCTATCTCAGGCGTCTCCTTGTCACCTGCCCGAAACAGCCTGCGGACCGGCCGGCGATGGACGGTCCGGTAGATGAGCAGGAGGCCGATGGCCATCAGTGCAAGGGCCACATACCCCAGGAGGGGTGGCGTTGATCCGATGGGCCGGCCGAAGACCCGGATTGTACCACCGAAACCCCCGCCGACGGCCAGCAAGATGGGCACGCCCACGATGAGAAGAACCAGACTGAGGCCGGCCAGGAAAGCCGCGATGGCCCGTGCCGTGTCACTAAGGCGAAGCAGACCGACGCCGAGCAGAATCAGCAGGAAGTTGAAGTCGAAGACGAGCGCGTCCGCAAGGACCAGACTGGCTATCATCGCTCCGACAGAGGCCGAGCCGATGAAGATGAAGAGCACCGCAACCGCCTTCACGTCAAGCGGCACCTCGACTTCCTCATCGCTGCCCATGCTGCTGTCTCCCGTTTGTGGTAGGTCGGGGGACATCCTGTCAAGCAATTATACCGGGTCCGCACCAGACGGCAAGACAAAACACTCACGGCCACGGTTCATCCCATGGGGGCATCCCTGGCCGTCAGGCGGAGCAGCAGGACGAACAGGACGCCCAGCCAACTGAACACCCCGCATACCGCGGAATAGCCGACCCGCGCGCCGGTTGAGCGCTCCCTGCCCAGCCGCCAGCCGATGTACGCCGGCGCGACAACCATCGGGAGCAGGACAAACCACATCAGAAATAGCCACTCGAACCCCGGCCCCGGAACCACCATTATGCTGACCCAGCTCATCTCATCCTCAATGGTCAAAGGAGGTCTGCTTCTTCGTCCTCAATGCTCACCGCCGGCAACCCACATCCGTCTCTGCCGAGTCTCCTGCTGCCGCCACGGCAACGACTTGTGAGCCACTGATTGCACAGATGAACACAGATTCAAAGAAAGGATGGTCAGACCGGGCACGGCGTCAGAAACCGTGCCGTCCATCCCTGCTGTGCTCCTTCCCTCCTGCCGTTGCCGTTATCAGTGTTCATCAGTGTGTATCTGTGGCTGCTGTCCCTGGCTTTGTCCCTGTCAGCCGGTGGCGACGATAGCGGACCGGAGGGGACAATTCAAGGCGGCGCGGCCGTTGTCTTCCCGCCGTTCGCCGTTGCTGTTCAATTCATGATTCATAATTCATGATTCATAATTGGCGGCCGGCCTGCGGCCGCGCCGCCTGCGCCAGGGGCCGGGCGCCACCGGAGCAAGAACGATTTCGGGTACGCAACGAGTTCCGCCACTCTCTTGCCGCATTCCGGTCCCCGTGACTTTGTGCCTTCGTGTGAGCACGCCGTTGCCGTTCCGTCGTGTGCCCCCGCCGGAGGCGGGGACGTTGTGGTCGTAGTGGTTAGCTTGCGCCGTTCTCCGTGCCCTCCGTGCCTCCGTGTTAGAGTTCTTCTTCTCTGTCGTGAGGCCCCGCCGGGACTGAACGGGAGAAAAAACGGGAAAAACCGGAAATACAACATTTTGGCCTTGCATCCGGCCCCCCGGCCCGGTTAGGGTGGATTGCAGGTCAGGGACCTGTAACGTCCCTGGCTTTTGCTATTGGCGTCCGGGTGGACGCGGCAATTGTAACGGTGACGTAATCAGGGAGCGGGGTCGGCACCCGAGTCCGCGATGCCGGACGACGCCGGCCTCAGTGAACTGACGCGAAGCCACGCGAAAGGAGAACGGTGTGCGCGGGCCGTCAAGAGGGGGAGGGTTTTCCGGGCCCGCGACCCAGTGGAGTTTGCGTTGTGACCACACCCAACACAGCAGACGGCCGCTACCCGCTCCAGGGCGGGCGTGTGCCTCTGCACCCCTTCATCCAGCGGAGGCACTGAGTGTAATCCATTGATCACAGTGGATTGCCCTGGTCCCCAATACGCATCCCGCGGGGACGACCGCTTCCGTCTTTCCTTCGGCGCCTCTCGCCTCTTTCCGCGGCACCTGTGCCGCACGCGCGAGGGGAAACGCTGAGAACGCCCGTCGGACCCCACCGACGCGGAAAGGAACCGGCCGCTCACTGCCCACGCCGACATTGTCGGCCCGACATTGTCGGCCCCCGGCGGCCCCGCAGAAACCGATCAGAAAACCACGACCCGAAAGGCAGATGCCTGAAATGAGAGAGAAATTGAACATAAGCGCCGGCGCAACCGCCGCCCGCGCCAGGACACGGAGCCCGATACTGCTGGAGACGCATCGTTAGCCAAACCCGCCCCTCCGGCGAGGGTGGAGCGCGCCGGTTGGGCTCTGTCTGAGAAATCGGCCGTCGGACCGAGAGCGAGCGAATCGGCGGCCGGCAAGGACGCCGAAGCAGGCATGTCCCTGTGACATGTCGATGCAGGCGGACGCAGCCGGACGTCGATGCAGCCGCTCGAATCCAGGCCCGGTTTCTCAGGCAGAGCCGAAGTGCCGCGCGCCCGAAATCGCCGCAACGGAGAGATCCGCAATGTCTGAGAAAAAACCGATTGTCTGGACCCAGAGTCCCGATCCCGACTGGTTGCTGAAGAGACTTGACGCCATCGCCG
>JAWODG010000001.1:0-3162 GCA_046483385.1 Candidatus Brocadiia bacterium | reverse complement strand
GCTCCGTCCAGATCTCCATAATCGATCGTGAAGATGATGACAGTGTCCTCCGCCTGGCCGGATAGCCCCAGAGCATCGAGCAGGACACCGATCTGTCGGTCCACTCTCTCGGTGAGTCGGTGGTAGGCCCAGCGGTGGAGTCGCCATTCCCTCTCGCCCCAGTTCTTACGAACCGCCGGGCGCGAGGGAAGGTCTTCCAACAGCGGCGCAAAGGCCGCCGGTTCCTCCTCGACCACCTCGTGGTTGGGCGGCAGCGGGGGGCAGTGCCGGTCGAAGAACTCTTGCTCACTCACTCCCTCGGGCCGCTCCAGCGCACGGTCCAGTTCGGCCAGAGTCCTGTCGCTATGCGCGTGCTCGAGGAAGCCGCGCAGCAGATCGGATTCCGGGAACTGGCGGATGGCCATCAAACAGATGTCGTGTGGATTGATGAAATTGACGGCCAGGAACCAGGGCCGGTCGCGGGACGTGCGGAGGAATTCCGCGGCCCTCACAGCCATCGTGTCCCGCCGGTCCCACGAGAGGTTGGTGAACCCCATGCTCTCGGCGGTGAGTCCGGAAGGCGTGTGCCGCTTGCCAGCGAAGAACGTGTCGTAGCCGGCGGAGCGCACGAGATGGCCCAGCGATCCCTCGTGCACCTCCTCGGGCAAGGGCCCTTCGGGCGCCGTGCGGTTGGCCGAGAACCCGATGGCGGAGGGCATTCGGCCGGTCCACATCGAGAACCGGGACGGCACGCAGATCGGGTTAGCGCAGTAGGCGCGCTCGAACCGCGTGCCCATGGCCGCAATGCGGTCCATCGCCGGCGTGTGCAGCCGGCCGTTCCCGGCGCAGCTCATCATGTCGTGGCTCTGCTGGTCCGTCGTGATGACCAGGATGTTCGGGCGTTCCATCACGGTGCCTCCGTGCCTATGCGGTTTGTTTGGCCTAACCGGGTTAGCGCTCTTGTTTTTCAGCCGCAGCGTCGGAGGATATGGAAGAAGCGCGCCCGACGTAGAGCGGCACGGCGATGCGGTTGCCCGTGCGCGGGGGAAACTCGGACCACTTGATCTGGCGGGTTGTCCCCTCGCGGCGCTCATCCACCATCACGCGGCCCCGGCCCTCGGTGTTACGCCAGTCGGTCGTTCCGCACACCACGCTGACGTCCGAGTCGTGGTTCACAATCATCGCCGGTGCGCCTTCCTCCACGCACTGGTTGAAGGTGCCGCCCAAGACCTCGGTTCGGCCGCCGTTGACAGTGCGGAAGGCGGTGCCCTCGTGCTCGGTCTTGAACCCCAGGATCCAGAGCCTGCCGCCGTCATTCAGTATCTCCGGATCGTTCCGTTCCGGGTTGATCTGCCGCGCCCATACCTGCTGGCCCTTGAAGTGAAAGACCGGAACTTCGGGCCGGAACTGGTTCATGGCGAACACGTTCTCAATGAATACCTTCCCGCCTTCCACGCTGTTGCGGTATGCCGCACAGAAATGCATGTGGATGTCGCTGAGCACGAGGGTCCGCCTGGAGGCGTGGTCGACGAGCGCGTGTCCGCCCCGCCATTTCTCCATTGCGAACAGGTCCTCGATGATCAGGGGGGCATCCGAGTCGCCGACCACCCGGAACGCGCCTTTGCCGTGCATCAGCCGCAGGTTCTCGCCGGCACCAAGGTCGCCCTTCATGAAATTCAGCCGCCGCAGGGTTGGAGGCAGGTCGATCACGTCGTCAATGAGGTATATGCCCGGCTGGAACCACACCACCGGTTTGCCCGATGCTATAGCCGCCCGGATGGCCTCGGTGTCGTCCGTCTCGCCGTCGCCGACCGCGCCGAAATCATTGACGCAGGCCCACTTCGAGTGGTCGTTCTCCCAGGGAATCTCGGGTGCCTCTTCAACGGGCAGGTCGAGCGAGCGGCGCGACTCCTCGGGGAAAAGGACGGTGACCGTTGAAGAGACGTATTCCTCGATGCGATCCCCGTCAACTTCCGTGATTCCCAGCCGGCTGAGGGCGCACCGGTATCCGTCCGTCTCGATGTTGCGCGCAAAGAGATACCCCTCTCCGAGAACAACTGCCGGCTCCGATGCCGAGCCCCCTTCGAGCCGGGAATCGATGAACGCAACGACGGCGTCGCGGCCGGTCACCTTCAGGGCCGGAACGGCGTTGCGGCTGACCAGCCCGCGCAGGGAAACGTTGTGCCGGTCCACGTGCACACCGCAGTTTCGCTGACCGGAAACACGAATATGCTCCAGGCCCGTTGCCAGCCGGTCGTGCTCTATCCGCACACCACAGTCGAAACCCTCCACCGTGACGTCCCGGACACATATGCCGCTCGCATTCCGGTTGCGGATGGAGAAACCGCAGTGCCCGGCACCCTCAGGGTCGCTCGATCGGAGAGTCACGTGTCGCACGGCTCCAGTGTTGTTGGCGAAGAACACCAGGCCAACCGCACCGGGATTGCCCGCACCCACGTCTATCGTCAGATCCTCGACACTGTTATGGAACGCGGCATTTGTCGAGATGCCGCCCATGATGTCGATGACCGGTCGTTGCGTGCCGAATTCGAATCCCGGGCAGTTATCGGCCAGTTTGATGACGCTGCCCTTCTCCGATTCTCCCTGGAACTGGATGAGCTGCGGCAGTTCGAAATCGTTACAGTTCTGCAGGTCCCGCAGGGTGTAGCGGAGCGTGTCGCTCACAAGATACGTGCCCCTGGGGAAGTAGAGGGTCTTCGCCGGTGCGGGAACGGGCAGGAATATCATTCCGTGCGGCTTCCGGGCCTCAAAAAGTCCCTCATACTCGAAAGGGTTCTGCCTGTAAAAAGCAGCCTGTTCTTTGAAGGCATCACGCCACGGCCGGACTGCATCGTCCAGCGCCCGAACCAGCGCTTCGGTGCAGTCTTCCTGGCCCGTGGGGTCGCAGTTATAGGGGGACTGCGTCACGTCCATGATCTGTTGTGCATCAGGCGGGAAGGTGATGTTCCGAGCCACGATGCATTCTCCCTCCGTAAGTGTTTACCGTCTCCGTTTACTATAGGGCGCGGGTTGGGGGCGGTCAAGGATTTTTCTGGCGCGCACGGTTTCCCTTCTTGCCGGGGGACCTCTGGGGCGTGAGGGCTGCTCTGAGGTCCTTCTGAGTGGTCCTGCAAGCGCAAGCAGGACCCCGTTGGCCGGGTCCTGCTTGCGCTTGCAGGACCA
>JAWODG010000234.1:0-34804 GCA_046483385.1 Candidatus Brocadiia bacterium | reverse complement strand
ATCTGCAGCTACGTGTACGAGCCCGAGTACGGCGACATCCTGCAGTCCATACCGCCGGGCACACCCTTCGAGGAACTGCCGGACGACTGGCTCTGCCCCGAGTGCGGAGCGGTCAAGGAATTCTTTGTCCCCATCGAATAGGTTCCCGCGCCGGGCAGACTCTGTCACCGCCGCGGTAGCGAGAAGCAGCTCACTCCTCGATGTCCAGGCGGATGCCCAGTTCGCGGAGCTGCTCCGGGGAAACCTCTCCCGGCGCCTCGGTCAGCAGGCTCACCGCCCGTTGCGTCTTGGGGAAGGCGATGGTGTCGCGGATGTCCTCGATGCCCAGCATCGTCATGACCATCCTGTCGAAGCCGAACGCGATGCCGCCGTGCGGCGGGGCGCCGTAGCGGAGGGCGTTCATGAAGAAGCCGAACCGCTCCTCCACCTGCTCATCGCTGAACCCGAGGATGCGCAGAATGCGCATCTGCAGGTCGTAGTCGGAGATACGGATGCTGCCCCCGCCGATCTCCTGCCCGTTCATCACCATGTCGTAAGCCCGCGCGCGGGCCGCCGTCGGGTCGCTCTCCAGCTTACCGACGTCCTCCGACCGGGGGGAGGTGAACGGATGGTGCACGAAGGTCAGCCGGTCGGTCCGCTCGTCAATCTCGAATGCCGGGGGATCGACTATCCAGCAGAGCGCGTCCTGCTCGCGGTCGATGAGGTCAAGCTCCCGCCCCAGGCGTAGCCGCAGGTGCGAGAGCGTGAGGTTGCAGACCGACCGGGTGTCCGCGATGAAGAACAGGATGGAGCCGTCCTCGGCGCCGAAGCGCTTGCGGATGGCGTTGATCTCGCCTTCCTTGAAGAACTTCGCGATGCCGCCCTCCGGCTTGTTGTCGCGAATCTTGAACCAGGCGAGCCCCTTCGCGCCGAACTGGCCGACCCAGTCCACAAGGTCGTCCACCTGGCTGCGCGGCATTTCCGCCCCGCCGGGCACGCAGAGGCCGCGCACCTGCCCGCCGTCCTCGACTGTGCCGCTGAAGACGCGGAACTCGCAGCCGGCGGCGATGTCCGAGATGTCCCGTACCTCCAGGCCGAAACGGAGGTCGGGCGCGTCCGTGCCGTATTTCGCCATGGCGTCGTGGTAGGTCATGCGGGGCAGCGGACGCTCCAGTTGCCGGCCGAGTACCTGCTCGAACAGCCGCGCCACCAGCCCCTCGCTGACCTCCATGACGTCCTCCTCGTCCACGAAGGACATCTCCACGTCGATCTGGGTGAACTCCGGCTGGCGATTGGCGCGCAGGTCCTCGTCGCGGAAGCACTTGACGATCTGGAAGTAGCGGTCGAGCCCGCCGATCATGAGCAGTTGCTTGAATAGCTGTGGGCTCTGGGGGAGGGCGTAGAACCGGCCGGGGTTTACGCGGCTGGGCACCAGGTAGTCCCGGGCACCCTCGGGGGTGCTCTTGGTCAGAAAGGGTGTCTCGACCTCGATGAAGCCGCACTCCGCCAGGTAGCGCCGCGTGGCCTGCATCAGGCGGTGGCGCATCTCCAGGTTCCGCTGCATACGCGGGCCGCGCAGGTCCAGAAAGCGGTTGCGCAACCGCACCTCGACCGAGACGTCATCGGTGCTCTGCACCTCGAAGGGCGGCGTCTCGCTGGCGCTGTGCAGCTCCATCTCGGCCGCCACCAGCTCGACCTGCCCGGTGGGGATGTCGGGGTTCTCCATCTCGGGCGGGCGCTTCTCGACGGTGCCCCGCACGCTGATGCAGTATTCGGCGCGCAGCTCGCGGGCGCGGGCGTGCAGTTCCGGGTCGTTCTCGGGGCGGAAGACCACCTGCGTGATGCCGGTTCGGTCGCGCAGGTCGATGAACGCAAGTCCTCCGTGGTCACGCCAGTTGGCGACCCAGCCGCTCAGGACGGCCTCCTCGCCGATGTTGTCCGCCCGCAGTTCGCCGCATTTGTGTGTCCGTTTCAGCATCTGGCTTTCGCAATCTCCGCAGTGTCTGGAACTAAGTTTTTAACCACGAAGGGCACGAAGGGAAACGGCAAACGACAGAACTGGCAAAAGTCGGCTTGGTCCTGTGTGCCTTTTCGTCTTCTTCGTGTTCCCGCCAGAGGCGGCTAAACTTCGTGTGCTTCGTGGTGAAGCGTGAGCGTCAGGCACCGGAGCGGTTCAGGTCAGCTCCCGCTGGACCCGGTCCGCCCGTTCGCCGATGGCCATGATGGACTTGCGCAGTTCGGTGGGGCTGAGGCCCTCGCGCAGGATCGTGTTGAACATGACGAAGTGGGGCTTGCCGCCGATGTCGCGCAGGGCGACCGCCCCGTAGGGCATCCGCAGGTTGTCCCGGAGCACCCTCTCGTAGTGTATGGCGTCCGCCTCGCCGCAGTTGGCGTAGATGATGACGATGGGGGAGCCCTCGTGGTCGGTGGCGCCGAAGACGACGGTCACCTGCCGGCGACGTCCCTCGCCGACGGGCAGGCTGACGCCGTAGCGGTCGTCGGCTTCCTTCTCCACCGTCGCGCCGGCGCCCTCAATGCCCTGGTGCAGCAGTTCATCGTCGCTCAGAGCGCCTCGCGGGGCGGCGGGGGCCTCCTTTTCGGTTTCCCGTTCCTCCCCGACCCAGCGGAGCCACCCGTCGGGCACCTGCCCGAGGTCACGCCCGGTGATCTTGACCAGCGCCTCATGGGCCACGGTGCGGAAGTCGTCCCGGTCCAGGTATGGCGCGATGGCAGGCACGGCTTCTTCCGCGCCTATCTCGCCCAGACAGTTCACGATGGCCCACTTGGCGCCCTCCTGGGTCTCCTCATCCAGCGCCTTCAGCAGGGGGCCGACGGCGTCCTTGCCCATCGCGGCCAGTCGTCGGCCCGCGGCGCTGCGGGTGCGGAAGTTGCGCAGCTCCTGCACCAGCGCCTCAATCCTCTCCTCAGCCATCGTTGCCTCCCCCTTGTTCGGCTCCGCTGCTCAAATAGTCGCGCACCGCTTCCACCATCTCACCGCGCGGCACGTTCCACTGTTCACCCTCGATCATCTCTTTGATCAGCACCACGCCCTGCTCGAGTTCCCGCCCTCCAATCAGGAAGCAGAGCCGCGCGTCCAGCCGGTCGGCCACGCGCATCTGTGACTTGGCGCTCCTGTCCTCGTAGTCCATATCCGCCGAGAGCCCCGCCCGGCGCAGTTCGGTGACCATGCGGAAGCACTCGGGGCGGGCCTCATCGTCGAAGCAGACCACGAACACGTCCGGCCGCGCGGTCTGTTCCGGTCCCTCGCCCAGTTCGCTTTCCATGGCCAGAATGGTCGGCTCCGCGCCGATGGCGAACCCCACGCAGGGCAGGTCCGGCCCGCCCAGCAGCTCCACCAGGTCGTCGTACCGGCCGCCGCCGCAGATCGAATCGCGCGCGCCCAGCCCTCCGTGGCGTATCTCGTACACCGTCCGAGTGTAGTAATCGAGCCCGCGCACGAGCCGGGTATCCTCGATGAAGGGCACCTCCGCACGCCGCAACGCGTCCTTGACCGCGACGTAGTGCTCGGCGCACTCGGGGTCGAGGAACTCCGTGACAGGCGGCAGGGACTCCACGATAGCCTGGCAGCCCTCGTTTTTGCAGTCCAGCACGCGGAAGACGTTGCGCTCCAACCGTCGCTGGCAGTCGGGACAAAGCTCCTCGATGCGTCCCTCCAGCAGCCGCTGGACTTCCTGCCGGTAACGGGGGCGGCAGTCCTCGCAGCCGATGGTGTTGAGGGCCACCTCGAAATTCTGGAGGCCCAGTTCGCGGAATATCTCGACGGCCAGCAGGATGGTCTCGGCGTCAAGCAGGGGGCTGTCGCTGCCGATGGCCTCCACGCCCAACTGGTGGAACTGCCGCAGGCGTCCTTTCTGGGGCCGCTCGCGGCGGAACATCGGCCCGACGTAGTAGAACTTCTGGAATGTAACCTGTCTGTCGAGACTCCGCTCCAGGTAGCTGCGGATGACCGGCGGCGTGCCCTCCGGGCGCAGCGTGACGCTCTCCCCGTCGCCGGTGGGGATGGTGTACATCTCCTTCTCGACGATGTCGGTGGTCTCGCCGGTGCCCTTGACGAACAGGCGCGTCTCCTCGATGACGGGCGTGCGAATCTCGCCGTAGCCGTACTGCTCGAAGAGCCGCCGCGCCGTCTCCTCGAGCCGGCGCCAGTAGGCCCACTGCTCGGGCAGCACGTCCTCGGTGCCCTGAATTGACTGTATCTGTTCCTGCGCCATTGTCCGGTGGTCCCGGCGCGAAAGGTATATGCGGAATGCCCGGCGGATGAGGCCGGTGTGCGTGTCGCCAAGAAGCCAGGCGCCCGGGGACGCCCGGCCATAAGGGCGGAGAGCCTGCATTCTATCAGATGGCGTGCCCTTTGCAAGCTGAGCAGGCGGACGGGCACTTGCGCCGGCTGGAGGCGCCCGGTAGCGTACACGCCATGGACGCCACCCTCACAGGACGACGCATCATCATCACCAGCGGCCCCACTCGCGGGCCCATCGACGCCGTGCGCTACGTCAGCAACCGCTCCTCCGGGCGGCTCGGCAGTCGCATCGCGGAGGAGGCCCTGCGGCGCGGGGCGGCGGTCGTGCTGGTGGCCGGGCCGGGCAGCCGACGGCCCGACCCCGAGGAGTTGTCCGAGGCCGAACGGGGGCGCCTCCGCATCCTGCCCGTCGAGACGGTGGATGACCTGATTGGGGTGTTGCGCGGCGAGATGGAGAGCAACCCGCCCGACGCCATCGTCCACGCCATGGCGGTGCTGGACTACGTGCCGGAAGCACCGGACCAGACGAAGACCCCCTCCGGTCGCGAGAACTGGACCATACGCCTGGTGCGCACGCCGAAGGTAATAGGACTCATCCGCGAGTGGGCGCCTGACGCGCGCCTGGTGCAGTTCAAGCTGGAGGTGGGGCTGCCGGAGGACGAACTGCGCACGGCGGCGCTCGAATCGTTGCGACACAACGAGGCCGACCTTGTCGTCGCCAACGACCTGACCCGGATCCGCGACGAGGTCCATCCCGCCCTCGTACTCGACGCCTCGGGCAAGGTGCTGGCCCGCCCCGGCACGAAGACGGAGATCGCCGCCGCGCTCTGCGACCTTCTGGCGGTACGGGTCTGACGTCTCCGAGGCCCGAGCCGACAGCCACCGAATCCACCGTAGACACCTGCCCCTGCCCGCTTGCGCCGTGCGCGTCGCGGCGCGTACAATCCCGGCGGCGCCAGCGACGGAGGGGCGATGAGCGAAATACCGGCCACCGCAGCGGCACGGTCCGAGGATATCGGACCGGAGCGGATACGCTGGGAGCGGGCTGTCAGTTGGGCACTCTACGATTTCGCCAACACCATCTATTCCGCCCTCGTCGTCTCCTATGCCATCACTCTGCACGTGAAGGAGTACACCGGCGTCGAGAAGTGGACGTTCCTGACGATGGGGCTGTCGCTGGCCGCCAGCGGCGTCTTCCTGCCCGTGGCCGGGGAGGTGGCGGACCGCACGGGGCGCGCGAAGCGATACCTCATCGTGCTGACCCTAATCACCTGCGCAAGCTGCATCGCCATCACCTTCGCCGGGTCCGCCGTCCTCATCCTGCTGCTGTTTTTCGTGGCCAACTTCTGCTACAACTCCTCGCTCACCTTCTACGACAGCCTGCTGCCCACACTGGCACCCCGGGAGCGGCTGGGCATGATGAGCGGGCTGGGCGTGGCGCTGGGATACGCGGGGGTCGCCTTTGCTCTGCCCCTCGGGTGGTACGCCGTCCAGCTTTATCAACGCACCAACCCGACGCACGGACGGACACCGCTCTTCGCGCTGGCCGGTGTGCTGTTCCTGCTGTTCAGCGTGCCTCTGGTTGTGTTCGTTCCGGAAAAGCCGGCGAGCAAGCCGGCACGCCCCGGCACGCGGCTGCTGCGGCTGGCCTACAGGCGCGTGCTGGTCACTCTCAGGCTGCTGCCCCGGCACAAGGCCGTGCTTCTGTTCCTGCTGGGCAATTTCTTCCTGGTCGATTCGCTCAACACGGGCATCATCGCGGCCACGCCCTACATGGTGCACGTGTTCGGACTGGACAAACAGCAGGCGATGCTCTGGCTCATTCCCTTCAGCCTGGGAGCGGGCGTGCTGGGGGCGGCCGGAGGGCGGCTGGCGGACGCCATCGGTCCCCGGCGCACGCTGCTGGCCGCCGGGGCCTGCGTGGCCGTCGCCATCGTGGTCTCCGCTCTGGCGACGAGCTTCGCGCTGTTCATGTCCGTGTTTATCGTGCTGGGGGGCTTCGGCCTGGCCAACATCTGGGTGGCCGGGCGCAAGATGCTGGTGGAGCTTGTGCCCGAGGGGCAGGTGGGCAAGTACTTCGGCCTCTACAACGTGGGGCACAAGCTGTCCATGGTAGGGGCGGTCACGTTCGGGGTGCTGGCCGACGTGCGCATCCCCGGGGTGCACGCCGGCGGCTACAGGCTGGGCCTGCTGTTCCAGCTCCTGCTGCTGTCCGCCGGGCTGGTCTGCATCTACAAGGTGGGACCGTTGGATGAGTGAGGGAGCCACCGATACTGCGTTGCAACGGCTGGGGGCGCTCCTGCTGCATCCCTACTTTGCGGTCGCGCACCGGCTGGCATGGTCGGGCGCGGAAAACATCCCGGAAGACGGCCCCGCCATCCTCGCCGCCAACCACCAGAGCTTCTTCGACCCGGTCCTCATCGGCCTGGCCGCCGGTCGGCCCATCATCTACATGGGCACAGAGCTGTACTATCGGATGCCCGTGGTGGGATGGTTCATGCGGCTGTTCGACACGGTGCCGGTCAGCGAGAAGGCCCCGGGACCGAGTTCAATCAGCCGCCTGCTGAGGGCTCTGGACGCGGGGTATCTGGTCGGCATATTCCCGGAAGGCGGTCGAACCCCGGATGAGCAGATGATGAAGCCGCAGGAAGGCGTCGCCGCCCTGACCCTCAGGACCGGATGCCCGGTGATACCGGTAACTATCAGCGGGGCCTGGCGCGCCTGGCCCACAGGTCAACCACTGCCCCGACCGGCCCCCATCGGTCTGCATTTCGGCGACCCGATGCGCTTCAGCGGCACGTCCACCCCGGACCGCCGACGGGAAGTAACGTTCCGCGTCATGATGGCCGTGGCCGACGGCTTCCGCCGGCTGGAACGCCCGGACCTGGCCGCCGCATCCGAAGGGCGCCTGCGCCGGTGGCAAAAGCCTTGAGGCACCCCCCTCACTCTTCGATTATGATGTCCCCGACGGCGGGGTCCTCCAGCTCCGCGTAGTCGTCGTAGCGCATGCGGATGGTCAGGTCATGCGTTCCGGCGCGGAAGACGACGTCGTCCACCTGCGTGAGCGAGCTGTCAACATACGTGGGCAGGCCGTATTCGCTGCCGAAAGGCGGCTCAGCGCCTATCTCGCAGTCGGGGAATATCTTCTTCATCTCCTCTTCGCTGGCCATCTCCAACTCTTCGCCCACCAGGTCCGAGGCCTTCTCGAAGTCCACGTGGTGGCTCGCCGGCAGCACCAGCATGTAGGCGTTGTCGCCCGACTTGGCGATGACCGTCTTGGCGAACTTGTGCCCGGTCACGTGTTCGGCGGCCGCCACTTCCTGCGCGGTGAATGCCTGCTCGTGCGGTATGACCTCGTACTGGACCCCCTTGTCCTTCAGATACGATTCGACGTCCATGGCGTGCCCTCCTTACCCCGAAGAGTTACTGCGATGATTCCCCACAACTCCTGTACGTAGGATAGCGCACGCCCGGCGCGGCGTCAATACGTGGAATCTTGCGCAGGGGACAATGCGCGGGGCGAGGCGCGGACGGCACACCGACGGGCACGGACTGAACGGCCGACGCGGCCGCAGCCGGTCTCCTCACAGCAGGTTGAGCCCGAGGTCCCGGGCGAAGAACCGCACTTCGGCGTATTCCTCGGCGGTGACCGGCCGGTTTATCTGCGGGTAATCGCAGGCTTTATACATGGGCCGGTACTGCTCCATCACGTTCACGTAGGCCCCGGGGGAGACCTCCTGGGCGATGAAACGCAGGATCTTCTTGCTCTGGTCGGTCTGCCCCGGCATGACCAGGTGGCGCACCAGCAGGCCGCGCCTCGCGACACCGCCCTCAGTCCGCAGGTCCCCCACCTGCCGCTGCATCTCTTTGAGCGACTCGCGCATGCGGTCGGGGTAGTCCGGCGCGCCGGTGTAGCGTTCGGCCGTCTCGGCGGACCAGAACTTGGCGTCCGGCATGTAGATATCCACGGTGCCCTCAAGCACGCGGAGAGTCTCGACACGCTCGTAGCCCCCGCAGTTATAGACGATGGGCACCTGCAGGCCGTCCAGCCGGGCCCGTCGGACGGCGTCCATCAGCCAGGGAGCCACGTGCGAGGGGGTGACGAAGTTGATGTTCTCGCAGCCGTTGCTCTCGAGGGTGAGCATGGACTTCGCTATCTGGTCGGGTTCGGCCACGCGCCCTGTGCAGCCATGGCTGATATCGTAGTTCTGGCAGAAGGCGCAGAGGAGGTTGCAGCCGGCCAGGAATATGGTGCCCGAGCCGCCGCGGCCCACCAGCGGGGGCTCCTCGCCGTAGTGGGGCCCGGCGCCGGCCACGCGCGGCATGGCGCCGATGCCGCAGTAGCCCTGCTGTCCGGCGGGTCGGTCCACGCGGCACAGGCGGGGGCAGATAACGCACGGCTCAGCCAACTGATACGCCTCCTCGACGGTCTGCTCGCTCGGCTTGACGTCCATTGCCGGCTGTCCCCCCGCGGCGTTGGGTTTGGATTGCGCCCACGGTTTGACTATAATGGGGTCTTCGCCTGACAGCAACGTTTTCCGCAGGAAGGGCCGCGGCGCGCCATGCCCCAATGCGGCAAGGCAAGTGGCTGTGCGGCGCTCTCCGGCGGACCTCGGATGGGCAAATGAACGAACAACCACAGACCGAAGACCGGAACCAGTCCGAGCCGCAGACCTTCGAACAGAGCCTGCAGAGGCTGGAAGAAATCGTCGGGCGCCTGGAGGAAGGCCATCTGCCGCTGGACGAGTCCCTGGAACTCTACGAGCAGGGAATCGGCGCGTACCGCCGCTGCCAGGAACTCCTGCAGGACGCCGGCACGCGCGTGCAAAAGCTGGTGGAAACTCTGGAGGGAGAGCTGAAGGAGGAACCGTTCGACGTGCCGACAACCGGCGGGGATGAACCATCCGAGAGCGGGGGACAAAGCCCGTGAGACGGATCATCATCCTGGGCAACAGGGACAAGAAGTCCGTGCTGGAGGCCCTGGACGAGGTCGAGTCGTGGCTGTCCGAGCGGGCGGAGGTCGTGGTGGACCTGGAGATGGAAGCCGCGGTTGAGCCCGAGGATGTGGACTTCGGGCTGGTGCTCGGCGGAGACGGCTCCATGCTGCGCGCCGCCCGGCGCGTCGGCGTCCACGGAGTGCCCCTGCTGGGCATCAACGTGGGCAAGTTCGGCTTCCTGACCGAAACGTCCGCCGACCGCTTCCAATCGGTTCTCTCGGACGTGCTGGCCGGGCGCTACGAGATGGTCGAGCGCATGATGCTGAGCTGCCGGCTGGAGCGGGACGGGGAGGTTCTGCTGGAGACGATGGCCCTGAACGATGCCGTGGTATCGCGGACGGCCCTCTCGCGGCTTATGACCATCGAGTTCCGGGTGGACGGTGAGCTGGTGACCACTTACCGTGCGGACGGGCTTATCGTCGCCACGCCCGTCGGCTCCACGGCACACAGCCTGGCCTCCGGCGGCCCCATCGTGCATCCCGAACTGGACGCGCTGGTCGTCACTCCCATCTGCCCCCACACCTTGAGCAACCGACCGCTGGTGCTGCCGCCGGAGGTGGAGATCGCGCTGTCGGCGCCCGAGTTCGCCGAGCCGCCCGCCCTGACCGTGGACGGGCAGGTCAGCGAGACGCTGAAGAAAACGGACCTGGTGCGCATCCGCCGCTCTGAGACACCGCTCCAACTTATCCGGACCGGTCGGATGACGTTCTTCGAAACGCTGTGCAACAAGCTGGACTGGAGGGGGCAACCCCGGTATGTCTGAAGACAGACGATTCGAGATTCACATTTCGGCCGGCTACTGCAAGGGCTGCGGCCTGTGCGTCGAGTTCTGCGACCAGGGCAAGCTCTACATCCGGCAGCAGCCGGACAAAAGAGGCATCCAGACAGCGGCCGTCCGACCGGAAGTCGAGTGTACCGGCTGTCTTAAGTGCGCCGTCATCTGCCCCGACGCCGCCATCGAGGTCGTCCGCGTCGAGGATGTCGTGGGCAGCGATATAGCTCCTGAGTAGGTACCCATGAGCACGGAACAAGCCGACCGAGTGCTGGTCTCCGGCAACGAAGCCGCCGGGGAGGCGGCCATCCGAGCCGGCTGCGTCTTCTACGCCGGCTACCCCATAACACCCCAGAACAAGCTGACGGCCTTCATGGCCGACCAGCTTCCGCAGCGAGGCGGCACCTTCGTGCAGGCCGAGAGCGAACTGGCCGCCATCAACATGCTCTACGGGGCAAGCGCCGGCGGCGCCCGCTGCATGACCTCATCCAGCAGCCCCGGCATCAGCCTCAAGCAGGAAGGCATCTCGTACCTGGCCGGCAGCGAACTTCCGGCCGTCATCATCAACGTCCAGCGCAGCGGACCCGGCCTGGGCAACATCGCCCCGGCCCAGGGAGACTACTATCAGGCCACCCGCGGCGGCGGCCACGGCGACTACCGGACCCTGGTGCTGGCGCCCGCCACGGTGCAGGAGTTCGCCGACCTGACCTACCTCGCCTTCGACCTTGCCGACCGCTACCGCAACCCCGTGCTGGTGCTGAGCGACGGCATGATCGGGCAGATGATGGAAGCGGTTACCTTCGACCACCTCGGCCCGCCCTCCCCTCCGCCAAAGCCGTGGGCGCTGACCGGCGAGCCCGGTCGCAAGCGCAACGTGGTAAGGTCCTTCCACGCCGTGGTCGAGGATATGGTCGAATTCCACGAGCAGTTCCTGGCCAAATACGAGCGGATTGGGCGGGAGGAGGTCCGCTTCGAGTACGTCGGACCGGAGGACGCGGACGTCTTGCTGATCGCCTACGGCACCAGCGCGCGCGTCTGCCTGCAGGTGGTGGAACGTATGGCCGAGGAGTTGCCCTTCACGGTGGGTCTGTTTCGGCCCATCACGCTCTGGCCGTTCCCCACGGCTCCGCTGGCGGAATGGGCCGAGCGTGTGCGCGGCATGCTGGTGGTGGAGATGAGCGCCGGCCAGCTTGTGGACGACGTACGGCTGGCCGTGGAAGGGGCCTGCCGGGTGGAACTGCTGCCCAGACCGGGCGGCGCCGTCCCCCAGGCCGCGGAGGTGGCCGACAGGCTGAAGTCCCTTTTCGGTGCCCGCCAACGGGAAAATGCCCGATGAGAACACAACAGAAGACCCAATCGAAAACGACACCCCTCTACCGACGGCCGGCCTCGATGCTGGACGTCTCGCCGCACTACTGCTCCGGCTGTGGGCACTCGACTGTTCACCGCGTGCTGGCGGAGGTGCTGGAGGAACTGGACATAGTCGAGCGGACCATCGGCATCGCCCCCGTGGGGTGCGCCGTTCTGGCCTACGACTACATAGACATCGACTGGAGCGAGGCCGCCCACGGGCGCCCGCCGGCCGTGGCCACCGGCCTCAAGAGAGTGCATCCCGACAAGGTCGTCTTCACCTATCAGGGCGACGGCGACCTGGCCTCCATCGGCATGGCGGAGACCATCCACTGCGCCAACCGGGGTGAGAACATCACCGTCATCTTCATCAACAACTCGCTCTACGGGATGACCTCCGGACAGATGGCACCCACCACTCTGGTGGGGCAGAAGACCGCCACCACACCGCGTGGCCGGGACGCTGCCACCGAGGGGCACCCGATGCGCATGTGCGAACTGCTGGACCAGCTCGAGGCTCCGGCCCTGCTGGCCCGGGTCACGGTCACTTCCCCCCGGCGGGTCCGCGAGACCAAACGCTTCATCAAGAAGGCATTCCGCTATCAGCTCGACGGGGTGGGCTTCAGCATGATCGAGGTGCTCTCCCCCTGCCCCACTTACTGGCGGATGTCGCCCATCGAAAGCTACCATCACATCGATGACACAGTAACCAGGACCTTCCCGCTCGGCGTCGTGCGCGACGTTGGAGCCCCCAAAGATGCAGCAGACTGATCACAACGACAAGACCGCCGCGGACACCCGCGAATACCGCGTCATCATCGCCGGCTTCGGCGGCCAGGGCGTGCTGACACTGGGCCGACTGCTCTGCATCGGAGCGATGGCGGAGGGCCGGCAGGTCACCTACCTTCCCGCCTACGGCACGGAGGTGCGCGGCGGCACGGCCAACTGCCAGGTGGTTATCGGCGACGGCACAATATACAGCCCCCTGGTCGAGCAGGCCGATGGTCTCATCGTCCTGAATCAGCTCTCCTACGAGCGCTTCGCCCCCCGGCTGAAGTCCGGCGGGTTGATAGTGGTCAACAGTTCAGGGGTGGACGTGGATGAGGTGGAGCGGCCCGCAGGCGCCCGGCAGGTGTGCGTCCCGGCCGCGGAGCGGGCAGCCGAACTGGGAGACGTGCGCGTGGGCAATGTGCTGATGCTGGGGGCCTTCCTGCAGGTCAGCTCGCTGGTACGCACCGAGAGTTGCCGGGATGCGCTGGCGGAGGTCTTCACCGACCGCAAAGCGGAGTTGCTGGAATTGAACCGGAAGGCCCTCAAGGAGGGGGGCCATCTGGCCGCCGAGGCACAGGGGGTCTGACGCCGACTGACTACTGACCGCCCTCCTGCTCCTCAGCCGCGGGCTCTGGACGGCGGAACTGCTGCATGGTTACCGTCCGGAAACGACTCACCAGAACCTGGACGGGTTCGAATCGTCTTGCGGCGTGCCGGCAGCGCAGACTGCTCAGGCGGTAGTACCCGTCATCCCAGAGAATGGTGCGGGCTCCGTCCTCGCCCAACTGCAAGGTCACCCACCAGTTCGTGTCGTCCAGTTCTTCGGGGAACGAGAGCATGTCCACCAGCACCCGGTTGCGCGGGCCGGCGGGGCCCACGGTCGTGCCGCGCACGCGCACCTGCTCTCCCGGCAGCAGCCGCCTGGCCTGCTCAGTCAGAGCCGGCCAGGTGTTGGGCACCAGGCACGTGACGCGGCCCTCCGTCTCGAAGGCGTAGGCGACGTTCACCTCGGTGGGAGCCCCACGGCGGACAGTCGAGGCCGTCGAGGTCCCCTCCGGCAGCGGCGGCGAGAAAACTTCGGCCACTCTGTCGGTGAAGTCAACGTTGACCCGCCCTTCGGTCGCGCCGGCGTGACGGTAAACCGTCCCGGGGGAGTACTGTCCGTACGACTTCGTCTCCGAGCGCAGGCCCTCCAGTTGAGCTGTCAGCCTGGCCACGTCGGCGGCGAGCTGCTGGTCGCTTTTCTGCTCCACGGTGACCGTGAGGGTCTCCGTGGCGTCCTCGACGTAGCTGCACGGGAACTCGTAGGTCTGCGAGCCCGGCGAACTCATCACGCGTGGCTCGCGCTGCCCGGGCAACAGCAGGTGTAACTCCCGCCGGCCGGCGGGTTGCGTGGGAGGCGTCAGCAGAACACGATCCACCAGAACGTACTTGGCCCCGGCGAGCGTCCCGACAACAGTGCCTTCGATGGTGATCTGCTGTCCATCGTTCAGGACCATGCCCCGTTCCAGCGCGGCCGGCGGGACGGGACGGCCCTGCGGCACCCCCAACACCGTCCTCACCGCGTCCGGGCTGGTGGCCGGGATAAGGCAAATCAGGTCGCCGGCCGTCCGAAAGGCCAGGAGGGGATTGTAGGTCCGGCCGGCCACCTCCACCTGCGCCGCCCCCTCAGGAACCGACACGGCGCGAGTGAACGCATCGCGAAAACGCACACTGGCCTGTGTGCCGGCCGTCGCCGCCCGGTAAACGTTCCCCGGAGTGACGGGCTTATACTGCTTGACGGGCACCTTGATGCGACGGACAGCCGGCTCTTCCTCCTGCCCGCGTGCCACGGCTATCGACAGGACCAGGCCCACGACAAGGGACAACGCCAGTGCCACGCATGCGTGCTTCCTCATGACCAGCTCCCGTATTTTCCAGTACCCGAGTCATGGTGGTAACGACTCGACGTCGAACAGGCGCCGCTCGGACGGGCCGAACGCGATGGCCTCCCCGGCGGCCCATTCCTCATCATAACCCCTGCCCCGTACCTGTCAACTGGTCGGACAGCCGTCGGTCGGCCGCCACCAGCGCCGCTCCGAGGGCCGTGGCGAACTGCCCGCACGGCGGCACCACCGGCTCGACGCCGAACCGCCGCCCCAACGCCCTCCGCAGCGCCACGCTCGCCGAGGGCCCGCCGTCAAACAACACAGGCGGCCGCCACAGGCAACGCTCCGCCAGCGCAAAAACCTGCTGTGCGACGCTGTGGAAGACGCCCGCCGCCACCCGGCGGCGCGGCACGCCCTCAGCCAGCAGGCTTACCACTTCCGATTCGGCGAAGACGGTGCAGGCACTGCTGATGGCCGCTGGCTCGGGGGCCTCGAGCGCCAGCCGGTCCAACCCGGCCAGGTCCACCTCCAGGACACGCGCCATGACCTCCAAAAAGCGGCCGGTCCCGGCCGCGCAGCGGTCGTTCATGGCGAAGTCCCGCACCAGGCCGTCATCAGCGAACGTTATGACCTTGCTGTCCTGGCCCCCCACGTCCACAATGGTACGCACCCTCTCGTCGAGTCGAGCGGGTTCGGGCGGTTCGCCGAAGATCTGCTCCAGCTCCCCCCAGTGGCGCTGAAGCCACCCCACGCCGACGGCATTGGCCATTATCTCGCTGACACGGGCGTCGGCCTCTTCCACCAGGTTACGGCCGTATCCCGTTGCGCAGACGGCGCCCCGACCGGCGACCCTCTCAAGCAGCGCGCGGGACTGAGCGACCACGTCCGGGCTGGTCGCCTCCCTGAGACGTCCGGTGGGTTGGCCGTCGGTAAGCACCACGACCTTCACGGCCACGCTGCCCACGTCGATTCCGATAGAGGTGCTCATACGCTGGCTCAAGGCAGGCAGGGAAAGCTACACTTCCAGCATGCGGTTCAGCGCCACGACGGCGCGCTCCCGCACCTCCTCCGGCACCGTGATGACGTTGGACATCCGGTCCAGCGCGCGGCGCACGGAGGCCAGCGTGGTCAGCCGCATCGAGCTGCACACGCTACCGGTGGAGTAGAAGTGCTTGCGCGGGTTCTGCTCCCGCAGGGGATGCAGCAGCCCTTCCTCGGTGCCGACGATGAAGCTCTGCGAGTCCGAAGCGGCCACGAAGTCGAGCATCTGCGACGTGCTGCCCACGAAGTGGGCCAGCCGGCGCACGCCCGCGTTGCACTCCGGATGCGCCATGACCACGGCGTTGGGGTGCAGCCGCTGCAACTCGCGTATGGCGCCGGTGCTGATGTTCGGGTCGTGCACGTAGCAGTGGCCGTCCCACGCGATGACATCCTTGTTGGTCTGCTCGCCGACGTAGGAGGCCAGGTTGCGGTCCGGCACGAACAGAACGCGATCTTCCTGCAGGCTCTGCACCACCTGCACGGCGTTGGCGCTGGTGCAGCAGATGGTAGACTCCGCCTTCACCTCGGCGGTGCTGTTGACGTAGCTGACGACGGCCACGTTGTCGCCCAGTTTGCGCACCCGCTCGCGCACCGCATCGGCGGTGGCGAACTCGGCCATGGCGCAGCCCGCCGAGGGTTCCGGCAGGAGCACGACCTTGTCGGGGTTCAGAATGCTGGCCGTCTCCGCCATGAAGCGGACCCCGCAGAAAACGATGACCTGCGCATCGGTCTCGACGGCCCGACGGCTGAGGCCCAGGGAATCCCCGGTGAAGTCCGCTATACGCTGCACGGCCGGCCGCTGATAGACGTGGGCCAGGATGACCGCGTTGCGCGTGCTTTTCAGCTCTTCGATCTCTTCCTCGAGAACCGAAGCGTCCGTGTCGGCAAACTCCATGATCATGCTCCTTCGGCGGAAGGGGCCTTCTCGGCGGCCTCATCCAGTGCCTGTTGGAAGAGCTTTACGGCACAGAACTCGCCGCACATCGAGCAGCGATCACCCTTCTCCTCGCCCGCCAGCATCCGGTCGAACTCCTCCCGGTCCAGCGCCGCCCCGACCATACCGGTCCAGTCCCGCGCGGCCCGCAGCTTGCTCATGCGGGCGTCCAGTTCGCGGGCCCCGGGCAGCCCCTTCGCCACGTCCGCAATGTGGGCGGCGATGCGGCTGGCGATGACGCCCTGCCGCACGTCGTCCGTGTCCGGCAGGCCCACGTGCTCCTTCGGCGTCACGTAGCAGAGGAAGTCGGCCCCGTGAGCGGCGGCCAGGGCGCCCCCGATGGCACCGACGATGTGGTCGTAACCGGGCGCAATGTCGGTCGGAAGCGGTCCGAGAACGTAGAACGGCGCCCCGTCGCACTGCTCTTTGGCCAGTCGCATATTGCGCTCTATCTCGTTGAGCGGCACGTGGCCGGGGCCTTCAATCATGACCTGCACACCGGCCTGCCGGCAGCGCTCCGCCAGCTCGCCAAGCACGCGCAGCTCGTGCAGTTGGGCCTCGTCGGTGGCGTCCTCGATGCAGCCGGGACGCAGGCCGTCACCCAGGCTCATCGTGACGTCGTACTCGCGGGCCACGGCCAGGATGTCATCGAAGTGTTCATACAGGAAGTTCTCCTGCCCGTGCTTCCTCATCCAGTGCACCAGGAAGGACCCGCCCCGGCTGACCACGCCCATCAGGCGCCGCTCCAGCAGCGGAATCGCCTCCCGCATCACGCCCGCGTGCACCGTCGCGAAGTCCACGCCGTCCCGAGCGTGTCGCTCAAAGACCTTCATGTAAGACCCGATGGACATCTGCTCGGGCCCGCCCGCCTCGATGGCCGCCTGATAGATGGGGACCGTGCCCAGAGGCGCGGGACAGTTCTGCAGCACGGTTCGGCGCACGCCGTCTATGTCGCCCCCCGTGCTCAGGTCCATGATGGTGTCCGCCCCGGCGTCGAGGGCGGCATTCAGTTTGTCCAGCTCGTGCCCGGCGTCGCTGCGGTCGGGGGAGGTGCCGATGTTGGCGTTGACTTTTGTGCGCAGCCCCTCGCCGATGCCGATAGGGTCTAATCCGCCGTGATTCACGTTGGCGGGCAGAACGATGCGGCCCGCGGCGATGCCGTGCCGCACAGCTTCCGCGTCGATGGGCTCAGCGCGGTCAACCTGCTCCATCTCGGGGGTGACATCGCCATTGAGAGCATGTTCGAGTTGCGTCACTTGCTGCCGTCTCCGTGTCTGAGCATGGGTCGGGCGTTGCCACTCCGGTCTTGGCGGTCTGAGCGCGGGGGGAGGGACGCACGGCCCGACGACGTCCGTTCTGGCCGCTATGGCTCCAAACCACGATTATACTGCGGCAGGGGCGGACAAGCAACCTGACCTGCGCGCAGGAGCGCGGCCTTCCGTACCATCAGGTCTCGGAGACCAGCAGCGCGTTGGTCCACGCCTTGCGGCCCCGTTCATCCTCTATCTCGACGCGGACGAAGGGGCGGCCGGCGGGCAGGCTGAACTCGGCCTCCGTCACCGTCTGTCCGTACCCGGGATAGACCCGTGCGCCCCAGCTCGTGTTGTCCACCAGCCGCACGGCCACCACGGGGCTCGTCCGCAGGTGTATGCCGCTCTCGTCAACCCGGATGCTGTCGAACGTCGGCCCGAGGCTCGAGTAGAACCGCCCGGCTCTGATGGCCTCGATGACGGCCGTCTTGGTCAGCTCCGAGGCGCAGACCATCACCCAGCCGCCGTCCCACGGCTCGTTGCCGTTCAGGTGGGCATCGTCCACGGCAAGGCCCAGACTCAGCGGGTCACGCTCCAGCATCCGGTCCCAGTGGAACCCGCTGTAGCCCTTGCCGTTCAGGTAGCGGCAGATGTGGTTGTACATCTCGACGCCGTCGAAGGGGTGCCGCAGAGCATCCCCCACGCTGTTGCCCATCCAGTGCGGGTGCGCCAGCGCCAGCAGCGCGTCGCGGTCCTTCAGCTCGAGGAGCAGGTCGTCAAAGGAGTCAGTCTCCGGCAGGGGGGCATCACAGCCGAGCGCCAGCACGTGATAGGACGCGCCGTTCCGGTCGCGACCGCTGACCTCCGCGCCGTTGAGCGCCAGCAGGGGCAGGCTGTGGAGGCTTTCTATGTCGGCCGCAATGTGATGATCAGTGATGAAGATGAAATCGTAGCCCCGCTCCGCGTAGAGGCGCGCGACTGTACGGTAGTCCTTGCCGCCGTCCGAACGGGTGGAGTGCAGGTGCAGGTTGCCTTTGAACCACGGGCCTTCCATCAACTCTCGACCGGGCACGGGACGCATTGCGCTGCTCCAGTATCCGAAGGAATGGGGCTGCAAGGTTAGGCTCTGTCTGAAAAACCGGGCCTGGATTCGAGCGGCTGCATCGACGTCCGGCTGCGTCCGCCTGCATCGACATGTCACAGGGACATGCCTGCTTCGGCGTCCTTGCCGGCCGCCGATTCGCTCGCTCTCGGTCCGGCGGCCGATTTCTCAGACAGAGCGTAGCCTGCCCGCTGCCGATATTCAACGGTTGGCCGCGACCCGGCGCCGGAGGCAGGCTTTGACTTCCCCGCGCCCCTCACTTACCATCGGGTTCTGTCAGTCGAATGGAAGGAGGAGAGCAACTTGAACGACGAAACCGCACGGTCAGAAGAACTGGTCTACGGCACCGGGGGCGGCCGTGAACTGAAGGCGGACCTTTTCAGGCCGGCCGGGGAAGGCGCAGGTCCTTTCCCCACGGTCGTTTACGTGCACGGTGGAGGATGGCGGCAGGGCGACCGAAAGCACTTCGCCCGCCAGGCGGCCCACATGGCCGAGCACGGTTTTCTGGGCCTCTGCATCGAGTATCGCCTGTCGGACGAGGCCACCTACCCCGCCGCGCTGCAGGACGTGAACTGTGCCGTCCGGTTCGTTCGCGCGGCGGCCGACTGGCTGAACGCCGACCCCGACCACGTCGGCATCGCCGGGGGCTCGGCCGGAGGGCACCTGGCGGCCATGGTCGCCGTCACGGGCGGCACCTCCCGCTGGGAGGGCACCGGAGGACACGGCGACTGCAGCAGTGAGGTGCAAGCATACGTCGGCTTTAACCCCGTCGTCGACCTTCGGGACAGAAGCGAGCTGGAGGCGGTGGTGCAGTTTCTGGGCGGCACCCCGGAGGAGGTCGGGGAGGACCTCTACGAGGAAGCCAGCCCCATCTGCCACGTGGACAGTGACACGCCGCCCTCGGTGCTGCTCCACGGCACCGACGACGGAACCGTCCCCTACGAGCAAAGCGTGCGTTTCTGCGAGGCCGTGCGGGAGGCGGGCGGCCACGCCGAACTGTTCACCGCCGAAGGGGCGTCCCACGCCTTCTTCAACGGGCCGCCCTGGTTCGAACCGACCTTGAAGAGCATGCGCGAGTTCTTCACCCGCTGGCTCGCCGAAGCTTAGGACGACCCCCTTCTCTCACCTCTGTTCAACTTCCTCGCGGCACCGGCAGGCGGGACCCATGACACCCGAAGACACCCACGCTCGGCCGGTTTGGGAACCGGTGCCGTTCGAGAACGTCCAGTTCACCGACCGGTTCTGGGCGCCGCGCATGGAGACGAACCGGTCCGTCACCCTCCCCGCTCAGTACGAGCACCTCAAAGACACCGGCCGCATCGACGCGTGGCGGCTGGACTGGCAACCCGGCGACCCGAATCCTCCGCACAAATTCTGGGACTCCGACGTGGCGAAGTGGCTGGAGGCCGTGGGCTGGACGCTGGCGGCCGGACCCGACCCGGAGCTGGAGAGGCTGGCGGACCGCGTCATCGAACTCATCGCCGGCGCGCAGCAGCCGGACGGCTACCTGAACACGCACTTCACGGTGGCGGAGCCGGATAAACGATGGACGAATCTGCGTGACGACCACGAACTCTACTGCGCCGGGCACCTCATCGAGGCCGCCGTGGCGTATCACCGGGCGACGGGCAAGGAGAGGTTCCTGAAAGTCCTGCGGCGCTATGCCGAGCACATCGACCGCGTCTTCGGCCGCGAGGAGGGACAGCTACCCGGCTATCCGGGCCACGAGGAGATCGAACTCGCGCTGGTCAAGCTCTACCGGGCCACACGCGAGGAGCGGTTCCTGGGGCTGGCAAGCTACTTCATCAACGAGCGGGGCCGGGAGCCGCACTACTTCGACCGGGAAGCTGAGCGACGCAGGGAAGAACCGCCGCAACGGGACCCCGCCTCCGACGAAGCGCCCTACAGCTACTGGCAGGCCCACCTGCCCGTTCACCAGCAGAGCACCGCCGAAGGGCACGCCGTGCGGGCCATGTACCTTTACTCGGGCATGGCGGACGTGGCGCTCGAGACCGGCGACGTGGAGCTTGCGGACGCCTGCCGCCGCCTGTGGGACAACGCGACCCGTCGACGGATGTACGTGACCGGGGGCATCGGCTCCGGCCGCCGCGGCGAGCGCTTCACCTTCGACTATGACCTGCCGAACGAGACCGCCTACGCGGAGACTTGCGCCGCCATCGGGCTGGTCTTTTTCGCCCACCGCATGCTGCGGTTCGAAGCCGACGGGCGCTATGCGGACGCGATGGAGCGCACCCTCTACAACGGCGTGTTGAGCGGCATCTCGCTCGACGGGCGGCGCTACTTCTACGAGAATCCCCTGACCGTGCATCCCGGAGCCACGCGGTTCCACGGCCTGAACCACGGATCGGGCGAGGTCACGCGGCGCCCCTGGTTCGGCTGCGCCTGCTGCCCGCCCAACATCGCCCGCCTGCTCGCCTCCCTCCCGCAATACGCGTACGGCCAATCGGCCGACACCGCCTTCGTCCATCTTTACGTGCAGGGGACGGCCGAGTTGTCGCTGGGCGGCAACCCGGTCGGGCTGGACGTGGAGACCGATTACCCCTGGGACGGCGACGTCCAGATCAGCGTGAGTCCCGAAGGGCCCGGGGAATTCACGCTGGCTCTGCGCGTGCCGGGCTGGTGCAGGGCGCCGCGGGCGGCCGTCAACGGCACGCCGGTGCCGCTGGAAGCGGCGCTCCAAAGCGGCTACGCCCGCATCAGACGATGGTGGCGCCCGGGCGACACGGTGGAACTGCAGTTGCCTATGCGGGTCGAGCGGATAGAGGCGAGCCCCCGCGTCCGCGCCGACTGCGGCCGGGTGGCCCTGCAGCGCGGGCCCCTCGTCTATTGTTTGGAGGAGGTTGACAACGGGCCAGACCTGCGCGACATTGTTCTGCCACGAGACAGCGCCCTCGAGGCACATCCCGCCGCCGACCTCCCGGAGGGGGTTTTGGCACTGAACGGTCCGGCTCTCCGCCGCGACCCGAGCGAGTGGGACGGTGAGCTTTACCGAGCGACGCCGTCATCCCTGCGGGAAGTGCGGATCAAGGCCGTCCCCTACTTCGCCTGGTGCAACAGAGAGCCGGGCGAAATGCTGGTCTGGATTCAGGACGGCCGATCGATGGCCATTTCTGGCTGACAGTGACAAACTGACTACGGATTGAGCGTGCGCATGAATTTTCAACAGAAACTGGAGCTGCACCGGAAGTTCTGGCGGGGTGAGCTGGAACGTCCCCTGCTGGGTTTCTTCATCACCGACGAACACCCCGCAGCGGACCTGCCCCGCGGGCCGAAGATGCCGAGCAGCGACACCAACAACCCGATGGACATCGTGGTGGCCAGGGCGCGCGCCTCCGCCCTGCGGCAGAACGCCGAACCCGGCGACCGCGTGCCGGAAGTGAGCGTCAACGACTGTGGCACGGCCTTCCTGCCGGCGCTGGCAGGCGCCGACTACCGGGACGATGGCCACACCGTCTGGTGCATCCCCACGGGACGGAACTGCGCCGAGTTGAAGATAAGACCTTTCGACCCCGCCAACCCCCTGTGGTGTAGCTACGCCGAAAAACTGCGCGCGGTCGCTGAGGCCGACATCGAGAACGCCGTTGCCGCCACCGCTGCCCGCACGGGCCCCATGGAGGCCCTGCTCGACATGGTAGGGGCCGCGCAACTGTCCCTCGACATGTTCGACCGCCCGAACGCCGTCAAAGACCGCGCGTGCGAACTGCTGCAACTGTGGAAGAATGTGTTCGAGGCCCAATGGGAGATACTGGGCCAGCCGCATGGTATCAACGGCTTCGGCGTCTATCTGCCCGGCAAGAGTTCGCTGTTCACCGAGGACGCCCTCGCGATAGTGGGGCCGCGGCAGTTCGATGAGTTTTTCCGCGAGCCGATTTCGGCCATCGCTCGGCATCTCGAGACCGCCTTCATCCACACCCATAGCGCGGGCCTGGACTGCTGCCGTAAACTCGCCGAGATCGACGCACTGGACGGCGTTGAGCTGTCCAACGATCCGAACGGCCCGAGCCTTGAGGAGATCGTGGAGGTGGGCGTCGCCCTGCAAGAGGCGGGCAAGTCCGTCATGTTCAGTAACTGGAAACACCCCCTCACCGACGAGGAGGTGCGCACTATTCTGGACAGGGCCGATCCGACGCGCACGCACATCACCCTCACCGTTGGGACCGTGGCGGAGGCCGAACGCTGGCTGGCCGAGGTGCGCGAGCGCTTCGGGACCGACTGGTAGCGCGGGGGTTTTTGACAGGCGGTGGCCGCCCTCCTATATTGGAGCTTCGTTTACGCCCTACTGCTAACATCGCGGGGAACCAATGACCTGGCGTGCCTTCTTCGTGGGACTGGTGGCGGTGGTGGTGATCGCCGTCATCGCCCCGTGGAACGACTTCTACCTCGGCAACACCTACATCACGGGCAACCACTTCCCCCCCGGCCCGTTTTTTCTGCTTCTGTTCCTCACCCTCGGCGCCAACGTCCTCATCAAGTTGATCAACAGGCGCTGGGCCTTGAAGCAGTCCGAGTTGATGCTGGTCTGGTGCATGATGATCATCAGCGCCACGGTACCGGCCAGCGGGCTGGGCCGATTCCTTTTCTCCATGCAGGCAGCGCCCGCCTACTATGCCGACGCCCCCGACCTGCCCAATCAGGCGGAGGTGCTGGAGGAGGTGCCCGACTCGCTCGTGCTGACGAAGGACCCGCGCTCGGTGGCGGTGGAGGATTTCTTCGAAGGGCAGCCCGAACTGGACGAGCCGCGCATATACTTCAGCCGGTGGGTCCGCCCCCTTGCCTCCTGGCTCCTGTTCGTGGGCCTTTTTTACCTGGCGACCTTCTTTTTGACCAGTGTCTTCCGCAAACAATGGGTCGAGGTGGAGCGCCTTATCTTCCCACTGGCGCGCGTTCCCCTGGAGCTGACACAGGGGAGCGCCAACCGGGAACTGCTGCCCGCGCTGTTCCGCAGTAAGGCGTTCGTCTGGGGGCTGGCCATCAGCCTCGTATTCGCAGTGATCCGGGCCGGGCCGGTCATCTTCGGGGCGGCGTCAGGATGGTTGCCATCGGTGAGCGTGCAGCAGTTCTTGGGCGACACCCCGTTAGCGCAGATGGCCTTCGGCAGCGCCTACCTGTTTCCCATCGCCGTCGGCATCGCCTTCCTGGTGCCCGCCGACGTGGCCCTGAGCGTCTGGCTTTTCTTTATCTTCACCCGTCTGGAACTGCAGAGTGCTCACTGGATCGGCCGCCCCATCACCGGGGGCACCTACGGGGCGTTCATGCAGTGGCAGCAGGCCGGGGCCTTTATCGTTTTCACCATTATGATGTTCTGGTCCGCCCGCCGGCACCTGTGGGCCGTCCTCAGCAAGGCGCTCTGGATCGATAGTTCAGTGGACGACTCCCCCGAGCCGGTCAGCTACCGCGTTTCCTTCTGGGGGCTTTTGCTGGCGCTGGGGGGCATCGTGGGTTGGTACTACTACTACGGCATGCGCGGCTGGCGCGTAACGATGGCCGTGGCACTGGTGGCCCTCGTATTCTGCATCGTTCTGGTACACGCCCGATTGATCTCGCAGGGCGGCATCTTCTTCACCCAGCACACATGGACCCCTCCCATGCTGCTCCATAGCGTGACCGGGGGCCAGGCGTTCAGCAGTACGGCGGCCGTCGTGGCGCAGATGCAAAACGCCATCCTCATCCAGGACGCCCGGGAGATACTCAGCGGGCACGCTATGAACGCCTTCCGCATCACCTCGGTGTTCGAAAAACGCAAACGCCTGTTCCTGCCCATCATGCTGGTGGTGCTGGCGGTGGCCATCGGCGTCTGCACCTTCAGCACACTGAGGATGTACTACGAGGTGGGCGGCTTCAACATCCCCAACACCTATGGCACCGTCTCCCTGCCCAAGACGACCTTCCAGCAGGCGGGCCGGATGATCACCGACGCGAGCGGCTCGGCCGAACCGCACTTCGGGGCTCTGGGCCTCGGCGGCGTCATAATGTTCTTCCTCACCGTCATGCGCGCACGGTTCTACTGGTGGCCTGTGCACTCGCTGGGCTTCCTCATCGGCAGCACGTGGCCGGCGCAGAACCTGTGGTTCCCCTTCCTGCTGGGCTGGATGGCCAAGGTCTTCATCATGAAGTTCGGCGGGGGCGCCATGCTGCGCAAGACGCGAAGCGTATTCATGGGCGTGATCATCGGGGAGTCCATCGCCATCGGCGTCTCGACGCTTCTCGGCCTGCTGGCCGGCATCAAGCTGGGCTTCATCTTCCTGCCCGGTTGACAGGGATCGCCCGGCCCGGCCACCCCCTGTATGGAACCAGCACGGGCCGGGGCAGTCATCGGGCGCTCTCACGCAATCGAGACAACGCGGCCCGGGTGAGGCCCGTCGGGCGGCAGCGGGGGGACCGGAAGATGGCGGAGGGGGAGGGATTCGAACCCCCGGAGGGCATAAACCCTCAACGGTTTTCAAAACCGTCGCTTTCGTCCGCTCAGCCACCCCTCCGCTCAGCGCAACCCGCGATGGTCGGCCCATTTCGTGCTTCGTCATATGCACAGTCAAACCGGGCCGTGCGGTCAGCAGCACCAACAAGAGACTATCCCAAAAGCCCTCCGGTGACAAGAGCGAGCGACGCGGCCCCAGGCGTCGAGCTTTGGCGCGACGGCGGCTTGCCCTCGGGTTTCTCGTTCGTCACCGGCAAGAAGTTGGCGCTGAGGTAGTTTCTATGGGGCAATACCGCTTCTTTCGGGGAGAACTCCAAGAACAGCCTTGACGAAGCCGGTCGGGCTTGCTATACTTCGGTTGCCTTAAAGCAGCGGGATGACGCGTCGGGACAGATAAGGGGGGAGTCAGATGGCTAACGCTCGGCACTGGCTTATTCGAATCAACCAAAGCATCCATCACATCAACCACTTCCGAAAGTCGGCCCGGGGCGCACCGGAGTCAGTGGAGCATCAGCATGCGGTCCTGTGGAACCTGGAACTGATCAGCCTGGCGTGCAGACATTTGTCGCGCACATTCAAGAACGACCATCCGCAGGTCGACTGGCGCAGACTGGACCATCTGTGCGCGCAGGTGATCGGCGACCCGTGGGACGTGGACAGACAGCAGGTGTGGCAGTGCGTTCGCGAGGAGCTTCCCGCCCTGGAGCACAAGATCCGGGGCATCCTCAACGAGTGCCAGATCAAGTAAGTGCCTTCGCGGCAGCGGAGGATCGCGATTGCCTTGGGCACCCTGACGACATGATTTGCGTGCGGAGGACCCTTTTGCGGGAGTGCCGGGTGCAACGCTTGGCGGAGGGTGTCTGCCGGCAAACTCCCTTCAGAACTCCTCCGGTTCCTGGTGCCTCAGCAGGCCGCTGATGATCAGTTCAACGGCTTCCTCTTCGTTCATGCCACGCGCCATCAGCGTCTGCAGTTGCTTGCTGTCCACGCTGCCGATGGCGGCCTCGTGGGTGACGTGCGCGCGGGGGTCCCGCACGTCCACGACGGGCGTGGCGCGTGCGACGGCGTTGTCCTGCACAATCTCCTTGCAGTCCACGTGCCCCCGAGCCTCCGGCGCCGAGGCGGTAACCTCATTGTAGATGTCGGCATAGGCGTCCTCCCGCACGGCCACCCGGCTGAGCAAGACCCCGGTAGCCCCGCGCCCTTCCAGATGGGCGGTCTCGCGCACTTCCGCCCGGTCATCGCCGCGGCCGGCCATACGCGCGACCATACGCATTGTGCTCTGTTCGGCGCACCAGGTCTCGTAGTCTATCTCGATCCGGCCCATCCGACCCTGTATCAACTCGAACTCGGTCTGGAAGGAGGCGCCGGCGCCGACCTGAACCTTGGCCCGCGGCACCACCAGCACGCCGCCCGACTCCCCGTGGACGTGCCGCTCGAAGTAGCGGTAACGAGCGCCGGCCCCGACGCGTATCTCCGCCTCCATCTCGTGGGTGACGTCGACGGCGTTGGGAAAGACGCAATGCGCCAGAACAGCGACCTCGGACTCGTCCCGCAGTTCCACGTCGAGCCCGATCTGCTGCAGGCCCTCTTCCGGCAGGACGCCGAAGCACATGTGGACCTGATTGGAGATACGCGCGCCCTCCTCGACCACCATGCGGACGTTGACCCCGGTGTCCGTCTGCTCGGGCTCCACCAGCAGGCCGGGCACCAGCGCGGCGCCCTTCACTTCATTGCCGTGTATGACCAGATGCGCCACGTCAGCACTGGAGAAGACGGAGGAATCCTGGCCGACACGGTCGTACAGGTCCAGCATCATCTCGTAGTCGGTGCTCATTCCTCCTCCAGCCTCCTCTTGCGGTCGTGCACCGGGCAGGGGATGCAGCGGTCCTGGAAATAGCGGCGTATTCGTTCGGCCGGCCCCTGCTCCACCGTGCGGCCGCAGCAAACGAGGGTGGCCGTGTCGGCGTGGGCCATCACCTCGCTGCTGTGGGTCACCAGAAGCACGGTCGTCCCGTTGTCCCGCAGGGACTCGAACAGCTCGAACATGTGGCGCAGGGCCTCCACGTCGATACCGGAGTCGGGTTCGTCGGCGATCAGCAGACGCGGTTCCATCACGAGTATGGAGGCCAGCTCTATGCGCTTGCGCTCACCCCCGCTGAGGCTGTCGTCCACCACCCGGTCCAGGTAGCGATCGGGGTCGAGGGCGACCTTGCCGAGCGCCTCCCGGAGCCTCTGCTCCGTCTTCTCGGCTGCGCCGGCCCTCAGGAAGTCCCGCACCGGCAGGCCCTCGAAGCGGGCAGGCTCCTGCCACGCAAGACTCAGGCCCATCCGGGCCCGCTCGTCCATGCGCAGGCCGCCTATGCTGCGCCCGTCAAACAGGATGGACCCGGAGTCCGGCGAGTATCCCGGCACACCCATGACGGCATAGGCGAGTGTGGACTTGCCCGCGCCGTTGGGGCCCACCAGCGCATGGACAACTCCGCGCTCGACATCCATTGACAGGCCGTCCAGGATGCGCTCACCGTCCATCGACAGATGCAGATCATCGACCTTCAACAGGGCCATTCGTTGCTCGCCTCTCTTGCGAATGGAGCGGTCCGAGCCGAAGTCAACAGGATACCACGGCGCGGGCGCCGTGACAAAGCATGTGGCCCCGGCCGCAAGGTAACAGCCCCTCGGAAAGGAGGCCGATGCGTTTTGACACAGCATCGGCGGGTAAGTATACTCGGTGCCGAACGGGTTGCCTGATTCTGGTAATCCGACGGGTCGAGCCGCCCGGCTGCGAGCCACTTCCGGCGAACGATGCTGCGCACCGACCGGGACGGCCCTCGACACCGCTTGGCTGGCTAACAGCGCCGATCCGGGTAGTCTGACCTTCCGCGCACCCGGTTGGATTCCTTGCTTTGGATGTGAACCCGTGCAATCTGAGTTGACTTCTGCCCTCCTACTGGCCGAAATACCGACGAATCTCCTCTACGCGGTCATCCCGCTGTTACTGGGTGTGCTGGCGGTTATCATCTGCGTCATCCTGCTGCTGCCCCGGCGAGAGGAGGAGCCGAACGGGGACTGGGAAATCGGCACCGGTACCGCTCTGAAGCGCGGCCAGTACCTGCAACACCTCACGCGCCTGCTGCGTGCCATCCGCGCCATCAACAACATCATCATCACCGAGAGGGACAGGGCCCAGTTGCTGGAGCGCGCGTGCCGGACGCTTACCGAGACCCGCGGCTACAAGATGGCGTGGGTGGGCCTGGTGGAGGAGGAAGGCAAGCGGGTCCGGCCCGTTAGCCAGGCGGGCTTCGAGGAGGGATACCTCGAGGCCATCCAAGTGACGTGGGACGACTCCCCGACCGGTCGCGGCCCCACCGGACAGGCAATCAAGACGGGCGAGCCGGCCGTCATGCGGGATATTGAGACCGAGCCCGCCTACAAGCCGTGGCGGGAGGAGGCCCTCAAGCGAGGTTACCGGTCCTCGGCCGCCGTGCCGCTGCGCTTCGAGGGACGCGTTTTGGCCGCCCTCAACGTCTATTCGGAAATGCCGGACGCCTTCGACATCCAGGAAGTCGGCCTCTTGCAGGAGGTGGCCGACCACATCGCCTACGCGCTCGGCTCCATCGAACTGGAGAACGACCTTCAGGCCGCTCGGCGGGAACTGCGGGAGTGCCGGCCGGGCCGGGAGGCTTACCTCCATGCCCCGATTGGGCTTCTCTGCGCCGACCGGGACGGCTACCTGCTCGACGCCAACCAACGGGCTGAACAGCTACTGGGCACCGATGCCGCCGAGCAAGCCGGCACCCCTCTGCAGGAGCTACCACCCTTCCGGTCAGAAGAGGGGCGAAGCGCCGTTGAGCGAGTTTACGAAGACGGCGCGGAGGCCGAGTTCGGCTGGCAAAACGAGCAGGCCGAAGGCCGACCCCTCTGCCGCGGACGGGCGATCATCGGCGAGGACGGTGAGGTCACTGGAAGTGTCTGGTTCCTGGACACACCGGCGGCTGCCGAGGGTTGAACCTGTCCCATTTTTTCCGGCACAAGGTTTGCGTTTTCGTCGCGTAAGCCGCGGATACAGCCGTCGCGGGCCGTGCCTTCGAGGGGGAGTGCGGCCGATTTCCAGACTGCCCGGAGACTGCCATGAAAGATGTCGAAACAGCCGACGCAGGCGGATTCCCCCACGAGGCGGAATACAAGGCCAGGATACTGTTCTGGGGCGCCCTCGTCCTCAGCATGCTCATCGTCGTCCAGATGGTCATCGAGTTGAAGGCCACCGAAGGATTCACCGTGATCCTGAGGGCCTTCCTGGTGGCCACATTGCTCTGGTCCTTCATACTCAGTGGATACGCCTTCCATCTGATGAACCGGCTGGTGGAGCATACCCAGCGGGAAGGCGGCCGATTTACCGACGCCCATACCGGCGTCTTCACGCTGGAATACCTGAAGTCCTGCCTCGAACAGGAATACCGCCGGGCCCTCGAGACCGGCGTTTCCGCCACGGTCATCTACGTGGACATGCAGAACCTGGAGCGCGTCAATCACAGCTTCGGCTACACCGTCGGTGATATCGCGCTGAAGGCCCTGGCGCAGATCTGCGCGGACGAAATCAGGTCCGGCGACATCCTCGGCCGCGTCGGCGGGGACGAGTTCCTCATCGTTCTGCCCGAGACCAACCTCAATCAGGCCCGTCCCGTGGTGGAGAACATCGAGCAGGCCATCCGGGAATACAGGCTCGACCTGGGCAAGAGGGGAGTCATCGACTACCTGAGCTGCCGGACGGGTGTCGCGGTATTCCCCGCCGATGGCAGCAATCCGGAGGACATCATCGCCGCGGCCCACGAGAACATGGCGGAGCCGGCGGGAGTGTAACCGCCAGCGCGAGCCCGGTCACTTGCGTGTGAGCCCGTCCAGGTCCGGCCGAAGGCCCCTGTGGTGGGTCGGCCGCAGCATTCATGCGAAAAGCGCCGGGCAGAGGCTCTCCACGGAGGCGGCCGGTAGTTCGACCGTCACCGTCTCGGCGAGCAGCGACGGCACCAGCGCCAGCAACGCCACGCTCACGCCCACGATTCCGACAATCCGGCTTCCGCGTCCGGAAAGCGTTCGCAGCGCGCGCAGATGACGCCCAGCGCCGCTTCTGCCACCTGGAAGCTCTCACGGTCCTCGAAGTGTCCGTCGCCCGCGACCATGGCATTCATCTCCCCGACGAATCCTCGAGATCATTCTTCAGCACGCCGGGCCAAACGTTCCGTCGCGTTTTGTCGGCACTCTACTTGCGTGAACCCCGGGCGCGTACGAACCATCATCGGAGTCCCGGGATGCTGCCCTACAACAGTCCGCGCAACCTTATCGCTCTGGCCGGCATCGGTAGCGCCATATACGGGTTTCTCAACCTGAACCTGCTGTTCATCGGCCTCGGGGCCGCCGTTCTGGGCTACTTTGCGTTCTTCGAGGGTTAGCCTCTCAAGCAGTCTGCGCTCAGCGGCGGAGTTCGGTCACCTCGTAGCTGAAATCCCTTCTCAGCGGTCCGGTGGAGACCGAGACCTCCACGGCAAAGCGGAGGGTACCGCCCCGCGCACGCGCCGCCGCCAGGGAACGCAGGTCGATCTCGGCCATCGCGCCGGGGGAGCGCCTCACCTCGCTCCATCCATCGCCCGTGAGCCGCAACCGGTCCATTGGCGCCAGGTCCCACTCGCCCGGTGTGCGCCGCGGGGTCCAGCCACCCTTGAGCGTCTCCCCGGGCACCACGCTCCGGCTTTCCGAGGTGCGCGCCCAGACGAAGAACGGGGGATACGCCTGCCAGTCCGTGGCGAACTGCCACGAGTCGTCCATGGCGCCCAGCCAGCGGTCCGGGAAGGACGGCAGGTTGCGGAAGACGGGGTATATCGGGGTGCCGTGCACCAGCTTGTGCGGCAGATCAACAATCAGCAGGGGCGTCTCGAACAGGCCGATCATCACCTGCGCGAACGTACCGGTGGTGCTCCTCGCATCGGGATCACGCACGGTGACCAGACCGGTCCTCTGGCCGAGCCTGACATACGGCCATGCGATGACCGTTCCCGCGATGCCGGCCACGGCGCCCGCCCCCGCCGCCACGTAGTGCCCTCCGCAGACAAGGCCGGAGAAGGCCAATCCCGTCAACCCCACGGGCGTTCGAACCACGTTCCACGGCCACAGGAAGGACGACGGCTCGAGCGCGAGCCCCCGCGTGCCCTCCACTCGCACCTTCTGGTAGACCCCCCGCGTCTCCTCGCTGGTCCACTCTCGCACGTCCACCCACACGATGAGCTTCGGAGGCTCCGCGTCCAACTGCTCCAGGCTCTGCAGCCGGTACTCGGGCTCGGACTGGACGAAGCGCCGTTCGGTCCGCAGATGTTCGCCCCGCTCGAACCGCGTGGGCACGGCGCAGCCGCCGACCAAAACGGCCAGGGCAGCCAGCAGCACCAACACCGTCGGCGGGTGGCATCTCATGTGCATCCTCTCTATCGGCTCACATCTCGTGGCAGGAGGGACATTATAACAGGCGCCCGGACGGCGCCAACGCCGGGGAGCAGGCAGGAGACGGTTGGCGAATTGACAGTTGGCGGCCGGTGCGCGCGGCGGGGGCACGGTGCATTCAGCCTGCTCGCCCCTCGAGGCTACGGGGCGTGTTCCTGCGCCTCTTCCATGGCGATCCGCTGCCACTCCCAGAGGCGTTGCGGCTCGTAGCACACCGTGGAAATGTCCTTCATGATGATCTCCACGCGGCACCCACGCGCCGCTTCCAGCGACCGGCGCAGTTCCTGCCGTGCCGTCTGCGGCCGCCAGCGCGTCTCGGCCAGTGTGGCCGGGTTCGGCTTCAGGGAATAGACGTAGCGGTCCTCGATCTCCTCGGCGGCCCGGCGCTTGTCCGCTCGGGGGCTGACCGACACCTTCCGCAGGTTCGGTATCCGCTCCAGCACGTGTATCCGGTCGTGCAGCGGCTCGCAACAGCCGTAGTAGGTCAGCCCGCAGCGCTCCAGCCACCTCAGCTCGTACTGCACGCCGAATTCCCAGTGCATCTCGGGGGAGACGGCGCCGAAGAGCTGGTCCGCCGTCGAACCCCACATGTCGCGCGGCCGGACGTGACCCGGCTCGTGGTCTTCGGCCGGCAACTCGCCGGTATACCCGTAGCCGCCCGAGCCGACGCGCGTGTTGTCGTCGTTGCGGTCCAGCAGGTTCAACTCCTCCATCCGGTCGAGCTGCGCCAGGTAGGCGACCGTGATCCGCTCCATGGTCGCGTGGGCGAGTTGGGGGCGGTCGATGAGAACGGTCAGGCTCTCGGTGATGCCGAACCAGCGCGCCAGGATGTCCCACGGCCATAGCCCCACCGCCCTTCGCCCCACCTTGCGCACGGGCATGATACCCTCGTAGAGCCGGCACATGCGCTCGTAGTTCTCCTGCGTGGCGGCCTCGTCGCGGGTGACCTCGGGGGCCCGGATCTTCTCGAGGTCGCCCATCCCGGTTATCTGCGGATGATAGCGATGCGAGAGCACGTCGCTGGTGGGGTCGGTCGCCAGGGTGTCCTCCCGGAAGCCGACTCCGAAGCCGGTGCTGCGCACCGCCAGCGGACAGGCCAGGTAGTCGCTGACGATCATGTCGCCCGGCAGGTGGCGCCACTGGTAAAGAAGGCGGCGCAGGTCCTGCTCCTGTGAGCGGCACCACTCGTCCGAGCAACGGAGCGTCAGCTCATCGTCCACGTTCATCTCGTGCCAGCAGATCTCGTTGATCCAGACGAGCGGCCGCACCGGCTCCAGGTCGTTCAGCCGGCGCCACAACTCCGCCTTCTCGCGATGGATCGGCGATTGCGCGATCTCGGCGACTTCCGCGGCCAGCCCCCGCAGTATCTCGCGGTCATCCGGGGGAATACACATGTGAACTCCGGGTGGAGAAAGATTGCGTGCATGGTCCTCGGGGATTCTACATGTTCGTCGGGGGCCCGTCGAAGATGTAGAGGAACAGCTCGGCGGCGTGCCAGGTGTGCGGGGCGGCGATGCGGCGCTCGACGTACTCTTCGCAGACGACACTCATGCCGGCGTAGTCGGCTTCGCTGGCCCGCCCCTCCCACGTCAACGGGTAGTTGTGCGGGGCGGGCAGCTCGACCGGCCGGCCGTGGAAGTGGGCCTCCGCCACGCCGAGATAGGTGTACAGTTCCCGCATACGTTTCGGGAAGGGATCACCGGCTACGTGCTCGTCCCGGAAGTCCATCCAGAACAGCGACGAATAGCTGTCGAAGACCTGGGGAATCCGCCACGAGTCGTCCAGCCCCAGGCTGCGCAGGCCATACTTGAGTCATTTGCTCTGATAGACGGGGTGCTCCGCGCCGTCGGTGATGCCAGCGATATGGCTGCCCCGCCGGAAGTCCTCCGCGGCATCCAGTATGGCGTCCACCAGCGGATGGGAGGCCTCGGAGACCAGCGAGATCATGTAGAGCGCCTGCCCCAGGTTGTCCGGCTCGCGACTTCCCGCGTTGTTGCGGTCGAACGGCTCTCGCAGCCCGGCGACCCACTCCTTCACCAGGTGCAGGTTGCCGGTCTCGGCCAGGCACATGCACACCATGGCGGCGTCGCGATACCAGGGCCTCGGATAGACGAGGAAGTTGGGCACCGGCCGGCCGCCCGGGATATTGACCAGCATCTCCTGGTGGAGCACGCGCAGCAGCGCCCCGGGGGGGTGGCCCTCCCACCGGGGCAGGTGCACCTCGCCCGTGGACAGGCGTTCCGGTCCTACGCCCTCGTCCAGCCAGACGCCCTCCTCGTCCTCGTAGATGCGGACGCGGGCGCCCTCAGCGGTCTCTACCTCCACGGCGTACTCGGCGGGGCTGATGTGCTCCCACGCCACGTCCCATCCCCGGACGGTCTCCCCGGTCAGGGCGTCCAGCAGGGCCCCGCCCCGATACAGGAGCTTCCGCCGATCACCCATCCCAAACAGGAAGAACTGACAGTCCGGCAGTCTCATGGGTGGCCTCCCGGGGGGCGCTCAGAAGCTGTAGCGGAGGCCGACGTAGATGTTGTTGTTGCGGTCCAGTTGGCCGAACTGAGTGTGGCCCTCGTCGCCCAGGAAGATGTTGGCCCCCCCGTCGATGCGCCACCGGTCGGTGATGTCGTAGCTGACGTAGGGCCGCAGGTAGGCGTCGTGGTCCGAGGGGCTCCAGAAGGTGAACAGCTCCACCCGCATGTCCTGGTTCATCAGCAGCTTGGTGAGCCGAAGGGTGAACAGGTGGCGGTTCTCGTCCGCCTGCGGCATGCCGGCCGGCAGCGTCCGCTCGTAGTTGCCGTGGTCCAGCATGTGCTCCAGGTAATACTGCACGCCGACGGTGAAGTCCTGCGCGAGCCTGGGCAAGTCCCGGCTGTAACCCACCAGGAAACGCAGCTCGCTGTTGCGCACCATGGGGTCGTCGCCGTCCTGGTCGTCGCGTGAATCGTAATAGGCGAACTCGGCGTTGCCTATGCCTCCGGCGATGGGCCCGCGGACGCTGGCGCCCCAGACGTCCAGGGGCGGGAAGATGGACCTACCGCTGGCGCCGAAGAGGGAGATTGACGAAAACGCGGGTCCGATCACCGGACTGCTCACCGCAGCCATGAAGAAAGGACTCATCGATGCTGCCATCGTCAATGGAAAGGACGATCGGTTTCGCCCCGTGCCGTACATCGCAGCAAGTCCGGAAGAACTCGGTGATAGCATCGGTTATAAGCCCTCGCAAGCGCCCACGCTTTCCTTGATCGGGGAAGCCATTAATCGAGAGTTCACGGACATTGCCGTGGTAGGAACGCCGTGCCAGATGCAAGGATTACGAAAACTGCAAAATCATCCCCGATTTGATTTTGAGGCCTATGACCTCGTGACGCTCGCCATTGGCACGTTCTGTTTCGGGACTTTCCACAACCAGCGACTCGCAGAGTGCCTCAACGAGCAAGGGGTAAAAATGGCCGACATCCAAGAGGTCTCAATGGATCGAGATTTTTTCAAGATGATCGTGACCACGAGTTCGGGCACCAAGAAAATTCCTCTAAACCATTTATATGACCAAGCGATTC
>JAWODG010000222.1:0-4009 GCA_046483385.1 Candidatus Brocadiia bacterium | reverse complement strand
GAACGTGAACTTGTGCCAGGCCAGCCGCAGGGGCTTGATTCCCTTCTGCCACTCCATCTTCAGAGTCAGCCAGAGGATGCGGGCGGCCAGCTTGATGTCGCCGGCGACCAGCGCATCCCTGATGCCGCCGAAGGCCCGCAGGGCCTCTTCCTTGAGGGACTTGAGGCGGTCTCCCAGCCACGCGAGCGCCTTGCCGCCGGCGCCGCTCGAGATCACCAGGTAGGCGCCGAGCGCGGCCGCGGCCGCGACGATCAGCCCCAGCGGAGAGATCATCCCGGCGAGGAGAGAGATCAGCGTCGGGACCAGGCCGATCACCGAGGTGATGGCGCCCTTGAGCAGCGCGAACCCCTTGCCCACCGCCCCGATGAACATCCCGATCCGGCTCAAGGTCCAGCCGAGGCTGGCCAGCGTGGCGCCGACCACGATAAGGGCGACGCCGGCGGCTCCCACGACGACCACCATCTTGGCCATCGCTTTGACGGCTTCCTCGTTCCGGGCGATCCAGTCCGAAACCACCTTCACCACGTCCACCAACTTCCCCAGCAACGGCGTAACCACCGGCAGGAGGGCATTACCGACGGCAACCGCCGTGTCACGCAGCTCCGCCTTCAGGGCCTTGAGGCGGTTGACGAAGGAGCCGGCGGTCCGGACGGCATCGCCGACGGCGCCCTGGTCGGTCATGGTGCGCATGATGATGGACATCCGCGCCATCACCTTCTGCTGCTCGGTCAGCTCGGAGGCGCTCCCGGCCAGGCCCATGCGCAGGGCCTCGGCCTGGACGGCGCTGTCGAGGAGGTTGACGCCGAACTGCCGCAGGGGACGGCTCATGCCCGCCAGGCCGCTCTGGAACTTCTCCAGCGCGTCCGCGTCGGCCAGGTTGTAGAGGGAGGCGAAGTCGAGCGATAGCCGCTGGATGGTCTTCGACATCTCGAGCGCCCGCTCCGGCTCGAACTCCAGCCCCTGCAGAAAGGCCTGGATGCTCGCCATCGAGTCGCGGACCTCGTAGCGGGAGCGCCCGATCTCGCGGGCGATGGCGTCGGCGAACTCGCCGGCTGCCTGCGCCTGGCGCCCGAAAACCTGCTCGAACTTGTTGAGCGTCTCCTGCGCGTCGGCCGCCGCCTTGATGCCGGCCGCGAAAGGGACGGCCATCGCCGCGCTCGCGGCGACCATGCGCTGCCCGAGCTGCCGCACCTTCTGCCCGAAGGAGCGGAGCCGGCGGCTGGCCCGGTGGAGCCCGCGGACGAGCTTCGAGTCGTCCGCGAAGAGCTCCACGAAGGCGCGTCCCGCCCGTATCCCGCGTGTCCTGGCCATCAGTTTCCGCCTTTCTCAAGCGGCTCGAGGCTCAACCGGCAGGGCGTGGGCCGGCAGGCAGCCGGTAGACCGCCGAACACGTGCTCGATGCCTTCGAGGCAGAGCCCGGGCAGCCACAGCCACTCCCCCGGCTCGGGGTAGAGGCCGCGACGACGGGTGCCCACCACCCGGCGGATAACCGGCGGCATGCTGCTGATCACTGCCTTGTCGTCATCGCCGAGGGTGAGCCAGCATTCGACGGTTTCGGGATGCTTGGCCGATTTGGGCATGGCGATCCGGCCCCGGGAGGCGGCCTTTCACTCCGGAATCTCCGCTTTCCTGACGCCGGCCCGCAGGAAGCCGAGCCCCAGGGCCGCCAGCGCGGCCCAGACGTAGTCCGGTACCTCCACCCCGTAGGCGGTCAGGATGCCGCAGACCAGGATGACGGCGGCCGTCAGATAAGTGCGCTTGCCGTCCAGCCATCTCGCAAGCGCGGCCGGCGGTTGGACTTCCGTGCTCATTCTTCCGTTCCTTTCAGTGCTTCTGCCCAGTCGGCCTCGGCGGCATTGGCGCGCTCGAAGGCCTCGGCCAGCTCTTCCACCGATATCTCCTTCCGGTCCGTGCGGATCGCCCGCTCGATCAGAGCGATCAGCTCGGCCAGAACCCGCATCAGAAGAAGCAGTTCACTCGTCTTCACGTTCTCGCCTCCTTTCCGCCTGGACGACCGCTCGGCTCAAAGCGCGCATGGCCTGGTTGAAGCGCTGCACCGGCTCGTCGGTCGGTCCGCCCGTCTCCGTAGCAACGCGCCAGGAGTCCAGGGCATCGCGCGCGATGCTTCGCCACTCCTCGATCTCGGCGGCCTGCTGGTCATTGATCACACCGGCTTGCCGCGCGTCGGTCAGGACCTCGAGCGCCGTCGAGTAGGCGTCCGTGGCGTTCCGGAGCCGGGCCCGCTCGGACGCACAGCCCGCCAGCAACAACACCAGACAGATCAGGACCGCGCCCGGTCGCGTTCGGTTCATCCCTTTTCTCCTTTCACCAGTCCCTTCAGGAGTCCGATATTGTCGGCGGTTATCGGTATGCCGCCTTTCTGCCTCGTGGCACAGGGGTTGAAGTCGCTCGGCCGGAACACACGTCCCTTCTTCGGGTCCCGGTTCACGTTCGCAATCAGCGCCATCACACTGCTCGTGTGCGCCCATCGATCCCGGCCTCGTGCCTCGGCCATCCACAGGAGCTGCCTCAGCGAGTAGCGTCGGGGGTCGACTCCGGCGAGGGCCCCGAGTTCGTGGGCAAATCGCCATACATCGTCGACCCTTCGGCTCGGGTTGACTCCACCAGTCGCGCGACTTCCGTCTCGGGATCGACCGCGTCGATCCGCTCCTCGTTGGCCCGGATCACCAGCTCGATCATCCTCTGCTGGGTCGCCGCCGCCTTGACCACGTCGCGACGGCCCAGCATCTGGAAAAAACCCACCAGCTCCTCGTAGAACGCCTTCTGGGCCTCCAGGATGGCGTCGCCGCCCATGGCCTCGGCCCATCCCTCGTCGGTCACGCCCCGCTCGTCGGCCTCCGGCTTGATCAGGGCGAAGATCACGTCACAGAGCAGCGCGACCTCGGTTCCCAGCCGGGTCAGGAGCGGCGGGTCAGTGGCGTCGCCCTCCCGGGTGTCGCCCGGGAGGCACGGCTCCAGCAGGTCGACGCCCACCAGGGCCTTCACCCGTTCGGCCGAGCCGAGGGTCAGCTTGAGCGTCCAGGTCCTGCCTTCGTTGTCGGTGAATGTCTGCATGCGGTTCTCCTACGGCTTGATGAGGGCCACCTCGATGTCGGTGGCCTCGGACCAGGAGAGGGCCACCGCACCCTCGGCGTCGTTGTAGATGTTGCGGGGGAACGGACCGAGCAGGTGGTTCTCGCCGGGGCCGATCGTGACCTGCTTGTCCGGCACGTCCTCGCCGTCCACCTGCATGGTGCTGGTCACCGTCAGGGTGACGCTGCTTCCGGCGCCGTTGGTGTGGCGCACCAGCAGGAGCTCGCTCTCGTTGTTGACGAAGTCGTCCCCCAGCGGATCGGCGTCGGCGAAGGTGAACGCGCCCGCCTGCCGCCCCGAGGGCACTACTGCGCTGAGCGTTGCCATGGTAGCTCCTCCTTACGCGACCTCATACCATTCGGTGTGCGAGGACGGCTTAACCGTCACGCTGACCGTGACGCCCTCTTCCAGCGGCTCGTTCCGCGAGAAGTTGGTGACCGAGAAGTTGCCGGCCAGGCCCTCGTTGCCGCTGGTCTGGATATCGCCGTCCATGGCCGCCAGGGCGATCTCGCCGCCGCTGGCCCAGGCGTCCTTCAGGGCGGCGAAGGCGGCATCGCCGGTGTCCCAGAGCATCTCGAACTCCAGCGACCCGTCCTTCAGGGTGGCGGCCGTCGCGCGCCACCCGTTGTTGGCCCGCGTGGTGACGTCGGCCTCGCCGGTCTCGAGGTTGAGGGTGAGATCCCGGACGTTGCCGACCTCGTTCCAGCTGACCGAGGCCGGCGTATTGGTGGCACCGTCCAGCAGCGTGGACGAGTAGTAGAACTTGCAGTCCTTGCCGAGCTTGTGGCCCATCGTTTCTCTCTCCTTGATCCTGCGTAGCTGCCCGCCGCACCCGCGGCGGGTTGGCGGAGCAGGGCTATCTCACCGAGTTGGCCCAGAGTTCGGGCAGCTTCTCGTGTCCCGCTTCGAAGGCCGG
>JAWODG010000166.1:0-9808 GCA_046483385.1 Candidatus Brocadiia bacterium | reverse complement strand
TCGATGTTCTCACCTTGCGCTCCTGCATATTCGTCTACCTGTTGACCGCGGTCTGGTTGCTGGGCACGCTGTTGATGGCCGTGGTGCCGGTGCCGGGCCTGGGCGGCGCCCCGGCGGGCGCGCTGGTGGGCGTGGCCTTCCTCCGCCTGGGGGCCATGTTCGCGTGGCGGCTACTCTGTGAGGGTCTGGCGGTGCTGTTTCGCATATCGGAGACGCTTTCGGACTTCGAACGCGAGGAGGGCTTGGCGGCGGAGTGGTCGTTCGACAAGTTCATGGGGCTCCGCTTCATGCTGACGCCGTGGCTCGTGCGGATCATATGGTTCGTGGGAGTCCCCGTAATCGTCGTGGCCACGCTGGCGCGACCGTTCGGCCTTGCGGCGTTCGTGGGCCCCACGGCGGGCGTCGGGCTTTGCATCGGCGGCGTTCTCGGGCTGCGCCTCCTGTGCGAGCTGGCCATCGTCATACAGAGGATCTACGAATCGTCCGACGGACTGCGGAACCACGTCCGGGACGAATACGCCGAGGGCGAAGCGCGACCGGACCTGCTGCCGGCCGGCCCCCTGTTCTTCCGGCATATGATCGCGCCCGGCATCATCGTGGCGGCGTGGGTCCTGGGATCGCTTGCCATCATAGCGGCCCCCGTGGTGGCGGTGACCGTGGGCTATCCGGCCCGGGCGCTGCCGGTGATGGTGCCGCTGGTACTGCTCGCGCTCCTGGTGCAGCGTGTGACCGCCGAGCAGAGCATCGTGGTCTTCCGCATCTACCAGTCGCTGGGGGAGGCGGCGACCATGGTGGGGGAGGCGGCGGACCAGAAGCCTCAGGGGGCCGGCGCGGGGTTCGGCGATTTCCTCACGTTCCGATGGATGCTCGCTCCGGTGTTGATTCAGATCGACTGGATCGTCGGGATGGTGCTCTATGTAGCGGGCATCGGCGTGGCGGCGGCGGCCGGATTCGGCATGGCCGAGCAGTTGAAGCAGGTGCTGGGGGACGACCTGGCGGGGGACGTGTCCGGCGGGGGCTTCGCCCTGCTCGCCGTGCTCGCCCTGACCATCATACTTATCCAGTTCCGCGTGGGCTGCGAGTTTGCGATCGTCTGGTTCTCCATCAACAAGGTGCTCACCACATTCCGCCGCGTGCTCGGTTCGCTGCTGGGCGTCGCGGAGACAGAGGAAGAGGCCCGGGCCCGGGGCGCGGCCCGCAAAACGCGGCGCCTGACCGGGGCCGCCGCGGCCGGGGCGTGCGTCGCGTGTGCGCTCGTTCTGGTCAGTACGGGCACGGCTGTTTCGGCGGCGGCCGGAGGCGCGGCAGGGCGTCCCATGCGGTGGCAGCCGCGGATCGGGCAGGAGGCCCCTCAGCGGCAGGCGCCTGCGGAAGCGCCTGAGGAGCGGCTGCGACCTGAACCGCAGGCTCAACCGACCCGCCCCGCCGTGCAGCCTCCGCAGTTCACCTGGCCGGCTCAACCGCGCCAACCGCAGCCCCGTCCTGCCCCTCCCGCCCCTCGGCCCGAGCCGGAGCCTCAACCCACGGAGGAGGCCCAGGAACCGGAGGAGCTGACCCTGACCGCCGAGGAGAAGCGGCAGATCGACATCGCTTACCGCCGCGCTCTCTACTTCGAGAACCGGGGCGACAACCGCGACGCGTGCCGTATCTACCGCCAGTTGATAGAGCGATACCCCGACGTACCTGAACTGGACACCGTGCGCGATCGTTATAACATGCACGCCGCCCGCGAGATAGACCAGGCGCTCGTGCTGGGACGGGGCTTCGAACGCAACAACCGCCCCGACCTCGCTCGAAAGCATTACCAGGAGGTGCTCGAGGTCTTCCCCGACGTGCCGGGCAGCGAAGAGGTTAAGGCACGTCTGGAGCAGCTCGACGAAGCAACCGAGGCGGCGCAGGACGAAGAGGGCGGGTGATCCGGCCCGATGACGCGCGACAGGAAACTCGTCAAGCTCAGCAAGCGGCTGTCCTACCTGCTTCGGCACCACCCGGAGAAACTCGACCTGGACCTCGACCGGGAGGGTTTCACGACCATCACCCTTCCCGAACTGGCCCGGCGCATGGGCACCACGGAGGAGGTGTTGCGTCGGGTGGTCGCCACCGATCCCAAGGAGCGTTTCACCATCCGCGACGGGCGGATCCGTGCCAACTACGGACACTCGATCCACGTGGGGCGGACGATGTACGAGGATCGCCCCCCGGCGACGCGGGACGAGCTGCCCGATGTGTTGTACCACGGGACCGCGCCGGGTAACGTGGACCAGATCATGCGGCAGGGCCTGCGCAGCCGGGGCCGCCAGCTCGTCCACCTGTCCACCTCAGACGAGTGGGCCCGCACGGTCGGCTCGCGCCATGCGCGGGCCCCGGTTGTGATTCGCATCCACGTCCCGGAAGCCCTGCGTCGTGGCGTCCGCATGTGGCCGACCGGCCCGGCCACGGTGCTGGCCACCGATGTGCCACCGGAATGCATGACGGTGGAGGACGGGGATTGACAGCTTGTCAGTGGCGGCGTAGTGACCGCTACTCGATAACGGTGATTCCCTCCGGCGCGCTGACGTCCGTCCTGCCGTCTTCCCGCACCACACGGACAGGACCGCGGGGCGTGGGGAAGGTCACCTCGTAGTCGAAATCGACCACGCGGGGTTGGACGCGAAGTGTGGCGCATCCCGGCTCCGCTATCGTGATGCCCGCCAGGTGGCGGATGAGGAACTCCGCGGGGGCCGCCGACCAGGCGTGGGAGTGCGTCCGCATGATGGTGCGGAACTCGCCGGTGCGCCACGTGCCGTTCGTCTGCCACTCCTCGAAGGTGGATGTTGCGCCGCGGTCGAGCATCCGACGTCCCCACCGGTCGCGGATGATGTGCAGGGCCAGGTCGAAGCGCCCGAGCCGGTCCAGCGCGCGCAGCACCACGCTGGTGAAAAACGGCTGCGCTTCGGTGTACTCGACGCTTTCCTCTTCGTAGAATCGCCGCACGATGTCGCGCGAAGTATCCTCCGAGCAGAGTCCCCACAGGATGGCCGCCATGTTGGCCTGCTCGCTGGTCTTCGGCGACAGCTCCCCGTCCACGCAGGCGTCGGCCAGGCAGCCGCGCGCGGGGTCCATGAACCGGTCTTCGAAGTTCTCCTCCAGCGCCGTCATCACGTCCCGGACCGTCGTCCACGTGTGTTCGTCACCGGTCAATTCGGTCATGCGCCCGAGCGCCTCCAGCGCGCCGTAGAAGATGGCGTTCAAGGGCGCAGACTCGCCCCGCGTGTCCACGTCCGCCCAGTCAATGAACACGTTGAACGGCATGTCCTCGATGAGCCCGCGCTCATTGGTGTGCCGCAGGTGCGCCCTCAGCACCCGCAGCGCGACGGGGTAGTACTCGCGTATCCACCGCTCCTCGCCGGTATAGAGGTAATGATTCCACAGGCCCATTACCCACCAGAGCGAGTAGTCGGGGTGGTTCCACGTCCAGCCGCCCTTGCCGGCGTTGGAGATGCTGGCCAGCAGGCCGGTTGGGTACTGGCAGGCGGCGGTCTGCCGCAGGAACTTGCCGGGCAGCGCCGTGTCCCCGAAGCAGGCGTAGATGCCCGGAAGCGTCACCGCGCTGACGTCCCCCAGCCATTGGGCGCGCTCCCGCCACGGGGTGTCCACGATGGACTCGTTGCAGCAGAGCCGGATGGTGTGACGGCAGATGCCGAAGATATCGTTCAGCTCCTCGTCGCTCGAGGTGAAGCTTCCACGTTCCTCGAACGGGTACGTGCTCACCACGGCCTTCAAGCTTCGCAGCTTTACGGGCCGCTGGCAGCGGCGGAAGCGGAGCTTCAGGTAGCGGAACGCGCGCCACGCGAACGGCTGCCACGTCTGCGGACCGTCCACCATGCAGTAGCGCTCGGCGAACTGGCCCTCGATGGCGTTGTTGAAGTGGCCGTCGATGAGGCGCTCGGCGGAACCTATCTCTACCACCCCGCCTTCGACCCCGTCCAGTTCCAGCCGGGGATAGGCTGTGATGACCTTTCCGAAGTCCAGCACGATGCACGGGTCATAGACGCCGTCCAGCGAGCCGTCCAGATGGCCGGTGCTGCACCGGACGACCGTCGCGCCGTCCTCGGTCAGCAGGTTCTCGACGCCCTCGAGCCGGCTGTGCTCGACCGGCTGGCCGGCGGCCGACAGCCCGATGGAGAGGTCGTGCCAGCGGGTGCGGTTGTGGATGTCCAGGCACTCCTCGGTCGCCTCAATGGACTCCGGCAGCACGGGGTCGGCCGTCATGTGGGGGATATCCCTCGGCACCAGTCGCACCCACGGGGAGACGGCCGGCGGGCGGTCCGAGGCGTTCCCGCCGATGACGCTCGCCGTCTCCCAGCCGGAGTCGTCGAATCCCGGCGTGTTCCACCCCTCCGGCACGCGCCGCGCGTCGAAGAACTCCTGGTAGGGCGCCACGACGTTCATGCGGAACGCGAACGTCTCCGAGACCCACGCCTCGGCGCGCTGTGCGGACCAATCGGAACCGGTGGCGGCCACGGTGTTGTCGTCGCCGTCCACCAGTTCCGCCAGCAGTCCGCCCCGAGAGTCGGACGAGTTGCCCACGTGGTTGACGATGACGCCGATGCAATTGGCGCCCGGCCGGACGCGGTCGGTGAGGTCGTGTTCATCGTAGTACTGGAAGTAGGGCCGGCATGGCGGCACACCGCGCCCGACGAACTCCCCGTTCAGGAAGAGCTGGTAACGGGTGTCCGCGCTGATGTAGAGCCGCAGTTCGTCGGCGTCTTCGGGTCGCTCGAACTCGCTGCGGAAGTAGCAGTAGGCGTTCTTCTGCCGTCCGTCGCCGTCGGTCCAAATCCAGCGCGCGTCCCAGCGTCGCGGCGCGGGGAAGCCGTCGTCGTAAACTCGCTCAGTCGGCATGAGTCATGCTCCCATGGCTGTGTCTCTTTCAGCCGCACACCATAAGGCAAGCCGCCTCGTCTGCCCAACGAATCCGGCAGCGGATTCTAACCACGACGACACGACGACCACAACGAACGGGAGGAGGGCAGAGTACTGGCCCCATTTCTTTTCTTCTGTGGGTCAGTCCGGGAAACGCTTGCCATTAACGGTCCGTGATTCATGATTGGCGGGCGCCCGGCCGCCGGCGCAATTGCGGCGGGGCGGGGTGCGGCCTATAATCGCGGGGAACCCGGCGCTTCGAAGCTACTGCCACTTCAGGAGACCCGCGTGGCCCCCGAGATCTCGGTTGATCTGTGCGGCATCCGGATGGAGAACCCCACCGTTCTTGCGTCGGGTGTGCTGGGGGTCTCGCTCGACCTGCTCAGGACCGTGGCCGAGGCCGGCGCCGGGGCGGTGACCATCAAGAGCGTGACCGTCCAGCCGCGCGAGGGCCACAACAACCCCACCGTCATCGCCTACGAGGCCGGCATGCTGAACGCGGTCGGCTACTCCAACCCCGGCGCGGAGGCCGCCGCCGAGGAGTTCCAGGGCGTCGGCGAGCTGCCCGTTCCCGCTTTCGCCAGCGCGGTGGGGCAGGAGCCGGAGGACTTCGCGCGTGTGGCCGAGACGCTCATGCCGTGCGGGTTCGCGGCGCTGGAACTGCCGCTGTCGTGCCCCCACACGCCCGGTTACGGCACGCTCGCGGGCCACGGCACGCCGGAGGCCACCGAGCGCATCACGCGCGCCGTGCGCGAAGTCACGGACCGCCCGATCTTTGTGAAGCTATCGCCCAACGTGCCCGGTATCGGCGAGCTGGCGCTGGCGGCGTTGGAGGGTGGCGCCGACGGCATATCGGCGGTCAATACTCTTGGGCCGGGGATGATCATCGACGTGAAGGCGCGCGAACCGGTTCTGGACTTCAAGATGGGCGGGGTCAGCGGCCCGGCTTTGCGGCCGGTCGCCGTGCGATGCGTCTACGACGTGGCGACGGCCCTGCGGCAGGCCGGCCGGGAGGCGCCGGTCATCGGCATCGGCGGCGTGGCGAGCGGGCGCGACGCGCTGGAGATGATCATGGCGGGCGCCACGGCGGTCGGCGTCGGGACAGCCGTCTATTCCCGCGGCGAGGGCGTGTTCGGCACGATAGCGGATGAACTGAACGAACTGTGCGCGCGGCTGGGAATAGAGCGTTTGGCCGACGTGCGGGGTGCGGCGCTGGGATGAGGTGGGATGGAGGACGACGGGAGACGCGACCAGGCACGGAACGCTTTCGCGGCATCAGTTGCGGGACGGCGTGCGGGCCTGGCGACACGAAACGGCGGTGCACCATAAGCTTTCAGTACCGTGGCGACTTGTGTGCGCTTCCCGTCGCATAAGGTCGGAGGTCCTTCGTTGCGCCGTACGGCGAACTCAGGACGACATGTTCCGGGCGAGGCGACGCGGCCAGGATTGATCGAAGACTCTCAGGTTCGCACGGAGGACGATCATGGGAGATACTGTGACGCCGGACGGGCCGCTGGAGGTTGCGCTGCCCGTAGTGCTGGACGTTGTGGAGGTGTGGCGGGAGAACGCCATGGCGGTGACCGTCTTCCTGTCCCGGGAGGGGGAACGGGAAGAGCCGGGGCTGGACATGGACGCTTTCGTTCCCGGCCAGTTCTTCATGGTCTGGGTGCCCCGGCTGGACGAGAAACCCTACGCCGTTTCGTACGTGGGCGACGAACGGCTGGGGGTCACCGTGCAGAAGCGCGGGCCCTTCTCGACGCGGCTGTGCGAGATGAAGCCGGGCGACCAACTGGGCATCCGCGGCCCGTACGGGCGGGGCTACGAGATCCCCGAGGAACTCGGCGAAGGGGAGGGCGCCGTGCTTGTTGGCGGGGGGTGTGGGATGGCCGTGCTGGCCCCGCTGGCCGAGAGGCTGCCCCGGGTGCGCATCGTGCAGGGAGCCCGGACCGCCGACGCCCTGTTCTACACGGACCGGTTCGCCGAGCAGGTGCTGTTCACCGACGACGGCACGGCGGGCCGCCAGGGATTTCCCACACAGTGGCTGGCCGAGAAGGTCGAAGAGGGCGGCGTCCGGATGGTCTGCACCTGCGGGCCGGAGGTGATGATGGCCGGCGTGGTGGACATCTGCCGGAGCGCCGGTGTCGAGTGTCAGGCAAGCCTCGAACGCTACATGAAGTGCGGCATCGGCGTGTGCGGACAGTGCGACTGCGACGGGAGGCGCGTCTGCGTGGAGGGGCCGACGTTCACGGGAGAGGAATTGAGCGAGATGCCGAGTTTCGGCAAGCGCCGACGGGACAAGACGGGGAGGATGGTGGAATTGGGTCCGCAGGACGTCTGCCCCGCCGGGCCGGGGCATCCCGACGGGCTGACACAGAACACCACGGACGACCGCTGAAATGTGTTTGGGCTCCCCGTTTGCTTTTTTGCGGTTGTTTTTTCCGGGCACGAGTGGCGTGCAACGATCGGCCGCAGCCGTGTGAGGAGTTGACGTATGATAAGCTTTAGGCAAGCGTTGAGGGGCACTCCGTGTCTGGCGCGTCAGCGAGGCGCCCGGGGGGGACGGGGTCAGCGCGGCTCATACTCCAGCGCTGATGCGGTTACGTTTGCCGGGTCCTGGGTAATCCATTACAGTTGACAGCGTGATGGTGCCAATGGAGCCGATGGTTGCCGCAGGACCATCCCCTTTTGTGGGGCCAAAGCCGCGTCGCCGCAAGGAGCCCCCTTACGGCGGAACCTTGATCAGCTGGAGAGACCCGCACAAAGACACGGGTCTCTTTGGCGACGTAAGGGTTGCATAGCAGTTTGCGCCCGGTGTAACGCGGAATGAGCCGTCCGGAAGGATCAGGCTGTGCATCTGTCTCTGACAGATGGGTTGTTGACACTGCGCGCGCTCCATTTGATACTCCTATACCTCTCCCGCCGCTTGCACCCGCTACCGAAGGGGCCCAATCGCTCGCCGTTTGGGGCAATGGCGCCGATCCCCGGCGTGGCGTGCTGAGACGGGGCAGTCGTTTTGCCCAAAATGTTTTGCGGGAGCGACGGCTCGCGGGAAGCGGCGCCTGGCTAAAGACTGCAGAAGGTGAGAACAGCAGATGAGTTCCGAAGAACAGGACCCCTCTTCCTCAGACGGGGAAACTGTGCGGGTTCCGAAGTTGACCCTCTTCTACACGTTCTTCCGCATCGGGCTTCTGACCTTCGGGGGCGGTTTCGCCATGGCCGCCGTGCTCCGACACGAGATTGTGCTGAGGCGGCACTGGATGAGCGAGAAGGAGTTCATAAACACCCTGTCCATAGCCACGGCCGTCCCGGGCTCCATTGCGGTTAACCTCGCTTTTCTGGAAGGGCGCCGGTTGGGGGGAGTGTCGGGCGCCGTGGTATCCACGGTGGCGACGATGCTGCCTTCAGTTCTGGTGATCCTGCTGATAACCCGATTCCTTGCGCCGTATTTCGACCACCCGGTGCTGGGGGCGTTCCTGCAGGGTTGCGCCGTGGCGGTGACGGCCCAGATAGCGTTCGCCGCCTACACCTTTGCACGGCACCTGCGTCGGCACTGGCAGAATGCCGTGGTGTGTGCGGCGGGTTTACTGGTGGTGGCCCTGGGGTGGCATCCCGTTCTGGCCATTCTTCTTGCCGGTCTGCTCGGGTACATGATGATGAAAGAACGCATGGCTTTGCGAGACGGTGAGGACGGGCCTGATGGTGCATTCGAGGGACCAGAGGCGAATGAATAGGAAAGTACCTCACGACTCAGTTTGCGGCGGGGGCGAGCGCGTGGTCCGGCCACAAGGCGGCAATCCCAGGATTGACGCGGCACGACCACTGTGGCGTCCTTGCTTTGCGGTGCCTCGACGGCGCGCGGTTCTGGACTGTTGACGGGAGTGCCGGATGCGCACTGTGTCTGTAAATCGGCATCAGCCCGGCTCCGAAGTTCGGTGGTCCGGGGTGCGGAAGGAGTGCCGGTGAGATGATCCAAAAGCTCTGGTTATTGACGGCAAGTTTCGCCATCATAGGAATCGGCGCTTACGGCGGCGGATTGGTTACAGTTCCGTTGATGCAACGGGAACTGACGCAGAACCGCTCCTTGCTTACGAAGGAGGAGTTCCCCAAGATCGTGGCCGTTGCACAGATGACGCCCGGCCCCATAGCGGTCAACGGCGCCACGTTTGCCGGCTACAGGGTGGCGGGGCTTTTGGGTGCCCTGGTGGCGACGTCGGTCGTGGTGTTTCCGGGCCTGCTGGTGGTTGTGGCATTGTCTCACCTTCGCCAGACCGTGCCGCCCAATGAGCACCTCAAGCGCCTGCGGCGCGGGCTGCGGGCAGGGGTGCTGAGTCTGCTGCTGTTCGCCGTGTGGGCCTACGGCGACGGCGTTATCACCGGCCTGCCCGAGCTGGCCCTTGCCGTCGGGGCATTCATCGTACTGGTGCTGTTCCAGCGGAAGCTCCACCCGTTGGCCGTCATCGTGGCCTCCGGGGTGGTCGGGCTGTTTGTGTTCTGAGCGGACCACGACGGCTCGCCGGCGGCGTGCCGTGGATTAGGGCCCTTTGGGCACGAGCTTTTCAACCTTCATTCAGGCGGCCTTCTCATGGGAGCGTAGCAATGACATTTGGACTGAGAACCGTGGCGCGTTGCGCCCTCGTGGGGGGCCTAATTTGTTTTTTGTGTTGGACAATGAAGAATTCAGGATGCTCCCAGTAATTCGATGACAGCATCCATAATTCGAAAAGCCACCTCCGATTTCTTCATTAAAGGCATTGTTGGGAGAGTCACGAAATTGTGCTGGAATTGATGTCATTCGTTCTGTGATACTTGGCTTTGAGGTTGGATCACGAATCATGATGTATAGCTGGCCATCAAACCAAAAAGCACATATATATTTCCCATCTACATGGCAAGTATTTGCAGC
>JAWODG010000140.1:0-14292 GCA_046483385.1 Candidatus Brocadiia bacterium | reverse complement strand
AAATCGGCCGTCGGACCGAGAGCGAGCGAAGCGGCGGCCGGCAAGGACGCCGAAGCAGGCATGTCCCTGTGACATGTCGATGCAGGCGGACGCAGCCGGACGTCGATGCAGCCGCTCGAATCCAGGCCCGGTTTTTCAGACAGAGCCTGATGCCTGCCGCCCCCTTGCGGGGGCTGTTGCTGTTGAGCCCGGCAGAACCAATGATGTCACTCACCTGGCGGGGAAGGTCTGCCCGCCTCGGGTGGGAACTTGCCTATGCAGGCACCCTTCGCTGAAACACGGCCGAACCCCGTGAGCATGTCATGCAGGATCCGCTTCGCCTGAGCGCGTGAAGCTCCCGCACCTCAGGCGCAGGCCTCCGGCCCTGCGCGTAGCGTGCGGGGCGCCCGTTGCTCGGGCTTCTGCCGGGGCCAACGCGACCCGGCCTGCTCGAGGCGACTGTTGAATTGCCCTGGGGGAGGCGCAGGAAGCTTGATTCCGCCCGCCCCTCTGCATATACTGCAAGTTGTCTGAAGCAAGCCGTGGGCGCCCGAGAAGTGCCCGACGGCCCGCCCAGGCAACCAACCTTCCCGTGCGCGCGCCGTGAGGGCGTAGCTCAGTTAGGCAGAGCAACGGACTTTTAATCCGTAGGTCCTGGGTTCGATTCCCAGCGCCCTCACCACCTGTCTTCTCGGCCACACGCCGCCAGCGGGCTCACACTCGGTCCTTTGGCAGCCCGCCTGGAGAAGCCCTCCCATTGTGTACGTTCGGGCTGGAAGCCCCTTCCGGTTGCCTCGTTTCTGCGTCTTGGATACACTGTAGGTTCTGCGTGTTGACACACCCCCGGTGGGAGGCGCAGCTCATCGACATGCAAGAACGGTTAGACGCGATATTCGCCGGACACGCGGCCGAGCGCGGCGAACTGATCCCCATCCTGCAGGACGTCCAGGCCGAGTTCGGCTACATTCCGCCGGACGCTATGTCAGCCACGGCGCGATACCTGAACGTGCCGGAGACGGCCGTCTACGGCGTGGCCACCTTCTACGCGCAGTTCTACCTGACCCGCCAGGGGAAGCACCGCATCAAGGTCTGCCAGGGGACGGCGTGTCACGTGCGCGGCGGCAAGCGCATCGTGGATGCCATCAGCAAGGAACTGGGCATCCGGCCCGGGGAGACCACCGCCGATTACACGTTCAGCCTGGAACGGGTGGCCTGCTTCGGCTCATGCGCACTGGCTCCGGTGATGGTGGTGAACGGCAAGGTGCACGGCCGGGTGACCCCTCAGAAGGCCCTCAAGCTGCTGGAGGCTCTGGATTGACGTACGAGGAGATACGCCAGAAGGCACAGCGCATTTGGGAGGAGTTTGACTCCGACGACCGCCCCCACATCCTGGTCGGAGCGGGCACGTGCGGACGGGCGGCCGGCGCCGAGGAACTGCTTGAGGAACTCGAGCGCTGCCTGCCCGGCGTCGCTCCCGACGCCCAGGTGGACGAGGTCGGCTGCCTGGGGCTGTGCTACGCCGAGCCGCTCGTCGAGCTGCGGGGTCCCGGAATGCCGCGTGTCCTCTACGCCGACGCGACCGTCGAGGAGCTGCCCTCGCTGCTGGAGGCCTACTACGGCGCGGGTGACGTGAACGCGGACCGGGCGCTGGCCGTCATGGACGGCCCCGCGACCGACGGCGTCCCTGCCTTCGACGAGCTGCCCATGCTCGCCGGGCAGGTGCGCATAGTGCTGCGCAACGCCGGCCGCATCGACCCGTCCGATATCGATCACTACGTCGCTCGGGATGGCTACGCAGGGCTGGCCGCCGCGCTCGAGCGCACCCCCGAGGAGGTCATCCAGACAGTGAAGGACGCCGGGCTGCGCGGGCGCGGCGGGGCGGGGTTCCCCACCGGTGTGAAGTGGGGCTTCTGCCGGGATGCCCCCGGCGAGACCAAGTACATGATCTGCAACGCCGACGAGGGAGACCCCGGCGCATTCATGGACCGCTCGGTTATCGAGAGCGACCCCCATTCGGTCATCGAAGGTCTGGCCATAGGGGCATATGCCATCGGCGCTTCGGAGGGCTACGTCTACGCGAGGGCCGAATACCCTCTGGCCATCCTCCGTCTGCGGCGGGCCATCGCGCAGGCCGAAGAGTGCGGCCTGCTGGGCGACGACATACTGGGCAGTGGATTCGACTTCCACCTGAAGGTCAAAGAGGGCGCCGGGGCTTTCGTCTGCGGAGAGGAAACCGCACTTCTGGCCTCCATTGAAGGCAGGCGGGGAATGCCCCGCCCGCGGCCGCCATTCCCCGCCCAGAAGGGCCTGCACGGCAAGCCGACCAACATCAACAACGTCGAGACACTGGCAAACGTCCCGGTGATCCTCTCGAAAGGAGCGGACTGGTTCGCCCAATACGGCACCGAAGCCAGCCGCGGCACGAAGACCTTCGCGCTGGCCGGCAAGATCAACCGGACGGGGCTGGTGGAGGTGCCGTTGGGAACCCCTCTGGAGGACATCGTCTTCGGCATCGGCGGCGGCATTCCCGACGACAAGCGCCTGAAGGCCGTCCAGACCGGCGGCCCGTCCGGCGGCTGCATACCGGCGGATATGATGGATATGCCGGTGGATTACGAGAAGCTGGCGCAGGCCGGCTCCATCATGGGGTCGGGTGGCATGGTGGTGATGGACGAAGACACGTGCATGGTGGACATCGCGCGCTACTTCATCGAGTTCACCCACGACGAGTCCTGCGGCAAGTGCGTGCCCTGCCGACTCGGCACGCGGCAGATGCTGAACATGCTGAACGACATCCGAACCGGCCGTGGCGAGATCGACCCGCTGGTGGAAATCGGCGAGGCTGTGAAGCTCGGCGCACTGTGCGGGCTCGGCCAGACCGCCCCAAATCCCGTGTTGACGACCGTCCGGTATTTCCGGGACGAGTACGAGGCCCACATCCGGGACGGACGGTGCCCGGCCGGCGTCTGCCAGGAGTTGATCAGTTTTAGCATTGACCCCGAGGTCTGTATCTGCTGTGGGCGTTGCGCCAGGGAGTGTCCCGCGGACTGCATCTCGGGCGAGGCGGGCAAGCCGCCCGCCAAAGCTACCCGGGAGGACCGGGAACAGGGCAAGGTGGGCGAGCCATTCCGCATCGACCAGAAGGCGTGCATCCAGTGCGGGACGTGTCTGGAAGTCTGCCCGGTAGGCGCCGTGGAGAGAGAATGAAGAAACGAATGCGACGGGGCCCGCGCTCCCCGTTGAGTCTGGAGGAAATGGAGGAAGTGTGAGTCAAATCACGCTCACAATCGACGGACAGGAAGTGACCGTGCCGCAGGGGGCGACTGTGCTCGACGCCGCCCGATCCGCCGGCATATACATACCCACGTTGTGTTACGACGACGACCTGGAGCCCTACGGCGCCTGCCGCATGTGCATCGTTGAGATAGAGGGCACCAACGGCCTGCTCACCGCATGCACCACGGAGGCCGGCAATGGCATGGTGGTCCATACCGACACCGAACAGGTGAACGACGTGCGGCGGACCATCTGCCAGATGCTCATCGCCGACCACCCGGAGGGCTGCCTGGCCTGCGGCTCCAACCAGCGTTGCGAACTGCAAGAGGTGGCCGCTCACCTGGGCGTAGATGAGGCACGCCTGCCCAGGACCGAGGGCCAGGAGATTGTCGACGAGAGCAACCCGTTCTTCGTCCGTGACTTGACCAGGTGCATCCTGTGCGGCCGATGCGTGCGGGCCTGCCAGGAGGTGCGGGCGGTCGGGGCCATCGAACTGGCCGGGCGCGGCTACGAGACTCGCGTGGCCACCTTCCGTGACATGCCGATGGACGAGACCGTCTGCGAGTCGTGCGGCGAGTGCATCGCCCGTTGCCCGACCGGGGCCCTGTCGGTGAAGTCGGAGAACCTGCCGCCCACGTGGGAAGTCAGGACGACCTGCCCCTACTGCGGCTGCGGCTGCGGGCTGGTGCTGGGGGTCCGCAACGGCCGCATAGTCCGCATCGAGGGCGAGGAAGGCCACACCGCCAGCCGGGGGAGCCTCTGCGTCAAGGGCCGCTTTGGGCTGGACTTCGTGCATTCCCCCGACCGCCTGACCACGCCGCTGATCCGCCGGGACGGCGAACTCCAGGAAGCCACCTGGGACGAGGCGCTCGACCTGGTCGCCGAGAAGCTGAGCGAGACTCGTTCGGAATACGGTCCCGACGCCGTCGCGGGCCTGTCCTCCGCCAAGTGCACCAATGAAGAGAATTACCTGTTCCAGAAGTTCATGCGCGCGGCGGTCGGGACCAACAACGTGGACCACTGCGCGCGGCTCTGCCACGCATCCACCGTGGCCGGCCTGGCGCGCGCCTTCGGCAGCGGAGCGATGACCAACAGCATCAGCGAGCTGGAGGACGCCGACTGCATCCTCGTCACCGGCTCCAACACCACGGAAGCCCACCCCATCATCGCCCTGCGTATCAAGGCGGCGGTCAATAAGCATGGGGCCGACCTGATCGTGGCCGACCCCCGGCGCATCGACCTGACCCGCTTCGCCGCCGTGCATCTGCGCCAGCGCTCCGGCACGGACGTGGCCCTGTTCAACGCCATGATGCAGGTCATCCTGGAGGAGGGTCTGCACGACGAGGAGTTTGTCGCCGAGCGCACGGAGAACTTCGACGAGTTCCGGCAGTGCGTTGAGCAGTACACACCGGAAACGGCGGAGGCGGTAAGCGGTGTGCCCGCGGACGATATACGCAAGGCGGCCCGGCTCTACGCGGCCGCCGACCGCGCCAGCATCGTCTACTCGATGGGCATCACCCAGCACACCACCGGCACGGACAACGTCCTGGCTCTGGCCAACCTGGCCATGCTGACCGGCAACATGGGCCGGGCGTCCACCGGCGTCAACCCGCTCAGGGGACAGAACAACGTCCAGGTCGCAGGCGCCCTGGGCGCGCTGCCCAACGTGTACCCCGGGTATCAGGCCGTGGACGACCCGGACGTGCAGGCCAAGTTCCAGGCCGGATGGGGTGCCGAGCTATCGGCCGAACCGGGCCTGACGGTGGTCGAGATAATGAACGCCGCCGCGCAAGGCGACGTGCGGGCCCTGTACGTGATGGGCGAAAACCCGATGCTCAGCGACCCCGACGTGAACCACGTCAAAGAGGCGCTGGAGACCCTGGACTTCCTCTGCGTGCAGGACATCTTCCTGTCGGAGACCGCGCAGCTTGCGGACGTGGTTCTGCCGGCGGCGTCCTTCGCCGAGAAGGACGGCACCTTCACCAACACGGAGCGGGCCGTTCAGCGCGTGCGCAAGGCCGTCCCGGCGCCCGGCGAGGCCCGCCCCGACTGGGAGATCCTCTGCGGTCTGGCCGGCCGGCTCGGTTACGAGATGAGCTACGCGCATCCCTCGGAGATTATGGACGAGATAGCGTCCCTGACGCCCATCTATGGCGGCATGGCGTTCGACCGCCTGGAGGAGCACGGCCTGCAGTGGCCCTGCGCGGACCGCGACGACCCCGGCACGAAGTTCCTCCACGAGGGTGAGTTCCGGCGGGGGCTGGGACGCTTCTACGCCACCCCCTTCCGGGAGGCGGACGAGCTGCCCGACGACGAGTACCCGTACCTGTTGACGACCGGTCGGTTCCTCTACCACTTCCACACGGGTACGCTGTCCCGGCAGACGGAGGGCCTGGAGAAGCTCAGCCCGCCCGCACCTTTCGAGATAAACCCTGAGGACGCCGCGCGGGAAGGCATCGCCGAAGGGGACATGGTCGAGGTCAGCAGCCGGCGGGGCACCGTGACGGCCCGGGCCGTGCTCACCGAGCGCTCGCCGAAAGGCACAGTGTTCATGCCGTTCCACTTCCGGGAAGCTCCGGCGAACGTTCTCACGAATCCGGCGCTCGACCCGGTGGCGAAGATACCCGAACTTAAAGTCTGCGCCGTGCGCCTGGGCCCGCGCGAGAGAGCGGCGAGCGGCGAGTAGGTCTTTGCATCGGATTCACGGCGGCGGGGCCGCGCGCGGCATGCCGGAGCTACACGAGTAGCAGGTCGGAGCCGGACGCCCGCTTTGTAGCGCCACCTTCCAGGTGGCCACCTGCGGGCATCTTGCCCGCGGGAGTGCTGAGTGTCACTTTTTTTGCAAAGCGATATGCGTTATACGCATAACGATGAGGCCGGACCACGCGTCGTGACCGTGTCCGGGTCCGGCGGGGGGTGCGGCAAGACGCTGATGGTGGAGCGCCTGCTGCGCGCGATGCCGGACGCCGCCGCGGTCAAGGTGCAGGCTACCGAGACCGGCGCGCCGGAGCTTATGGAGGAGACGGACCCGGAGGCCAATCGGCGGAAGGATACGGGCCGTTACCTCGCGGCCGGCGCCCGACGGGCCTACCTGTTGCGTGGTCGGGCGGATGCGTTGCTCGGGATGGCCCAGAAGCTCGTGAATGACGCGGGCACGCGCGTCGTCATCTTCGAGACGAATGCGCTGGCGACGAAGCTGGCGCCCGACCTGTCGTTTTTCGTCGAAGGAGAGCAAGACAAACCCGGCGCCGACCGCTGCCGTCGGGCGGCGGACGTGATTGTGAAATTGACCCCGCCAGACGGATGGAGGAGGGCCGTGCAATGAATGAGGAGGAGACGCAAGAGAAGGTTCGGCGTGCCGTGCGGGACGCCGCGCGCGACGGCCGTATCGAATGCAAGGTGGCCCTGGCGCTGGCCGCGCGGCTTGAGGTCGAGCCGCGGCTGGTGGGCCGGGCCTGCAACCAGGAAGGGGTCAAGATCGTTAACTGCCAGTTGGGGTGCTTCGGATGAACGTGACCGGAAAGGTCTGGCTGGAGGTGGACGGCGAGCACGTGTTCGGGCCCGGGCGCCTGGCGCTGCTGCGGGCTATCGACCGCGAGGGATCGATCCAGGCCGCCGCCGACCGGATGGATATCTCATATCGCCACGCGTGGTCCATGCTGAAGGCCAGCGGCGAGCGAGCCGGGCGCCCGCTGGTGGAGGCCCGCCGCGGCGGCAAGTCCGGAGGTGGCGCCCGGCTGACCGAGTACGGGCGCTCCCTGTGCGAGACCTTCGCAAAGGTCGAGAGACGTTTTCACGGGATGTTGGGAGAACTGCAGAATGAGGTGGATGACCTTGATACTTAGCCCGCTGATGATGTTCGCGGCCACCGGCTGCGGAGAACCGGAAGGTGGAGTCCTGAAGATATTCCACGCCGGGAGTTTGTCCGTGCCATTCCAGGAGCTGGAAGGCATGTACGAGGCGCAACACCCCGGGGTGGACGTGCAGCGCGAATCCTACGGAAGCGCCACGGCCATCCGACAGGTTACCGAGCTGGGTCGCCCGGCGGACGTCGTGGGCTCGGCCGACTACCGGCTGATAGACCAGCTCATGGTTGACGCCGAGCCGAGCCACGCCGACTGGAACGTCCTGTTCGCGCGCAACGCCATAATCCTCGCCTACACCGACCCGGATGACCCTATCACCACCGAGAACTGGGCCGAAGTGCTGGCCGACCCCGATGTCCGCGTCGGCATGTCCAGCCCCAACCAGGACCCCTGCGGCTACCGCAGCCTCTACACCGTGCACCTGGCCGACACCGCGCTCGGTGCGGACGGCTTGTTCCAGAGGCTCGTCCTGGACAACTCCAACGTCACCGTGGAGGAGAGCGACGGCGGCCACGTCATCAACGTTCCCTCCGACGTACGCTACACGGGCCGGCTGACCATGCGTCCCAAGGAGACCGACCTGCTGGCGCTGCTGGAGGCGGGCGCCATCGACTACCTGTTCATCTACCGCAGCGTTGCTGCGCAGCACGATCTGCCTTTCGTCGAACTGCCCGAAGAGGTGAACCTGAGCAGCCCCGCCCTCGCGGACGACTACGGGCAGGTGAGTGTCCGGCAGTACGCCGACCAACCGGACAAAGCCATGCTGGTGCAGGCCAGTCCCATCGTCTATGGGGTCACGGTCCCATCGGAGGCGCCCAACCGGGTCGCGGGCGAGGCGTTCGTGGAACTGCTTCTGTCCGACGCGGGCCGCGAGGTGCTGAGCCGCAACGGGCAGGCCCCGCTCGACCCGCCGGTGCTCTCCCGGTCGAGCTCGAAGGAAGCGGCTCCTTTCGACCTGCAACTTCTGGACTGACGTAATTCGCGGGAGGACGAGATGCGTAAGTCGCTGCTGACACCGGTTTTCGCCGCTGGAGGCGCGCTCCTCCTGCTGTTCCTGGCGGTACCCATTATCGCCATGATGGCGAAGGAGCGGCCTGCCACGCTGACGGAAACGCTGCGTGACCCGGAGGTGCTGTCGGCGCTCTGGGTTTCGGTCAGCGCGGCCGCGGTGGCCACGGGCATCGCGCTGCTCTGCGGAGTGCCGCTGGGCTACGTGCTGGCGCGCCGGAAGTTCCCGGGGCGCGCCCTCGTGCAGGGGCTGGTGGACATGCCGGTTGTGCTGCCGCACACGGTGGCCGGAATCGCGCTGCTGGGGGTGCTGCACCGTGAGACCGCGCTGGGGGCGGCCGGCGCGGCCGTCGGCATACGCTTCGTGGACGCCTTCCCCGGGACCGTGGCCGCGATGCTGTTCCTGTCGGCTCCGTTCGTGGTGAACGCGGCGCGGTCCGGATTTGAGGCCGTCAATCCCCGGCTGGAGAACGTCTCCCGCAGCCTTGGCACCGGGCCGTGGGGCACGTTCTTCCGCGTCTCGCTGCCGCTGGCCTCGGGCGCCATACTGTCCGGCGGAGTGATGTGCTGGGCCCGCGCCGTCTCGGAGTTCGGCGCCGTCATCATTCTTGCCTATCACCCGCGCGTGGCCTGCACGCTCATCTACGACCGTTTCACCGGGTTCGGGCTGTCGGAATCGCGCCCCGTCGCCGTTGTGCTGCTTCTGCTTTGCCTGTTGATATTCGTGCTGGTGCGGCTGGCCGCCCATCGCCGCTCCGGGCCGACGGGGGTGCTGAGCGATGCTTGAGTTGCGGGGCGTGCAGAAACGCTGGACCGACTTCGCTCTGAAGGGCGTCTCTCTACACGTCAGGGAAGGCGAGTACTTCGTGCTGCTGGGTCCGAGCGGCGCGGGCAAGAGCCTGCTGCTGGAACTGGTTGCGGGGTTCCACCGGCCCGACGCGGGGCGCATCCTGCTGCACCAACGCGAGGTGACGTCGCTGCCACCCGAACGCCGAAAGGTGGGCTTCGTCTACCAGGACAGCATGCTGTTTCCCCACCGGAGCGTAGCGCAGAACATCGCCTACGGCCTGCGAGGCGACGGGACGCAGACCCGCCGGCGCGTCGAGGAACTGGCCCGGATGCTGCGGATCGACGGTCTGCTCGATCGGTCCCCGGAGACCCTCAGCGGGGGGGAGAAGCAACGCGCCGCCATCGCCCGCGCACTGGCCGTCGAGCCGGACGTGCTGCTGATGGACGAGCCGCTCAGTGCGCTCGACCCGCCGACGCAGCAGGCCCTGCGAGGAGAACTTCTGCGCGTCCACGGCGAAACCGGCGTCACCGTCCTCCACGTCACACACGACCAGGCGGAGGCCCGGGAGATGGGCGAACGAGTGGGCATTCTGCGGGACGGACGCCTGGTGCAGGTCGGCACGGGAGATGAGGTTTTTCAGAAACCCGAGAACGGCTTCGTCGCCGCCTTCACCGGCTGCGACAACATCCTGCCCGGCACGGCCCGGCTGCGGGACGGCTTTACCGAAGTCCGCTGTGGGGATGCGGAGATTGTGGCCACCGACCGGCGGACGGGGTCCGTTCGTGCCGCCATCCGCCCCGAGAACATCATCATCTCAAGGGAACCGGTGCGCACCAGCGCCCGCAACCAGTTCAGAGGTCGTGTCGCCAGCGTGACGCCACGCGGACGCACCTTTGCCGTGACCGGCCAGTTCGACGGTATGGAACTTACCGCGCTGGTCACGGCGCAGTCGCTCGAGGAACTTTCGATCGCCCCCGGTGCCGAGGTTTACTTCTCGTTCAAAGCCAGCAGCATGCACCTGATGCCGCCTGAGGAGGCCACAGATGATTGAGTACGACGTTGCGCGCGAGATGATGCTGGCCGAGACAGCGCCGGTCGGCACGGAACGGATGGAGACGGCCGCGGCCTGCGGTCACGTGCTGGCCGAGGACGTGACTGCCCGCATAGCCAGCCCGCCTTTCGACAAGGCCGCCATGGACGGTTACGCCGTGCGGGCGCGGGACGTGCAAGACCGGCCGGCCGACCTGGCGGTCGTCGGCGAGGTCTTCGCGGGCGACTTCCCCGAGTTCGAAGTAGGCCCCGGACAGGCCGCCGTCATCACCACGGGCGCTCCGGTGCCCCCGGGCGCCGACATGGTCGTCATGGTGGAGCACACGGAGAAGCTGGAAGACAACGTCGTCCGGGTGCGCAGGCTCTCCGGGGGGAACATCTGTGTCGAGGGGGAGGATATCCGAGCGGGGGACGTCGTGCTGCACGCCGGCGCCCTGTTGACGCCGTTGCGCGTGGGCGTGGCGGCCTCCGCCGGGTATCTTACGGTCCCCGTTCGTCGGCGCCCTTCCGGAGCACTGCTGTGCACCGGCAGCGAGGTGGTGGAGCCCGGCGAGGACCCGGCCCCGGGGCAGATATACAACTCCAACGGGCCGATGCTTTCGTCCCTTATGCGTCCCCAGTGCCGGGAGTTCACCTACCTGGGCATCGGCGCGGACCGGAAAGACGAACTGGTTGCGCAGGTGCGGCGGGGGCTGGAGTCCGATATCCTGGTGATTACGGGCGGCGTCTCGATGGGCCAGTACGACCTTGTGCCGAAGGCGCTCGAGGCGGCCGGCGTGGAGCAGGTTTTCCACAAGGTTGCGGTCAAGCCGGGCAAGCCGACGTTTTTCGGCACCGCGGACGGAACGCTGGTCTTCGGGATGCCGGGCAACCCGCAGTCCTGCTTCGTGATATTCAAGATGTTCGTCGAGCCGGCCATCGCGGCCGCCGCCGGCCGGGAGGAACTGCCCCCCCGCCTGGAAACCGGCGTGATGGACGAGGGTTTCGACAACAAGCCGGGACGGATGAACGTGATGCCCTGCTACGTGCGCCGAGGCCGCGGCGCACCCCGAATCGTGCGTTGCCCTTATCACGGCAGCGCGGACATCGTCGGTCCGTCCGAGGCCGACGCGTACTTCATCGTCCCGCGCGGGCAGGAACGCGTAGAAGAGGGAGAGGAGCTGAGTTTCTTCACGATATGAGCCCGGCACGACCAGAGTATCTGCGCGTTTCGGTGACGGGTCGTTGCCCGATGCGCTGCGTCTATTGTCACCCCGGCGGTCCATCCGACGGCCGCCGGGACGGCGAGCTGTCGGTCGATGAGCTGCGGCTGCTGGCGGAGTGCGCGGCGGCCGAGGGGGTGCGCAAATTGCGCATCACCGGCGGCGAACCGCTCGAGCGCGACGACCTGGAGGACGTCGTCGGTGCGGTTTCGACGGTTGACGGCATCCGGGAGACCTGTCTGACCACCAACGGTGTGGGCCTGGCCGGCCGGGCGGCCGCCCTTCGCTACGCCGGCCTCGACCGGGTTAACATCAGTCTGGACAGCTTGGAGGCGGACCGCTTCGCTTTGATCACGGGCTCTGAGCGTCACTCGGAGGTGCTTGAGGGAATCCGACGGGCCGCAGACGTCTTTCCCACGGTGAAGCTGAACGTCGTCCTGCTGCGCGGCCGCAACGACGATGAGACGGAGGATTTCGTGGAGTTCGCGGCCCGGATGGGCGTGCAGGTGCGCTTCGTGGAGTGCTACGGAACCCCGCGGGGCGCCGAACGACTGGAGGGCGTTCCGGCCGATGAAGTGCTCGACCGGCTGCGAGAGAGATTCGGGACCCTCGAGCGGCTGCCCGGCGACCGTCTCAGCGTTGCGGAAGGCTATCGTCTGCCGGGCGCAGGTGGGGCGGTGGTGGGCGTCATCCGGAGCGCGAGCGCACCACCGTGCCGCCGCTGTGCCCGGCTGCGTTTGACCGCGACCGGTGAACTGCTCCCTTGCCTTTTTGCCACCAGAGGGTTCCCGGTAAGGAATCAGCTGAAAGCCGGGAACCGGGAGGGTGTCCGGAACACCATCCGGCGCGCCTACGCCGCCAAGCGCCGGGACGGGACCAGAAAGCAGCGACCGGTCTGCGCATGTGAAGTGGGAGGTTAGCCGCCGGCAGGGACGGAAGGGGGCCCGCCGAGTGTTCGCAGTGTTCTGTCGGGGTATCCCCGGCCGGGAGCCCCGCACGCCTGTTCACTGGGGGCGGAACAGCTTCGGGTTGGCTTCGACGAACCGCGCGATCCAGCGCTCGAGGAAGTGCTCCTTGCCGGATCTCATGTAGGCGTAGCCCGTCCAGGCGATGACGAGCGCCCCGACGGCATCCACGATCAGGTCCCACATAGTGTCCATCAGCCCTGTCTTCTGCATGTTCGTGCGGAAGACCTCGTCCATCCCGAATTCGAATATCTCCCACAGCGCGCCCATGGCCACCGCGAACGCGAAGGCGAACAGCGCAACAAAGAGCGGCGACATGTGCAGTTCAAGGGACTCGTGCCCGTTCAGCACATAGACCAGCAGGAATCCGACGACCCCGAGAAGAAAACCGGACCCCGTGTGAAGCACCACGTCCCACCACCAGAATTTCGCGTAGTAGCCGTGTACTTCCCCCAGGAAGAGGGAGGCGAATATAAACAGGACGGCCAGCAACTCGAACTCTGCGGGAACCCGGACGTCGAACCGCCGGCCCAGGGCCACGGGGGTCAGGCTGAGCCCGATGATGAACAGGACCAGCAGCGCGGTGAGCCACTGACGTTCATAGGCGGCGATCGGGACGGCCAGCAGCATGACGATCAGCAGTGCCCGCGTGGTCCGGCGGGCGAGGGTCTGTGCGCGGGTTGAGGTCTCCTCGCGCTCCTCCTCCGGCAATGGTTGGTCGTCTGTCGTCCCCATCGGTTACGCGTCTCGTCAGAATCTTGGCTTGTCCTGCGGCCTTCTCATTGCTGGGAGTCAGGACCGAGGTACGGCGGCGGGCTCTGGCTTCCGCCCGGGCGTTCGCCTTTGGGACGGTGCAGCACTTCGGAATGGGGATAGCAGAACTCGACTCGCTCGTTGCGAGCGAACTGCCGAAAAATGATCTGGACGACCTCGCTGGAGACCCTTTGCCGGTCAGTGGCCGGCACCTGGTATCGGAGCCTGATGCGCAGTCCCCAGTCCATCAGCTCTGCACGGATGAACGGCTCCTGGCCCGTCTCCTCCACAATATCCGCCGTAACGTTCCGCGCCGCCTCCAGGCAAATCCTCTCAGCCTCGTCCAGGTCGGATTCGAACGGTATGCTTACCACGACTTCGTCCAGGATGTAGTTGGTCTCGAAGGCGTAGTTGTAGATGACCTGCTGGAAGAGGGTGGCGTTGGGGATGAGCACCCCCCGCCCCGATTTCTCCTCCCCCCCGATGGTGCCCCCGACCTGATTCAGGACCACGTGGGTGAGGTTGATATCCGTCACGTCCCCGATGATGCCGGAGATGATGACGCGGTCGCCGATCTTGAACGGCCGCTTCAGGATGATCATCAGCCATGCGGCAATGCCCGTCACCGGCGCCTGCAGGGACCAGCCGATGACCATGCCCAGGAAAGCCGCCGACAGGCCCAGGGCGGCGATGGAGCCCGAGAAGCTGACAATGACGATAACGGCCCCCGCCCCGAGCCAGACGTAACGCCAGATCAACAGGAAGTTCTGCACGTTCTCGGGTTTCTGAGCCCTGCCCTCCATGTACCGCTTGAGGGCGCGCTTGCTCAGCTTGTAGGCCACGAAGAGAAGAATCAGCACGGCCAGCACGAGTAAGGGCCGCCCAAACGCGGTCAGGATACCGGAGACCCAGTAGCGAGCGTAACCAAGCAAGATGTTGCCCCTTTCTCTGGTTCGCCGTCTCTGCTGCGTGAAGTCGATCTGGGGGGCCGTGTACGCTTCCATACCCTCCGTTCATTTTAGGGCTCCCTCGGGCCCTCGCAAGCTGCACCGCCCGTGATAAACCGTTCGGGCTGTCTCCGAGGTTTGACCCCGGCTGCCTCGCGCGCTATTCTGCGGGTATGCCGTTGTCCGGTGCGACACCCCGCGCCGGGTCTCTGCTCCGAGTTTCCGCGAGAACCCCGACGTTGCCAGGTAGCGCAACACCAGCCTTGGCCGTCCGCCTGGTTGTGATGGCGGTTTCCTTCCTCCTGTCCGGCTTCTTCAGCGGGGCGGAGACAGCCCTCTTCTCGTTTCGGGCCCATGAACTGGGGCGGATGAAAGACGGCTCCGCCCTGGCTCGTGGTTCGAATCCATGCCCCCGAACCAAATTGGGCACCCCTACCGACCGTACTCTCTCAACTA
>JAWODG010000134.1:0-55180 GCA_046483385.1 Candidatus Brocadiia bacterium | reverse complement strand
CTCTTTAATAAAAAACTCCACTTCTTCTGAATCGACATCCATATCCATTTTCATTTTTATTCCAAGAATATCCTCAAAAATACGTATAAGTCTCCTGCCCGCCTGAACATCTTCCATGGTCTGACAGCCTTTGAAAATTTTTTCCATAAGCGGATTTATTTTTTTGAATATTTCACCTATTGCCCGGGCAGTATTAAAATCATTATCAAGGGCCTGGACAACTTCATCTTCAATTGAACATAAATTCTGTTCTCTTTCACTTATTAACCCTTCCTCATCTATCTCGTTAATTTCTTTTTTAAATTCAGCCATCTTATTATACCAGAGACACAAATCACTATGTTATTGTGCTTAGGGTTGGGAAAGAGTTTTGGAATAAGATAAACTCTCTCGTTTAATATACGAGAATAATAAAGATACTGCTTGAAAAATGGTCTGTACAAAGAATCCCGGGAGGAGCTGAGAGGCCGGCTGGTGATGGAGGCGGACCACACACACCACCACGGGGACGGCCCCTACCACACGCACGGGCACGGAGCGGAGGCCGACCACACGCACGACTGAGGGTAATCCCGTCGGGCGGATAGGTTCCCCTGTGCTCGGGGGCGCTCCGATCGCGGGGGCAGAGATGCCCCCGCGTGGCCGGCAGGGATGCCGGCGCTACACAGGTAACCGCGGGCGCGCAAACGAGTGTAGCGCCACCTTCCAGGTAGTATTCTCCAGCGTCCATGAAACTGAGCAAACGGGGCCGACAACCCGGCGAAAGCGCGAGAGACAAACGAAGAGTACCCGTGACCGGCCGCAATCTGCCGATACGTCCCGGGGGAACTTGAGAAACCCGCCCCGCCCGCGTAACCTACGCCCCTTGTCCGACAACCGGACGGAGCACATCCGCCACTCCAGAGAGGAGCGACCCCACGAGATGGCCAACAAGACGAAACTACGCCCGGTGCTGGACGGCGATTTCTGGATGATCGGAGACAACCCCGACCTGGGCGACCTGCAGGGAACCGGAAGCTGGGGCGGCGCCCCGCAGGAGTGCGTGGACCACCACGTCTTCCAGTCCGCCGACGGGGGCTGGCACCTGTGGGGCTGCATCCGCCACACCGCCGTCAACCGGCTGCTCTACCACTGGCGCAGCCCTGAGCTGACGGCCGAGCACTGGGAGAAGACCGGTGAGATAATCCGAGTTGACCGCCATGACGGCGAAGACCTTCGCGAGAACCCCGAGGAGGAAGCCATCCAATCGCCGTATGTCGTCCGGGAGCAGGGCCTCTACTACATGTTCTACGGCGGCGGCGGAACCGGCGCCGGGGGCGAGAACAGAGACCTGGTCCGTCAAATGTGCCTGATGACGTCGGTGAACGGCCGCGATTGGGTGCGCCATCTGGACGACGAGGGCCGCAGCCGCCTCTTTGTGGGGCCGGGCCAGACGCGGGACCCCTGCGTGCGCAACTTCGTCGGGCTGTGGCACATCTACTACGCCGGGAACCACGGGGAAGGCCGCGAAGAGCCGGGCTTCTACCTGCGCACCTCCGAGGACCTGCTCGACTGGTCCGAGTGGAAGCTCGTCCATCAGGACCCCGAGTACGGGAACGGCCACTACGACACCGAGTGCCCCCACGTGGTCAAGCGCGGCGGCTACTACTACCTCTTCCGCACGCAGGACTACGGGTCGGCCAGCAGCCACGTGTTCCGCAGCGAAGACCCCGCGGACTTCGGCGTCGGCGATGCGAGCGACAAGTACGTCGGCCCGATTGCCGTCGCGGCTCCCGAGATCATCGTGGACGAAGACGGCAACGAATACATAACCTCCAACCACGACCTCGAAGGCGGCACGCGCATCTGCCGGCTGAAGTGGGAGGAGGAGTGATCTCGGCGACCCCGCGCGGGATCTATTTCTCGCCAGAGATGCGGGGGCCCAGACACATAGTTAGGGGGGCGGAGCATGGCTCCGCTAAAAGCAAGGCGGCAGCATGGCTGCCGCACTCCAAAACGCATTCCGGGCACTGGGAACGTTTGGGCTTGCGTTAACGCTTTCGAGTCTGTCTACGGTGGGTATATGAACGTATTACCGCCGCCTTCATACTTACGCCGTTGCTCGCGTGAGCCGTGCTCGCCCGGAGCCGTGGCGTCCACTCTGTATGGCGGTCCTAAGCCGCACATCCAATAACGGAGAGACGTGATGCAGCACCCTTACCTGTACTTCTCGGAAGAAGACCTTCCGGCGATACGCGAACGCATTGAGAAGCCGCCCTTCGACCAGCGATGGGCGCGACTGATGGAGCTGGCCGACGGCTATCTGGACCGCCCCGTCGCGAGGCCGGACGAGATCCTCCGGCGCGAACTCTGGCCCATGGGGGTGGCGGGCACCTGCGCGTTCGCCTACGCCGTGACCGGCGAGGAACGCTACGCCGACCGCGCGAAGGCCGAAGCTTTCGCCGCCCTCGACCTGCCGAAGTGGCACCACGGCTACGAGTGGAACCTGGGACTCGACCTGCCCTCCTCGCACGCCACGGTGACCTGCTGCCTGGTCTACGACTGGTGCTACGACGCGCTGACCGAGGAAGAGCGCGAGAAGTTCCGCCAGGGCATCCTGGAAAAGGGCGTGCGTATCTACCTCGAGTCCGTCGAGGAGAACGACGAGTGGTGGCGGCGCAGCCCCGGCAGCAACTGGTGCGGCGTCTGCAACGGCGCCGGCGGCATCGCCGGGCTAACCCTCTACGACGAGTGCGAGGAGACAAAACGGGCCGTCGAGCACGCCTGGGACAACGTCCGCTGGTTCCTCCGGCAGGTCATCCAGGAGGACGGCGGCGGCCACGAGGGTGTCATGTACTGGCGCTATGGGGTCCGCTTCTCCTGCCTGTTGGCCACGGCGGCGGAACGGTTCTTCGGGGACGACGACGGCATCTTCGAGGAGATCACCGAGAAGCTAACCGGCTACTGGGACATCTACATGCAGGGGCCGGACCTGAGATACGCCAACTTCAATAACATGAACGGGCACACCTTCGCCGGCCTGTACGGCTTCGAGCCGCGCGACGTCGAGGGCGGCCCGCACGCGTACCTGGCGGCATTGTTCGAATCGCGCGTGCCGGGGGGCGACGAACTGCTGCTCTGGGGCGCCGACAACGGCAGCGAAGGAGTCGGATGGCAGGGCGTGAGCCCGTTCTACTTCCTGTGGAGGCGGGAGGCGCCGCCCGCCGGCCTGCGGCCCAGGCTGGACGACGCGGCCCTGTTCCGTGGCGCGGGACACGCCATCTTCCACTCCAAGAACCTGTGGTTCGCCTACCAGGGCGGCAAGGTCAACGATCACGGCCACAGCAACAAGGACCTCGGCAGTTTCGTGCTGGTCTGCGACGGCGAGCGGCTGGTCCATGACCCCGGCTACGGCGCCGGCGATGCGGCGGACCATTCGACCATTGTCGTGCCGGGCGAGCAGCAACCGCGCGGCGCCCGCGCCCGCTATCTGCGCTTCGGTTCCGGCGACGGCTTCCACTACCTGGCCTCCGACCTGTCCGACGTGTACCAGAGTCTCCGCCGGTGGGTGCGGCACGCAGTGATGGTCCGCGGGCGCTACCTGGTACTGCTGGACGACATAGTGACCGACGGCGTCAAACCCGAATGGCGGCTCCAGAGCCGCCTGCCGGCCGACGCAGACGGCGACGGCGCAACGGTGCGGGGGGCCAACACGCACCTGCACGTCTGCTGCGCCTCGCCCGCCGACGCCGAACTCGCCGCCCGGCCGGTGGCCATCGAGATGAAGAACCACGAGGTGCCCTTCCACACGGTCACCCTCGAGCCCGGCGAACCCGCCGAGGAGTGCCTGTTCGCCTGCGTGCTCTATCCCGTCTCCCCGGGTTCGAAACCGCCGGAGGTCTCATTTAGAAGCGGCCGCCTCACCGTGACAAGGGACGGTCACGAGGATACCATCGAGTTCACGCAAGAGGACGGCTGCTGGATGCTGACCGCCGTCAACGACGCGGACGCCTCCGCGATACCCGACGGCTCCGAAAGGACGCTGACTCTCTTCCGCCGCTGAGTTGAATTCGACCCACAAACCAGAGGACGTAAAACAGCAGTAAAGGAGTGCCCATGAGCGCCGCTGACTTCAGAGTGGACCGCATGATGTTTCCGTCCCTGTTCCTCGACGAGTCCGAGTGGGAAAACCTGCCGGAGAAGCTTGAGGATCCTTTCTTCGAGCACCTGCACGAGGTGAACCTGCGCTCGCTGGAGCGGATGGACCCGCTGGATCCCCCGCGCGAACGCTCAAGAACGCTCAAGAACCGCGTCGCCCGCACAACCGTGGCGTGGTACCTGACGCGCGACGAGCGGTGGCTCGAGATGGCGAAGGAGGCGCTGGCGGCCGCCTGCCGCCTGCACGACCTCTGGTGGGTGACCGACGAGCACGTCGGCGGCATCCGCGCCGGCAACCTGTCCACCGGTGAGATGCTCTACACCGTCGCACTCGGCTACGACGCCCTCCACCCTTATCTGACCGATGACGAGAAGCGTATGTGCGTGGACGCCCTCATCAACGAAGGGCTGGCCGCCTACCTTAAGGGCATCGAGCTGAAGGATTGGTGGGTGAAGTGCGATTTCAACTGGAACTCCGCCCTGCACGGCAACGCCGGGCTGGCCGCCATGGCCATCCGCAACGAGGACGAGGAACTGTCCGACCGCGTACTGGAGGAGGCCGTCACAGGGCTGCCCTACATGATCGACGCGTTCTATCCGGACGGCGGCTACATCGAGGGCATCATGTACCTGGGCACCGCCATAGGCCACCTGACGGACTTCATCGCCCCCTACTACAAGTTCACCGGGGACGATCTGGGCCTGCTGAGCAATCAGGCGTTCGAGGACACGCTCACATTCCGCATGTACATGTGGGGCGAGGACGGCAAACCCTACAACTTCTCGGATATCAGCGAGTTCATGCGCGGCGGCGGGCTGCCCCACATCTTCTACTGGGGACGGATGCTCGACCGGCCGGACCTGACCGGCGACCAGGACCGACGCCTGGCCCGGTCCAGGGGCGGCGGCGGGCTTTTCTACGACATCGAAAGTTTCTGGTACCGCGAGGCGTTCCCGGAGGCTGAGGACCCCACATTCAAGCGGCTTCGTCACTTCAAGGGCATCGACTGGCTCACCTGGCGGGGCGACCGTAGTTGGCTGGCTTTCCGCTCCGGCTTCAACGGCGGCAACCACGACAATGATGACCTCGGCCATTTCATCCTCGGCTTCGACGAGGAGCGCTTCCTCTGCGACCCCGGCTACGGCCCCAGGGACGCCAGCCAGCACAACTGCATCACGGTGCGCGGCTTCGAGCAGACCGACTGCGCCACCGCCCGCATCACCGAACTGGAGGAGCTGGAGGACGGCTTCTACCTGAAATGCGACATCCAGGAGGCCTTTCCCCACGTCTCCGAGTACTACGAGCGGCACCTGCTGCTGACCGGCGACCAGCACCTGCTTCTCATCGACGACATCATGGGCGTGGACGACATCCGCACCACCGTGCGAGGCCACCTGCAGACTCGCCTGCCCTTCGAGAAGACCGACGAGGGATGGCGCATTGACGGCGAACAGAACGCCCTGCGGGTCCTCCACCTTTCGGACACCGGCTTCTATGATCAGTGGGACTGGGAACACGGCAAGGAGCCGGATAACGTGATCCACACGCTCTGCTGGCGGGACATCTACGACCGCGTACACTCGGTCCAGGTGACGCTTCTGACCTTCGGCGACCCGGAACTGGAATGCACGGTCGATGATGACCGGATAGTGCTAATGCTGGACGGCGGCCGGCACGAGTTCCTGCGGGAGGAGGGTCGCCTGCACTACAGCGGCGCCGCGGACTGACAGCGCGGGCTGTTGGGCGGCCGGGACAGGCCGTCAACTCGCCCCCGCGTCGCGCAGCATCCGGGCGACCTCCCCATGGCCGTTCTGCTCGGCCTTGTCCAGCGGGGTGAACCCGTCGCTGTCGCGGCTTTGTACGTCGGCGCCGGCCTCCAGCAGCCGTCGCACCAGAGCGACGTTGCCCGCGGCCGCCGCGATGTGCAGGGCTGTGCCGCCGGCGAAGTCCCGGTCGTTGACGTCCCCGCCCGCCGCCAGCAGGGACTCCAACTCCTTGACGTCCCCCTCCCGGGCGGCCTCGCGCAGTTCGCGCCCGAGGTGGCCCTTCTGCGAAGCACCTTCCCCTGCTTCGGGCACCGGCCCTTCGGGCGCAGCAGGAGCCTTTGGTGCGAAGTCGGGCGCGATGTCCCGCGGGGCGAGGCCCTCGTTGTCGGCGAGGTCCATGTCGGCCCCCGCCGCGACAAGAGCAGCCGCGATGGGCTCGTAGCCTTCCTTCAGTGCATAGTGGAGCGGCGTGCGGCCCTCTTCGTCCGCAGCGTTGGGATCAGCGCCGCCGTCCAGCAGGGCCTCAACCGCTTCCGTGAAAAAGACGGTGTCGCGCGATTCCTCGCTGTAGGTGGTATGGCCCATCCACGCGGCCCAGTGCAGGGGCGTTCTGCCGGATGAATCGGGGGCGTCGGGATCGGCTCCGGCGTCCATCAGGGCGCGCGCCTTGCGGGCCGTCAGTTGGTGCTCCACGCGGTAGGCCGTGTTGCAGTTGGCGCCCACGGCGTGCAGGGCCGTCCAGCCGTCGTCTGTGACGGCGGTGGGGTCCGCGCCCGCGCCCAGGAGCGCCTCAAGCGCCGCCAGTGATCCCTCGTAAGGGCTGCTCGCGGCCGCGTGCAGTGGCGTCCAGCCGTGCCGGGCCGCTGCGTTCGGATCGCCGCCTCCCTCCAGCAGACGGGCGACAGAGTCCGCCCCGCCGCCGAGAGCCGCCAGATGCACCGTGGTCCAGCCCTTCTCGTTGGCGGCGTTCGGATTCGCACCGGCCTGCAGCATGGCGTCCACCTGATCGGGGTGATCAAGCTGCGCGGCTATGTGGAGCGGCGTACCGCCGTCGTTCTCGGGGGCGTCGGGGTCGGCCCCCGCGTCCAGCAGGACCTCCACTGTCTCCAGATCACCGTGGTAGGCGGCGCGGTGCAGGGGTCGCAGGCCGGTGACGTTGGCCGCGTTCACGTCCCAACCTTCGTCAAGCAGCCTCCGCACTGTGTCCACGTCCGCAACCCGAGCGGCCCTGTGGAGCGGTTCCCTGGGCGTGCCCGCAAAGGCGGCAATGGCGGGCTCGCGGGTGGACTCGGGCGGGGCGGGAGGTTCGATGGCGGCGAGATCAGGGCCGGCGGCTACCGTCGCAACGCTGCCCGGCGGCAGCCGGAAAGAGGGTTCGGACACCCCATCCCACTCGTCGGTCAGGGCGCAGCCGTCGCCGTCGGTCGAGACGTACAGTCGGCAAAGCTCGGTCTCACGGGGCCACCGCAGCCGCACCTCGGCGGCCTCGTCGGCATCGTTGATCAATACGGCCGTCAGCGTCCCGTCGGCGTCGTGGCGATAGGCCGAGACCAGCAGGCCGTCGCAGTCGCTCTCGGCGCTCACCCGCACGGCGCCGGGGCGCACGTAGCGCGCAAAATGGCGGGTGGGCCAGTAGCCGGGCTTCGCCCGGTCGCCGTCCACCAGGTGGGTGAACTGCCAGAAGATCCATGCGCTGACGTGGCCGCCGACGATGGCGTTGTGCATACCGCGAGCCAGCGCCAGGGCTCCCTTCCAGTCGCGGCGGTCTCCGCCGGTCTCGGTCATCCAGAGCTGCCGGCCGTAGGGCTCAATGCCGCCCCACAGGCGCTTCCAGTTCTCGATGCCGCCGCGCCCGCCGTGACAGCAGAAGAACCCCGGGAAATCGCGCGTCTCCTCGCCTTCCATGGTGGCCCGCACGAACCAGAGGAACCGGTCGGCGAACCCCATGTCCTCCGGGATCATGAGCCGCGTGTCGAGCCCCTCGCGGCGGAACTTGCGGCTGACCGCTCGAACGGCCTCTCGCAGGCGCATGGGGTTGTACACGCAGGAGTTGTAGGGCTCTATGAAATGCAGCTCGTTTTGGGGGCTGATGCTGTAGAAGTCGATGTCCCAGAACTTGCGCGCGCCGATGGCGAAGGCCGCGAGGAACTCAGCGAATTCATCCCGCATGTCCGCGCGCAGGAAACCGCCGTGCAGGTGATTGCGGTTCGTCTTCAGCCAGTCGGGCGGGGACCAGAGGGTGGCCACGAAGCGCTCCACGCCGCGGCGCTGGAACTCCCGCATGAACGCAACCCGGGAGTCCATCGACTCCGCCTCGAACGCTTCCCAGTTGAAATTGTCCGGGTCCGGGTCATCGTTCTCAGGCTCGAACTCAGGGGGTATGGGGCAACGCACGATGCTGAGCCCCAGGTCATGGACCATCCGGTCGTAGAACCGCGGAGAGAGGTATTCCGGGGGCGTCATCCAGGTGATGAAACAGGCCCCAAAACCGTCCATGGTCTGGTATGTCCGTGTCCCATCAACCGTCACTTCCGTGCGGCGCATGGGCGTTCCCTTCGCTTCCAAAAGTCTATGCCGACTTGATGTGTCAGGAACTTCGGGGTCGAGTGAGCGGGTTACGCCGATGGCCCCGGTGGGGCTCAGGCCGAGGCCCCTCCCCCGAATAGTCCCGCCAGCACGGACCATATACGCGGCCAGAACTGCCAGAGCAGAAAGCCCAGCAGCAGAAGCCCGGCGATCTCGATGACGTAGGGCAGGATGCGCTTTTGCCGGCGGCTGCGCTCCCAGATGCGAGTCTCCTCCTCGAAGTGGTCCACCAGGTGATGGAGCTGCACCTCGGTGCTGCGCATGCTGGAGTCGCTCTTCTGCGTCTTGGCGGTGGCCCGGTATTCCCGCGGGAAGAAGGCGGCCAGCTCCCTGTAGTCGTCTGCCCGGCGCCACGGTCCGTCTTCGTCGGCTCGGCGGGTGGGAGTGTCGGGTGTGACCTGCCCCCGGCGGATGCGCATCCGCACCTCCGGAACGGAGAAACGCCTCTGCTCGAGCTTGCCCCAGATAGGTATCTGCATGTCGTAGAGGGTCGCCTCTCGGCTCTCCGCACCGTCCTCCACCCTCAACTCGCGCAGAATGTCGTGCTCGCCCATGCACTCGTCACGGATGACCCGGCAGAGCTCCCCCGCCGACTGGATGCGGCTGTCCGGCTTCTTGGCCATCAGGCGCTCGACCGTGCGGGAAACGGCGCGGGGTATGCCTTGCCGGACCGCCCGCGGCGACTTCAGCGGCTCTTTGATGTGCTTCTGGAAGACCTCGAACGAGGTGTCCCCTTCGAAGGGCGCCCGCCCGGTCAGCATGTGATACCACGTGGCGCCGAGGGAGTAGAGGTCGGCCCGTTCGTCCACCCTTTTGGCGTCCATCACCTGCTCCGGCGCCATGTAGTAGGGGGTGCCCATGGCGGTGCCGGTGCGGGTCAGGGCCGTCATGTCCGTGCCCATCTGCCGCGCCAGCCCGAGGTCCATCAACTTGGGGACGCCTTTCCGGGTCAGCATGATGTTCTCTGGCTTGATGTCCCGGTGAATTATGTCGTTCTGGTGAGCGTAGGCGAGCGCGTCGGCCACCTGAAGGATTATCTCGCTGGCACGCTGCGGAGCAAGTGCCCCCTTCTCTTCGATGAGCTGCAGACAGCTCTTGCCGTCCACATATTCCATGGCGAAAAAGTAGTAGCCACTGTCCTCACCGATGTCGATCCCCCGCACGATGTTCTCGTGGTGCAGCTTCATGGACGCCTGGCCTTCGCGGAAGAATCGGCTCAGGTACGTCCGCTCGCGGGCAAGCTGGGGTGTGAGGACTTTGATGGCGGCGCGCCGTTTCTGCGAATCGATGCCAAGGTAAACGCTGCCCATTCCCCCTTCCCCGAGCTTCCGAATCAGGGTGAAGTCGCCCAGTTTCTCGTTCTGGACGTCGCCGGCCTCTTCCCGGAGCTTCTCGGCAACCCCTTCGTCCAGGAGGTCCATCAGGACGGCGCAGTCCCAGAGCGGTATTTTGGAGCCGTGTTCGCGCTTGCGGGCCTGAAACTCGCGCAGTTCCTGCACCTGGTCCCGGCTCAGGATGTCACGCGCGACGGCCAGTCGCGCGAACCGGTTCTCCTGAGCAGCCGCCATGCCGGGCCTCCTTGCGAACCACACGGCACCCCGCGTACCGAGAACGGGGCGATCGGGGGCATCGACCGCCGCAAATAGTGTACGTGGCACCCGCGGCAGTGTCAAGACGTTGAGCTACAGCGGCTTGCAGCAGCCCGGCGCGGCACGTTATCCTGACCTTCCCATTGCTTCTGGATGAGGACCTCCGTGAGCCTCCTGTTCGATACCCTCTACGTGCTGGCCGGTCTGGCAATGCTGCCGTGGTGGCTATGGAAGCTGCCCCGCGCCGAACGCTACCGGGCGGGCGTAAAACAGCGGTTGGGACTTGCGCCCGAACTGCCCGCTGACCGCCCTCGGGTGTGGATCCATTGCGCCAGCGTGGGAGAGGCCGCCGTTCCCCGCCGACTGGTGGAGAGCATCCGCCGCCGATATCCCCGCCGGGATATCGTGTTCTCGACCAACACCAACACCGGCGCCGGCCGGCTCCGGGAACTGTATCCCGACTGCGCCGTCTTCTACATGCCGCTGGACGTCTCCTTCTGCAGCGGGCGGGCGCTGGACCGCGTAAGCCCCGACGTTGTACTCGTGGTGGAACTCGAGCTCTGGCCCAACTTCCTGCACCAGTGCCGCCGTCGGGGAATAGCCGTCGGCATCGTGAGCGGTCGCATCGGAGAGGGCTCGCGCCGCCTCCTGCGCATCCTGTCCCGACTGCGACCCGACATGTGGGAGGCCATAGCGGTCTGCTGCGCGCGGAGCAAGGACGACGCGGCGGGATTCCGTCGGGCCGGGCTGAGCCCGGACAAAGTTCGTAACTGCGGCTCGCTGAAGTACGACGCTATCCAGACCGAACCCGACCGGCAGAAGCTCGACCACCTGCGACGGCTGTTTTCGATTGAGCCCGACGCGCCGGTGCTGGTTGCCGGCAGCACGCACGAGGGGGAGGAGGCCGTGGTCGGGTCGGCGTACAAGGCCCTCAAGCTCCGCCACCGCAAACTGCGCCTCGTGGTGGCCCCCCGTCACGTCGAGCGGGCCACCGCGGCGGCGGCCACTCTGAAAGCGCGGGGATTGCCCGTGGTGCGCAAGACTCTTCTGGAGTCACGCCACACGGCGGCCACTTCGGACGCCGTGGTGGTCCTCGACACGATCGGCGAGCTGGCCGCCTGCTACGCGCTGGCGCATTGCGCGTTCGTGGGCCGCAGCCTGCTTCCACCGGGCGGTGGGCAGAACATGATGGAACCCGCCGGACTGGGGGTGCCGGTCATAGTGGGCCCCCACACGGGGAACTTCCGCCCCGAAATGGAATTACTACGGCGGGAAGAGGCGGTTCTGGTGGTGCAGGATGGTACAGAGTTGATAAAGACGGTGGACCGGTTGCTGTCCGACCCCGCACTGGCCGAGAAGATGGGGCGGGCCGGCCGCCGGGTGATCAGCGAGAGCCAGGGGGCCGCACAGAGGACTCTTGAGGCGCTGGAGCCCCTACTCGAGGGCGCCTCGCAGCAATCCAACCGTACACCCGTTCGGGCTCCCGGTTCTTGACTGCGGATGGCGTCGCTGCTAATATACGCGGTGAGACCGACCCCGGCGAAGGAGAACGGAGGCAGACCCGATGGCACAGGTAGATAAGTTCCTGAACTTCCTTGTGAAGAACCGAGGCTCCGACCTTCACCTGGTGACCGGATCGCCTCCAATCGTCCGCATCGACGGGCGGCTCCAGAAGATGAAGCTCCCGCCCCTCAATGGGGATCAGGTGAAGTCGCTCATCTACGAGATCATTCCGGAGCGCAACCGCCGGGAATACGAGGCCGTGCACGACACGGACTTCACCTACGAAATTGCGAACGTGGCCCGCTTCCGCACGAACGTGTACCTGGACCTGAACGGGCCCGCCATGGCCCAGCGGCTGATTCCCTTTGACATCATGACCGTGGACGACCTCGGCCTGCCGCAGGAGGTCATCGATCTGGTCATGCTGCCCAAGGGCATCATCCTGTGCACCGGGCCGACCGGCTGCGGCAAGAGCACCACGCTGGCCGCCCTGCTGCACCATGCCAACGAGAATCGCGCCGACCACGTCATCACCATCGAGGACCCGGTCGAGTTCGTGCACAGCAACATCAACTGCATCTTCAGCCACCGGGAGGTGGGGACCCACACCGAGAGCTTCAAACGGGCCCTGCGCGAGGCATTCCGGGAGGACCCGGACATCATCCTCGTCGGCGAGATGCGCGACCTCGAGACCACCGCTCTGGCCATCACCGCCGCCGAGACCGGCCACCTTGTGCTCTCCACCGTCCACACCACCACCGCATCCAGCACGGTGGACCGGATCATCGACCAGTTCCCGCCCGACCGGCAGGCGCAGATCCGCATCATGCTCTCCAACACTCTGAAGGCGGTCATCGCACAGACCCTTTGCCAGCGGAAAGCCAAGGGTCGCATCGCCGCGTTCGAGATTCTGGTGGTCCACAGCGCCGTGGCCAACCTGATACGCGAGAAGAAAACGTTCCAGCTTCCGTCGGTCATCCAGACGGGCAAGAAGTACGGCATGTGCACCATGAACGAGTCCCTGATGGGGCTGGTGCAGGACGGCTTCATCACGCTGGACGAGGCGTATTCGAAGTCCGTGGACAAGCAGGACATGAACGACCGGGTCAACAACTACCTGTTGAGCCTTGTCGAGGCGGACGAGATGGAGCCGCCGGAGGCGGTCAGGAAGTCCTTCTTCCGCCCGGACATGATCGAACGGCTCCGCCGGCACGGCTACGGACGCGCCATCCGCAATATGGACCTGTCGAAGATCGATCTGCAAGAGGAAGTGGTCATGTAACGGGCCCTCCGCATGTTGCTCCACTCGAACCGCAGCGCCGACCTCGGGCGTAAACTCCTCCGACTGCTATCGTGTCTCTTGCCGGCGCTGGTGCTCTTGTCGGCGTGCCACCGCAACATGGTTCGCCTGCGGGTGGCGCCCGGCAGCGCGGAGTACGTCTGGCGTCGCCCGCTCTCGTCAGGTCAACTGCGCACCTCTTGCCGCGACCTCCTTTTCCCGGTGGAGCCGCCTCTCGGCTACGCCCACGGCCGCACCCGTCGGCTCGAAGGCTTTCAGTTCAACACCCGCGTGGCGTGGAACGTGATGGTTGATCCCGTTTGCAGCGCGGTGACGGAACTGTACGAGCTTCACAACAGCGGCGATATCACGGTTCTGGACTTTGAGCAGCGCCGGGACGCACTTTCACGTGTAGTAAGCGAGCTGCAGGACCGACAAAGCCGCCTGCAGGCGGCTCTGGCCGAGTACCGGGAGGCCCGCGACGCACTGATGGAGGCCGACACGCAGGCGAGCCCTCCCGAGATGTGGAAGCAGCTTCAGTCCGCGCAGAAAAGAGCCGAAGACATATTGAACTCCGCCGCCCAACTGACCGCCTCCGTGCTCGACGAGGGCCAGGAGCAAACGTCTTCCGAAACTGGGGAACCGACCGATGCCTGACCAATTCGCCGTCACTCGGCAGCAGATACGCGAACTGGACCGGATAGCCATCGAGGACTATGGCATCCCCGGGCTCATCCTGATGGAGAACGCCGGCCGCGCCTGTGCGGAGACCGCGTGCGAGATGCTGGGGGATGCGGAGGGCGGCAGTGTGGCCCTGCTTTGCGGGCGGGGCAACAACGGCGGGGACGGCTTTGTGGTGGCCCGACATCTGGCCAACCGCGGCGTCCGGGTGACCGTGATCCTGCTGGCGCAGGCGGAGGATGTCCTGGACCGAGGCGGAGAAACGGCCATCAACCTGCGCATCATCCGCAGAATGGGACTGCGCATGGAGGAGGTGGACTGCCGCGAGGCCGCCGCCGAAGCCGTGGCGGCCCACGCCGGGGCCGACCTGCTGGTGGACGCCCTGCTGGGCACCGGAATCAGCGGCGAGGTGCGCGAGCCGTTCCGCGCGGCCATCGAGGCGCTCAACGAGTCCGGGGCACCCGTTTTGGCCGTTGACGTGCCGTCCGGGCTGGACTGCGACACCGGCGAGCCTATGGGCGTGGCGGTCCGCGCCGCACGAACCGTCACCTTCGCGGTCAACAAGATTGGTCTGACCCGACCGGCCGCCGCCCGCTGGACCGGGCAGGTCCGCGTGGCCGAGATAAGCATCCCGCGCGCCGTCATCGAGGAGAAGGCAGCCCAGTGGCAAACGGAGGCAGAATGAGGTGAGAATCTACCTTTCGGCCCCCCTGTTCACCGAAGCCGAGCGGCGCTGGAACCGTCAGCTCGCCACCGCCCTCCAGGAGCGCATGGCGGGCGCCGAGGTCATCCTCCCTCAGGATTTCAAATTCGGCAACTCCTTCAACGACCCGCGTGACTTTCCCAGGATCTTCGAAACCTGTCTGAGGACGTTGCGAGAGGCCGATGTCGTCGTGGCCGTTTTGGACGGTCCGGACGTGGACAGCGGCACCGCGCTCGAGCTGGGCGTGGCCTACGAGCGGGGCATGCCTATCATCGGCGTGCGGACCGACTACCGCGAGAGCCAGGAGCGCGGGGTCAACCTCATCGTCGCCCAGGCGTGCACCGAACTGCTCCGCTCCATGTCGTTCGCGGAGGACACCACCCAGTTGGCCAAGGACCTGGCCGGCAAGATAGTGGCCGCCCTGCGCCGCGCGGCGAAATCAGGATGAGCCGCCCTGCCATCTGTCCATCGGTGCTCATGTTTACGGTCCGACTTACGGTGACCCGCCCACAGAGCGCCGCGCGGGGGCGCCCAACGGGGTGGCGGAGTCCTGGTTCCCACATGTCTGAGGACCGGCCTATGGTTCCTCGGACGTTCGCGCGCAAGACCCCGATATGTTAACCTGAACCCTTCCGGCTGGGAACGGGAGCCCCTTGAAACCGCCCCCCCGTTTGGAGTAGCGTCACACGGTACGCGGTGTGCATATATTACGCCTGAGACATCAGTAGCAACTTGACACAGGCCCCCCCCGTGGACCGATACCTGATATACAACTTCTCGGGCGAGATCGACGACCTCTCGCACCTCTTCCCCAACGAGCGCCTGGCCCAGCTCGCCGCGATCATCCGCGCCGAGGGAGCCGAGGCCGAGGTCTGGGACCGGGGCAACGTCGATGTGATGGAAGAGCTGGCCCCGGCCCGCTGGAAGCGGAGCGTCGCCGGTTTCGCCGGCGAGAGACTTTTCAGGACCATCGCTCAAAACGGCGGCCCCAACCCCCTGGAGAAGGCCGTTTACGGGACGCCGCTCAAAGTGGTCTCGGGAAGCATGGAGAAGGAAGTCGAGCGGAACTACGACGATTTCATGCACCGGGAGGCCCGGCGGATCGCGGAGGGCGGATTTGACGCGGTCATCCTGAACCTGTGGCAGGGCGGGTTCGGCCACTCCATGCGGCTGGCCGAACTGGTGAAGGAGGCGGCCGACATCCCAGTCTACGGAACGGGACAGCGGGTGGACTGGTTTCAGCAGCACATTTTGCGACACTATTCCCAGCTCGACGGGATCATCCTGGGACTCGGGTATGGAACGGTCCGGCGCCTGGCGCGCGGGGAGCCCTTCGGGGAGCTGCCCAACGTCGCTTACATGAACGGCCGAGCCACGCCGGAATGTACCGAGCGCCGGGTGACGAAGGTGGACGCCCTGCCGATGCCGGACTACAGTCCGGAGGTGTATCGCGGCATCGAGGGACTCATCCCGCTGGCGCACGTTGCGCTCTCGAACCAGGCCTGTCCGAACCGTTGCGCGTTCTGCCCCCGACCGACCAACTACGGCCGCGTGGTGCGTCGCAAACCGGTCGAGCATGCCGTGCAGGAGGTGGCGAAGCTCTGCGAGCAGGGGTTCCGACACTTCCGCATCGCCGACTCCACTCCCCCGCCGGGGCAGCTCACCGACTTCGCCGACGGCATCATCAGGCACCGACTACACGAGCGGGATATCCGCATCACCGCCTTCTCTCGGATCGACCAGAACCGGGATGAGGACTTCGAACTACTGCGGAGGGCGGGGTTCGAGGCGCTCTTTTTCGGGCTGGAGACGCTGGACGACAAGGGTCTGAGACGCATCCGCAAAGGCATCACCTACGAGGACATTCGGCACACGCTGCGACGCGCCCACGACGAGGGGTTCTTCGTGGTGGGTAGCCTTATCTTCCCTCTGCCGGGCGAAACGGCGGACTCGCGCGAAACCACCTTCGCTCGGCTGCGCGAACTGGAGCCGTGGCTGGACTCGGTGCTCATTCAGCCGGCCGGGGTCTATCCGTCCTCCCCGTGGGGCCGGAATCCGGAGGAGTTCGACATCCACCTCGAGGATGACTACATCGCCCGTCTGATGGACTATCCGGTCAAGCTCATCATCCCCATGCGTTTCTGGCCGCCCTTTCCCTTCTCCTACCCTATCATGGGCAAGCCGGCCGCCGAGGTGAGTTTCGAGGACATCCGAACGGCCTTCGAATCCTTCGCCAGGCGCGTGTGGCGCGAACTGGACGTCTCCAACGTCCAGGACTACGCCCTGCTGGTGGCGGACATGCTGGATGAGGAGCCCCGAGCCTTTGCCGACCATGTCAAGAGGGTGCTGATCACCCGTGACTACGACGACCTGGCGCGGATCATGGCGCGCACACGCCGGGCCCTCCAGCCCGCATGAGACGGCGACCGGCGGCTCCACTGCCCACAGGCGACCGGCCCTCAGCGTGAGGAGCGGCTCTCCGACGCCCGTTCCCGTTGTGGAATCCGCCTCCACCGGGTATACTATATGTAGTGACAGTTATGGTAGCATCGCACTAAACGCTGTGGATACAAGCAGTTACCGGTTACGCAGACCGCCTGACGGGGATAGGTTCCGTCGGGAAGAACGATAGATACAAGGCGGCGTCGGGAGCATGCCTTCGCCGCATGGAGCAGTCGCTTCCAGCGCAGCCGGGGCCTGGCTGTCGCGGCAAGCGGCCGCGAAGTTTTCTGACCGGTAACGATGGTCCATGGCGTCGGAAAGGAGTTGAGACGCATGGGCCTTTTCGCCTTGTTGCCGGCACCCGCCCTTTGTGGCCCCATCCTCACGCTGGTGCTATCGCTGGCGGCGTATGCGCTTTACAGGTACTACTCCCAGCCGCGGCGCCCCGAAGACGAAACTGAATACGACCTGCCCAAGCTGCTCGACATCCTGAGGCGGCGCGTTCAGCAGAACCTCGAGATGGTCCGTTCGGGCAACATCGGCTGGCGGCGCGTGGCCTGGGGAAGGACCCGCATAGACCTGCTGCCGCTGCTTCCCCCGGAGGAAGACCGCAGCGAGAGCGCATTCGGCAAGCTGGAGAGGCGTTTCCCCACCTTGATGGCCGAGATGGCCATAGCCGATGAACGTCGAAGCCGCCTCCGGCGGGCCGCCGACAATCTGGCCGAGCGGCTGGAAGGACCCGTCAAGGAACGCTCCGAGAAGGAGGCCGTCCGGGCCCTGCGGGACAACGAGGAGAACTGGTTGCTGATGCTCAGGCAGCTCATCAATAACGAGGCATTCTTCGATGAACTCGCTGCCCGCTACCAGCAGTACTGGCAGAACCACAGGGAGTCGTACATACGGACCCTGAAGGCGCACGGCGGGCGAGCACTCGAAGAAGTGGTGCACCTCCGGGAGGAACTCGTCACCCAGTACCGGGGTCTGCTGCAGGATATAGCCGAGGCACGTCAGCAGTTGACCGGTGAGCCCGTCGCCGCCGGCTGACCCCGACTTACCTGTCCCGCCGGACGGCCAGCACGCCGCCGGTCACCCGTTTGGCCCGCGCGAAACCGGCGCTCTGGAGGCGCTGGATCACACCGTGCGCGTAGTCCCGCCCCCACCGTCCGCCCGGGGCGCCGACGTAGTGGTACAGGACGCCCCCCCGCGCCAGCACGCGCCGGAACTCTTTGTAAAGCTCCTCCGAGTAGAGTTCACCCGCCTGGTAGATGGTCGGGGGGTCGTGGAAGACGCAGGAGAACCGGCCGTCCCCACACCCGGCCAGGTAGTCTCGCATATCGGCATAATGGATGCGAATGTTGGGCGCGCTGAACAGGCCTTCCGACCACGGATTCAGCGAAGCCACCGTCAGCACGTTGCGGTCCACCTCGCAGGTTGTGACAGTGGCGAACTGCATATCCGCCAGCATCTGCGCGCTGTAGCCCAGTCCGCAGCAGGTGTCCAAGCACTCGCCTCCGCGCGAGGGCACGGCCCGCACCATCTCTTCCGTACCCTCCCACGGCCCGGCTCCCCGGACCGGGTGCATGGTGGCACCGTTGATGACAATGGTCGGAGGACGGTCCTCGAAGGGCTGGAAGAGCTTGTAGTAGCAGCGCAGCGTGCTGTCGTAGAAATAGACCTTGAGCGGCTCGCCGTCGCGGAGTTCCACGCAGTCCTCGGGATCGGAGAAGCTGTCGGCCAGCTCCCCCTTGTCCACCCGCTGCCCGTCGGGCAGAGCGATCCCATCCTCCTCCACGGTAACGGAGTGCCGGCTTCTGCCCAGGTCCAGGCTGACTTCCAGTTCACCGGCGGAAGCCTCCAGCATACGGCGGGCAGTCCGGCCGGAAACAACCACAGCGTTCTGCCATTCGGGTATCTGCATCTCGGGCCGGGTCAGAAGTCGAAGCGGTCGCCGAGGGCCTCCCGCTGGGCCTGCACCAGTTCTGCTATGCCCGCGTCGGCAAGCTGCATCATCTCCTCGTGCTGCTCAAGCGTGAAGGGGTCCTTCTCGGCGGTCCCCTGCACTTCGATCAACCGGTCGTCGTGGCTCATGACCACGTTCATGTCCACCGACGCGCTGCGGTCCTCGTCGGCGCAGAGGTCCAGCATAACTCTCTCGTCCACCACCCCGACGCTTATGGCGGCCACCCCGTGCAGCAGCGGCATGCAGTCGATGCTCTCAGCCTCCCGCATGGCGTGCAGGGCGTCCACCAGCGCGACGAAGCCTCCGGTGATCGAAGCGGTGCGCGTGCCGCCGTCGGCCTGAATGACGTCGCAGTCTATCCAGATGGTCCGATGGGGGAACGCGAACAGGTCAACGGCGGAACGGAGCGACCGGCCGATGAGGCGCTGTATCTCCTGCGTGCGGCCGTTGGGCGGTCCCTGAAGGCTGCGCCGCTGGGGATTGGCGCTGGGCAGCATGCAGTATTCCGCCGTCAGCCAGCCCATTTTCTTGTCCAGACAGTGCCGGGGCACCCGGTCCTGCACCATGGCGGAGCACAGGACGCGCGTCTTGCCGGCCTCGATCAGCACCGAACCCTCCGCGTAGCAGGTGTAGTCGCGCTGGATGCTGACAGGGCGTGTTTCGTCGAGCATTCGTCCGTCGGTGCGCACGGTGGTTCTCCTCGGAACGGGGAAGACGACGGTGAGGTAACCCATGGTATCAGCGAGCGCCCGCGAAGTAAAAGCCGGACAAGCGGTAGCCACGCCGGCGGACACACCGCGCGATTCCCGGCCGTCCCTTATCCCGTCGTTCGTCACGTCCGTAAGTGTCGTGGAGGTTATTTACGGCCGTGCTCCGTGTCTCCGTGGTTTGCTGGTCTCCGCACCGTCCGTCACGCCCCGTTCAGGCCGGCGCGGGCCTGCCGGCTGCGCATCAGGCGCTCCAGGCGGCTGCGCTCGAACCGCACCGGCAGCACCGATTCGTTCGAGTAGCTCACGCGTCCGTCCGGCGCGCCCTTCAGTCGGCGGACGTGCTTGACCTGTGTGTAAGCGACCTCCGCGTAGTCGGTGCCCCGGATGCGGGAGTAGTGGATGGCCAGATGCGCGGCGTCCAGCAGCGTCTCCTGCGGCAGTTCATCGTCCGGCGTGCGCACGACCACGTGCGGCCCGGGCCAGCCCCGCACGTGGAGCCAGTAGTCGTTGCCGTGCGCGATGCTGAAGGTCAGTCGGTCGTTCTCCCGCTGGTTGCGGGCGACAAGTATGCTGATGCCGTCGGCCGACTCGAACCTGTGCGGTCCCCGACGTCCCTCCGGCGGTCGCTCGGGGCGGTCCTCCGGGAAGAGCACGCCGGCCCGCCGGCTCTCCTCTTTCAGCCTCTCCAGCGCCTCAACGGATTCGGCCTGTTCGATCTCCCGCGCCAGTTCCCGCACGCGTCGGAGCCGTTCTCGGGTGTTCTGCTCGCGTTCCGCCAGCTGCTCACGCGCCGCGAGGGCCTTCTTATACCGCTCGAAGTAGGAGCGCATATTCTCGGTCGGCCCGAGCGCCGGGTCCAGCTCTATGGTCACCTCGGGCCGCTCGGGCTCAAAGAGGTCCTCGACCACGACTTCCCGCTGTCCCCTGCGGAGTTCGGGAAGCGCTATTTTGAGCAGTTCTCCCTTGCGTCGCCACGTTTCGGCTTCCTCGGCGCGCTCCCGCTGTTGCTCTATTTTGCGCAGGCGTCTCTTCAGGCGCCTCTCCGCTTCCCGGACAGGCCCGGCCACCTCCTCCCGGAGCGATTCCAGCCGCTCCTCGACCTCCTCTCCCGCGTAGCGGGCCTGAATCGCGCGGCTGAGGGCCAGCGGGTCGTCGGAATCGCTCCCCCCGGCGAAGCGGTTTCGGAAGGCCGCCTCCGGCAGCTCCTCGGGGGTTTTCGGCGGCTCGTAAGGCGCCCCGGGCACCACGCGGCGGCGGTCGCTGTCCTCCCGCACCAGCGAGGCCAGCACGCGGTCGTCCTCGTCCAGAAGAATCAGATTGCTGCCCACGCCCATCAGCTCGGCCACCAGGCTGACCTCGTGGGGACGCCTCAGCTTGTCCCGCTCGGAGGACTCGATGACAACGATCCGGTCGCGTGGCACCTGCCGCACCCGCACCACGGGCGAGCCGGTCAGGTGCTGCCGGACCGCGTTGCAGAAGCCGGCGGCCGGATCGCCCTGCTCCGGCCGGGTGGTCAGCAGGTGCAGCCGGCTGAAGCGGCGGTGCGCGCAGAGCAAAAGCCAGTATAACTCACCCCGGTTGCGTATGGTCAGGATGAGGTTCTCGGGCTCCGGCTGGTCGATCCGCTCGATGCGCCCGCCCTCCAGCCGGGGCTTCAGGTCCTGCACCACCGTCTCGATTTCGGACATGGACAGCGTCATGGCGGGTACCGTTCGGAAGGAACAGAGTCACGGTACAGCGGTCCGGGCGTGATGTCAAAGCGTGGCAGAGGGCGCGAGAGCTTTTGCATTGGCGGGCACCGGGACGTATAATCGGACTTGATCACGACGATTCCTCTGTCTGGGGGACCGCACAATGTTTGCTTTCTTACCCGGCCTGCCCGGTGGCAGCGAATGGTTGATCATCCTGATCATAGCGCTGCTCATCTTCGGCTCCCGGTTACCGTCGGTCATGCGCTCCCTGGGCAAGAGCATCAACGAGTTCAAACGGGGCATGGAGGAGACCGGCGAGACGGCCGAGAATCAGGACGAACCGGAGCAAGAGGACGAAAAGACGGAAGAACACTCCGAACTGGCCGGCTGAACCCGCACTCCCCCGCCCATCCAATCCGATCCAACCCGGGACGTCTCCCATGATCATGCCCATATGGCGCACCGACGACCGGAACTTCCGCCGGCTGCTTGCCGCCTTGAAGCGCAAACTCAGCATGGACGAGGGGCTGACCGCCGCCGGAGCCAACGCCAAATCGCCGCGGGACGCCGTGCTGAGCATTATAGGCGACGTGCGCGAGGACGGAGACGCGGCCCTGCTGGAGTACACCCGGCAGTTGGACGGCTGCGATCTGACCGCGGGGCAACTCCGCGTGGCGGACAGCGAAATCGAGGCCGCCCTCGAGCGGTGTCCCGCCGAATATTTGAACTCCCTCCGCAAGGCGGCTGACCGCGTACGCCGCTTTCAGCAAGCCACGCTCGTGCGGGACCCGGAGCCTCTGGAGGAGGACGGCCGCTCCCTGCGCATGCGGTACACCCCCGTCGATTCCGCGGGCCTCTGCGTGCCCGGCGGCGTGGCGTCGCTGGCCTCCAGCGTGCTTATGTGCGCCGTCCCCGCCAAGGTGGCGGGAGTGAAGCGAGTCGCCATGGTCACCCCACCCCGCCCCGACGGGAGCGTGACCGACGACCGGCTGGCGGCCGCCCACGTGGCCGGTGTCGATGAGATATACCGCATCGGCGGCGCGCAGGCCGTCGCCGCCCTTGCGTGGGGCACGGAGACCATCTCCCCCGTGGACTTCATCGCCGGGCCGGGCAACATCTACACCACGCTGGCCAAAAAGGAAGCGTTCGGCCGGGTGGGCATCGAGGCGCTCCCCGGACCGAGTGAGGTGGTCATCATCGCCGATGAGACGGCCGACGTGGACTGGGTGGCGGCCGACCTGATCGCCCAGGCCGAACACAACCCGGGCTCGTCGATATTGCTGACCGACAGCGAAGACCTGGCCGCAGACGTGGCCGACGCGGTGGACGGGGCGGTCGCCGACCTGCCGCGCGCCAATGAAACGCGAACTTGCCTGGCGAGCTACGGTGCCGTTGTGATGGCGACCTCCGTCGAGGAGTGCATCGAGCTGACGAACGAACTGGCGCCCGAGCATCTGCAGATCATCACCGCCGACCCGGAGGGGGCCGCAGCCCGAGTTCGCCACGCCGGAGCCATATTCCTGGGACCATGGACCCCCGTGCCGGTGGGCGATTACATAGCCGGGCCCTCGCACGTGCTGCCCACGGGCATGACGGCCCGTTTCTCCGGGGGGCTCAGCGCCAACGACTTCCTGAAGCGCTCCAGCGTCATCAGCTACGACCGCGCCGCCCTGCTTGAGGATGCCAACGACATCGAGAGAATGGCCCGCGCGGAAGGTCTTGAGGGACACGCCCGGTCGGTGGGTCTCCGGAAAGATGTAGCTCAGTCCTCGTCTTCCAGCGGCGGATAACCCGCCGGGGGTTCTTCCTCCAGCGGGCGATACTCCACCGACTGCTGCGCGACCCATTCCCCTTCCGCCATCTTGCGCCGGATCCACCCCTTGACCATCTGGCGGATGGGCTTGCGGGTGAAAGGGATGAGCAGCAGGAAGCCCACGGTGTCGGTGATCAGCCCCGGGGTCACCAACAGTGCCGCGGCGACCAGTATCATGATGCCGTCCAGCAGGTGGTCGGCCGGCAGCTCGCCCCGCTCCAGCTTCTGCTGCATGTTGCGGATGACGCGCAGCCCCTCCAGCCGCGCCAGCGTAGCGCCCAGTATGCCCGTCCCCACGATCAGCCCGAGCGTCAGGGTGATGCTGCCCCAAAGCACCGTGAGCCGCAGCAGGACATACAGCTCAACCAGCGGCACAATCGTCAGCAGTAAGATAAGCTTCAGCAGCATGCGCGCTCCCCGGCCGGTTGACAGCGGCGACCGCCCAGAACTACACTCACCGTGTACGAATCATTCTATCCGACGGCCCTCTTCCTGTCAGTGGCGGGACATCGCAGCCCATGGCGTGGCACATCTACCTGCTTGTCGCTCCGTTGCTCGGTGGGCTCGGCCTGCTCGTTTGGATGGTGCTCATCGAGCCCCGGCGGTTCCGCGTTCAGAATGTACCGCTGCCGTGCCGGAACGGGACGCTGCCCCCGCTGCGGATACTGCACGTAACGGATACGCATTTGCGCGGACGCGACCGGGTGAAGCTGGACTTCCTCCGAACGCTGGCCGACGCCGAACGCTTCGATCTGGTCTTCTACACCGGCGACCTGATCCACTGCCCCGACGGCATCGCCAGCCTGATTGAAGCGGTATCCCTGTTCGAACCACGGCTGGGCAGCTATGCCGTGCTGGGAGGGCACGACTACGTGCAGGTGAAGGCGCCCTCCGTCTACTGGCACATGCTGACGCTGCGCCGCCTGCGATGGGCGTGTCGGCCGAACCCCGTCGATCATCTGATCGGCCAGTTGGAGGCTGGCGGCGTCACCGTTCTTTCGGACCAGAGTGCCCGCGTGGAATGCCCCGACGGCCGTCGGCTGACGCTGGTCGGTCTGCGGGACGCTTTCCAGTTCGAGCCGGATTTCGAGTCGGCCTGGAAGGACATCGAGCGGGACGAGCCGGTGATCGTGCTGGCCCACAGCCCGGACGTGCTGCCGGAGGTGGTCAGGCGAGGGGCGGCGGCGGCGTTCTTCGGGCACACCCACGGCGGGCAGATCCGCCTGCCGGGGATGGGCGCCCTGGTAACCCGCACCCGCATGCCACGGGCCTGCGCGCGGGGCGTGTTCCGCTGGGGGGAGACAAGTTGCGTGGTCAACTGTGGGCTGGGAGCCGCGCCCGCAACGCCCTTCCGGCTGCTCTGTCCTCCCGAGGTCGTGGTGGCCGAACTGGGCCGCGACGGGGCGCCCGACCTGCCGGAACTGGGGGTGCCCGATGGTTGAGGACGCCAAAGTGCGCGAACTGGTGAGTCGGGTGCGCCGCCTGCGCATGGAGGCCCTCAGGCCGGTGCAGACGCGTCTGGCCGGCGCCTACGCCAGCACCTTCCGGGGACCGGGCATCGAATTCAGCGACTTCCAGCCCTACGAGCCCGGCCGCGACGCGCGCCACATCGACTGGCAGGTAACCGCCCGGCGGGGAACGCCCTACGTGCGGCGCTATGTGGAAGAGCGCAGGCTCCAGCTGGTGCTGCTGTTCGACGTCAGCCGTTCGATGGACTGCGTCGTGCGCGCGCGCAATGCGCCCGGGGGCCAGAGCGCGCGCGAGCGGGCGGCACTGATCGCCGCCGCACTGGGTCTTTGCGCGGTGCGCAACGGGGACAGCGTGGGCGCCATCCTGTTCGCCGACGGCCCCGCCGGCGTCATACCGCCCCGGGGCGGTGAGCCGCACGCTCTGCACGTGCTCGGACGGATTCTGGGCACGCGCCCTGCCGCCGGGACAACCGACCTGCGCCGACCGCTCCAACGGCTGCTCAATCTGCGCGGCCACGCGCTGGTCGTGCTTCTGAGCGACTTCCTCCTCTCACCGCCGCTGTGGTCGGCGCAGGTGCGGCGTGCCCTGGCCACATGCGCACGGCAGCACACGGTGGCGGCCGTTCACCTGACGATGGCCGACGACGCGTTGCCCGGCGGCGTCGTGCTGGAGGGATGTGAGGCGGAGACTCAAGAGAGTCCGCGGATCGACCTGCATGCGACAGACCGGATAAACAGACACTGCCGGCAGCATCGGCGCTCGGTGCACCGCGGGTTGATGCGCGCCGGGGTGCGCGACGTTGCCGTATCACCCGCCGACGACCCCCTTTGGTCCGTGGCGGAGTTGCTGCACCAGCGGTGACCTCCCGGCCGCTGTGGGAGGAGTGCGGCAGCCCTGCTGCGCCCCATGGGCTGCACATAAGAAAAAATCCCACCACGGGAACGGACCGTCATTTCGTATTTGACAAGGGGTCGAGTGATGCGTAGGATGGCGGACGAAGCTGGACAGCGGCTTGTGGAGTCTGAATTCAGGGGCTGAGGTTGCCGTGGCAGTCATGCGAAGGCAGCAGGTTAAGGGTGGGGTCCAGCGGGCGAGTGTGCTCTTCTGCCGGGACCCCGAAGCGAAGGCATTAGCGGCCCGCGCCTTGAGCGGGAGCGACGGCGAGTTGTTCCCGACGGCCGAATTCGAGGCAGCTCTCGAGCCCATCCGGCAGTGCCAGGTGGGATTGGCGCTGGTGGACGTTTCTGATGGTTCCTTGGACGGTCTGAAGTTTCTACGTACCCTTGTGGCCGAGCGTCATCCCGTGATGGCCGTCGCGCTGGTCGATGAGGATGATCCGGAGGCGAGGCTGCGCGCGGGCAAGCTGGGCGCTTACCAGTGCCTGACCCGGCCTTTCGCCGTGCAGGATTTGGAGACGGCGGTGGAAGGCGCTTTTGCCGAGCGGGCCGAACGCGGCTGCACCATCCACCAGTACCGCAAGCTGACCTTCGCCCACCCGGGCAAGCGCATCATCGGCAACGGCCGCGCCATGCGGGAGACATTCCGCCGCATCGACCTTGTGCGCCGGGTCAACACCAACGTGGTCATCCGGGGCGAGACCGGCACGGGCAAGGAATTAGTCGCCCGCGCCATCCACAACAACAGCTCCCGGGCCGGGGGGCCATTCGTCAAGCTCAACTGCGGCGCCATACCCAAGGACCTGCTGGAGAGCGAGCTTTTCGGCCACGAGAAAGGTTCCTTCACCGGCGCCGTGCAGCGGCGCATCGGCCGGTTCGAAATGGCCGACGGAGGAACTATCCTGCTCGACGAGATCGGCGATATGCCCCTGGAGCTGCAGGTCAAGCTCCTCAGCGTCATCCAGGACCGCGCCGTACAGCGGGTCGGCGGACACGAGCGGATTCCCGTGGATGTGCGCATCATTGCGGCGACCCATCAGGACCTCGAAGAAGCCATACAGAAGAACCGCTTCCGAGAGGACCTCTACTATCGGCTGAATGTTATCACCATCCGCGTGCCTACCCTGCGGGAGCGGCGCGAGGACGTCGCACAACTGGCCCACCACTTCCTGAATTCGTTCGTTCGGGTCACCGGCAAGCAGGTTGAGGGCTTCGACGAGGACGCCATGCGCCTGCTGCACGATTACGACTATCCCGGCAACGTGCGGGAGCTACAGAACATCATCGAAAGCGCCACAGTCTTCTGTCAGGACGGCCTCATCACCGCGTCCGACCTGCCCCGGGTGGTCCGCAACGTGGTCGGGCGTCCCGTCCGGGAGGTGCGCATCGCCGCGGGGACGCCGCTGGAGGAGGTCGAGCGGCTCTGCATAATCGAGACGCTCAAGCACACAGAGGGCAACAAGCGCCGTGCCGCAGCGCTGCTGGGCATCAGCGAGAAGTCGGTCTACAACAAGCTGGACCGCTACAACATCTCGGTGGACAGCCTGGACGCCGAGGACGGAGCCCCGCAGTTGGGCTCTTCGGCCCCCGATCAGTTCGAGCGTGTTTGAGCCCGCCGCGCCGTTGACAAGGACACGGCGTAGTTCTATTATGATGTTTCGCCGTTTTCTTCTTCCATGCAGACTACAAGGGAGGCTTGTGCATCGTGGCACGAAGGACCAGAAGACCCGGCAAGCGTTGCCGTTTCTGCCGTGACAATGTGAAGGCCGTTGACTATAAGGACCTGGATAAGCTGCAGCGCCTGATGAGCGGGGAGGCCGCCATCTTCGGGAAGAAACGTTCCGGAAACTGCTCCCGCCATCAACGCATGGTCAAGACGGCCATCAAACGCGCGCGCTTTTTGGCGTTGCTCCCCTACCGCTGAGCCATCCCGCCTGAGCGTTTCCTGCCGTAAACCGTCGGTCATCCGAGGATAACGGACCCGGCCTCCGTGTCCCCCACGTTTCCCGTTGACTTGAGGCGGGCGCTCTCTAATAATGTCATTGCGCTGAGTCCCAACAGTCTTTCCTTTTCGGGTTCGTGCGCGACGAGCACTTCGGATGAACGGAGGTCCCCGTGGAGCACGCGTTTGAAGGCTGCTACACCGCACTGGTCACACCGATGAAGGGCGACGGGGCGGAGACCGTCGATTACGACGCGCTTCGCAAGCTGGTGGAGTTCCAGGTAGCCGGGGGCGTCAGCGGAATCCTGGCCGTTGGGACCACCGGGGAAAGCGCCACCCTGAACTGGGAAGAACACTCCGAAGTCATCCTGAAGATCAACGACTTCGCCGACGGCCGCTGCACGGTTATCGCCGGCACCGGCTCCAACTGCACCGCCGAAACGATGGCCAGCACCCACCACGTGGCTGAACACGGCATCGAGGCCGTCCTCCTGGTGGAGCCCTACTATAACGGGCCCAGCTCCATTGAGATCCGCAAAGAGTACGTCGAGCCGGTCGCCCGTGAGTTCCCCGACGTCCAGCTCATCCCGTACGTGATACCGGGCCGCAGCGGCACCCAACTGCTGCCTGAGGACCTGGCTCTCCTCCAGCGCGACTGCCCCAACGTGAATGCCGTGAAGGAGGCCAGCGGGGACCCGGACAACATGCGACGCACCCGAGAGTGCTGCGGCCCGGAGTTCGATATCCTCAGCGGCGACGACGCCCTGACCTTCAGCATGATGACGGACCAGACGATAGGCGCCTGCGGCGTCGTCAGTGTCATCTCGAACGTCGCCCCCGCCGCCGTTTCCCGGATGACCGCCGCTTTGCTGGAAGGTGATGAGGAGGAAGGAAGCCGTCTGGCCAACGCGCTGGAGCCGCTGTTCAGCCTGGTGACCGTCAAGACGCGAGAGGACAGTCCCTGGGGGGATCGGCTGTGCAAGGCGCGCAACCCCCTGCCCGTGAAGACCCTCATGCGCCTGCTGGGCATGCCGGTGGGCGGGGTGCGCCGTCCGCTCGGTAAGATGACGCCCGCCGGGCTCGACATGGTCGTTCAGGCGGCCGGGCTCGTCTGGGAGCAGAACCCGGAGGTCCTGGAGCCCATAGCGAGGGCGTTCGAGGTGGACATCGAGAAGCGGCTGACCGACCCGGCATGCCGCAAGGGACTGGCGTATGCCGAAGGAGAATTCTGAACCGGTCCGTTGTCGGAGTGTATCATGGCTGAGAACAAGGAACATATACGGTTGGACGTGCTGTTCAACCAGATGACCGAGCTGGACGCCAGCGACCTGCACCTGAAGGCGGGCAATCCCCCGCTCTACCGCGTGCGAAGCGTTCTGCACCGCGCCAAGTCCGAACCCCTCTCGGCCGAGCAAGTCGAATCCCTGGTCGGTGAGTTGCTGGGCACCGACAAGATGGCCGAGCTTTACGAACGTGGCAGTGTTGACCTGGGTCGGGACGTCAAAGACGGGCGGGTGCGGATCAACGTCTTCCTGCAGAAAGGTCACGTCAGCCTGGCGGCCCGCATGCTGGAAAGCCGGATCCCCTCTCTCGAGGAACTCCACCTGCCGGAATCACTGGAGCGGATCGTGGACATGAAGCAGGGCCTGGTGCTGGTCTGCGGGATCACCGGCTCCGGCAAATCCACCACGCTGGCCTGCCTGCTGCAGATGATCAACGAGACCTACCGCTACCACATCCTCACCATCGAGGACCCGATTGAATACCTCCACGACGACGCCAAGGGCATCGTCAACCAGCGCGAGATCGGTCTCGACTGCACCGACTGGGCCGACGCACTCCGCGCCGGAGTCCGGGAGGACCCGGACGTCATACTGGTGGGCGAGATGCGGGATCAGGAGACCTTTCAGGCGGGACTGATAGCCGCCGAGACAGGTCACCTCGTCTTCGGCACACTGCACACCTCCAGCGCCGCAGGCACGGTCGGGCGGATTCTGGACCTGTTCCCCACCGAGCGTCACGCGCTCATCCGCCAGAGCCTTGCCTTCAACCTGAACAGCATCATCTGCCAGAAACTCATCCCGTCCTTCCGCGAAGACATCGACGTGGTGCCGGCCGTAGAGCTGATGTTCATGAACGCGTCCATCCAGAAAGCCATAGAGGACGGGGAGGACAGTCGGATAACCGACCTGATCTCCGTCGGCACGCAGGAAGGCATGAAAACCTGGACCGATTCCTTCGTTGAACTGATCAAGAACGGCTACGTCGAGAAAAAGGTTGCGGTCCAGTACGCCCCCAATAAGGACCAACTGGAGATGGCCTTGCGGGGCATAGGGGTCTCCAAGCCGTCCATCGGATGACTGATTGAGGAACCACGAAACCATGAAGATGGGACCGATGCGAACCGCGTTTCCCTGCGCTGTCCTGCTGCTGGCCCTACTCTTTGCCGGGCTGAAGGCGCCCCCCGCTCCGGCGGCCGTCGCCCAGAACGAACCTGCCGCGCCGGCTGTGGAAGCCGCCGAGGACGGCGGCGCCGTTGCCGAGGAACCCGCCGAGGCTGTCGCCGAGGGTGAGCAAGAGGCCGACTCCGCCGGGGTGCCCTTCTACATCCACCCCCTCTGGTTCCTGCTCTTCGCCGTCGCCGTCGGCTTCTGGATCTACCTCGCCTCCTGGGTGAACATGGACGGCAGGGGCCTCAGGGGCGTGGACGAGGCGCTGTGGACCGCCATCGTGATGGCCGCCGGCATCTTCGGGCTCGCCTTTACCCTCCTGCTCCACGTCGCCTTCGCCTTCATGATGATCGCCATCGTCATCGGAGCGTGGGCGCTTTACGTCGCCCGGCGGAATCAGTTCGTGCCCGAGAGGCACAGGCTGTTCGGCCCCCACCATCGCGCCGAGCTGTTCTCCCGCATACCCCTGTTGAGCCGGTTCAGCGACTACAAGCCCGCGGTCACGGCAGAGACCGACGTAGTGCTCACAAGCGACGCCGGGGAGTCTCTGGAGGCCGTTGTGGCCGGACAGCCCGCCTTCGCCCGGGCCGCCGAGGCATTGATGGACCTCGTCGCCCGTGCAGCAGCCACGGAGAGCCGGAGCGCCCGGGTGATCCCCCATGAAGGCCAGTACGTCGCCCTGCTCGTCATGGACGGAGTGCCACAAAGCCTGGCGACCTATGAAGAAGAAACCGGTCACCAGCTGATAGCCTGCGCCTCCCTGTTCCTCGGCCTCTCCAGCGAAGGACGCGTGCGACAGGGCTCGGCGCAGTTCTACGCGGAACTGGCGGGCAGCGGCACCGTGGACGTGCAGGCGCGCATCCAATCCGTCCGGCAGAAGCCGGCGCTGGTGCTGAACTTTCCCGACTGGACGCCTGATCGGTTCAATCGCGGCCTTGAGGCGCTCGGCATGCACGAGGCACTGGTGAAGAGGCTTCGGGCCGCCGTCGAGCAGGAACGGGGCTCCATCGTCGTCGCCGGACAGCCGGAAAGCGGCCGAACCACTACCCTCTACGCCATTGTGGGCCTGATCGACATTTTCACCACGGACGTCATCACGCTCGAGGCGGAACAGGAGTACGAACTGGAGCAGGTGCGCCACTGGCCGCTGCCCAAAGACCGGCCCTTCCAGGAAGTGCTGGACGAGGTTCTCCGGGAGGGACCCGACACCATCGTTTTTGGCAACCTGCAAAGCGGGGAAGAGGCGAAGCCGCTCCTGAAATTCGGCGCGCAGGAGGGGAAGCTGCTGGCCACCCTCGAAAGCGCCAGCGCCCCGGAGGCGCTCATCCTGTTGCGCGACATGACCGACTCCCCCGGTCTCGTGGGACAGTCCGTGGTCTGCACCGTCGCCCAGAAGCTCGTGCGTCGTCTCTGCCCGGAGTGCAAGGAACAATTCGAACCCGACCCCAATTTCCTTCAGAGACTCGACCTGAATCCGTCCGAAGCGGGCACGTGGTTCCGGCCGGTCGGCTGCCACAACTGCCTTCAGACCGGCTACCGGGGACGCATCGGACTCTACAGCATGCTCATCGTCACAGACCGGGTGCGCGAGGCCCTGCAGGAACCGGGCGCCTCTGCGTCGAGCATTCTGGAACAGGCCGGGAAAGCGGCGTTCCGCAGCCTCCAGCAGGACGGTCTCAGCAAAGTGGCCGCCGGCGTGACAACGCTGGAGGAGGTCCGCCGCGTCCTGAAGGACAAGACCGAGAGCCGGGCCACATCAGCGAGGAGAGATCAATGATAACCACTGTAACCGCTCTGGTCGTTCTCGCCTTGCTCATCTTCATGACCTACGCGGGGGTGCGTGACGGCCTCTTTTTCTCCGCCTACGCCCTCATGCGCAACCTGATCGCCTTCATGGCCGCCGTGACCTTCTGCCAGCCCCTGGCCATGCTGTTCAGTTGGGTTATCACCGACAGCTATCCCGCCCCGCAGTACTTCGTGCCACTGGGCTACGCAGCGGCGTTCGGCATCACCTTCGCCCTCGGGCGGTGGCTGAAGATACGTTACACCTTCCCCAATGCGCAGTGCCCGCTGTGGGTGGACCGCATCGCCGGGGGGGTGGCCGGCTTCATGAACGCTTACGTCGTCACCGGCATGCTGCTTATCCTGTGGACGCTCCTGCCGTTCGCCCGCTACATCCCCGGCGACCACGGCCGACTCGACCCTCCCTCCGCCATTCTGGACAGCGGTGCCGTCATGCTGAAAACCTACGACCTGTTTGCCTCCAACATGCCCGGCAACACCCCTTTCCTCCTCGAAGACGAAGAAGTGGTGGAAGACCACAATAACAACGGGCGGGTCGAACCGGGCGAGAGCTTCGATGACGTCAACGGCAACGGCAAATGGGACCGGGGCTGGCTCTGGCGCTACCGCAACCACGCTGAAATACTCAAGGCCCAACTGGAACCACTCAGAGTGCCGACCGGCGGGGAGGACGAGGAGAGTCCGGACTGACAGGGGGGCGTCGTCCAACACGGGGAGTGCCGCGCCGTTGACCATACCCAACCTGATAACCTTCGGACGTCTCCTGCTGGTACCCTTCTGCGCGGGACTGGCCTACGCGACTGGCCCGGCCTGGCTTCTGACTGGAGCCGCACTTTTTGCTGTCGCGGCCTTCAGCGATTGGCTGGACGGCTATCTGGCCCGCCGGCTGGACTCCCACAGCCGCATCGGCGTGCTCATGGACCCCGTCGTGGACAAAGTGATGGTCCTGTCCGTCTTGTTCGTCTTCGCGGAGCGGGGCGTCTTCCCCATGTGGCTGGTGCTGCTGAACATGTTCCGCGAATTCCTCGTGACCGGCATGCGGCACGCTTTCAGCACGGAGGGCCGAGTGGTGGGCGCCAACTGGATGGGCAAAACGAAGTTCGTCCTGCAGGTGGGCGTGGTGGAACTGGCCTACGTGCATCTCGCGCTCGCCGCGCGCGGGACGCCCCTGCCGGGCGGTCGGGCGTTGCCATTCTGGGCGCTCGCGGCAGCGACGGCTTTCTCATACCTTTTCCTGCTGAACTTCGCCCGCTGGCACCTGGCTGAACTCAAAGGGGAGAGCAGCACTGAGTGAACCGCGCTCCCGCAGGCCCCGAGGGCGCAAAGCCGCCACTGTCCCAAGAGAGACCGGCCCGGATGGCGGCCCACTCCTCCGCCTTCACTCGTTCCTTCGCGCCCTTCGTGGTTAAGTAAGCCGTTCCGTGATGAGGGGATGCTGACAGATGGACCGACAGGCCTGGCTGGACAACGTCGAGTTTCGCGGCTGCGAGGCCGTCCCGTGCAAAGTCCACCTCTCCCCCGGGGCGCGCCGTGAGCACGGCCGGGCGCTGGCCGACATCGCCGCCGAATACCCCGAAATCCAGAGCCAACAGTGGTCCGACACGTGGGACGAACTCGGCGAACGTCACACCGCCGGCAGCCGGTTCGCCGACTCATGGGGCTGCCTGTGGGAGAACGTGCATGACGGCATCGTGGGCCAGCCCACGCGGTTCCCCCTGGCCGACTGGTCGGCGCTGGAGGACTTCGAACCGCCCTCCCCCGCCTCTCAGACCCACATGGGCGAGGTCGATTGGGAGGAGGAGCGGCGCCTCATCGAGTCCGGACGCGCGGAAGGCGTCCTCATCCGCGGGTCGGTGGACCACGGCTTCTTCTTCCAGCGCCTCTACTACCTGCGGGGCTTCAACAACCTGATGGTGGACATCGCCACCGCGGACCCACGGCTGGACGAGCTATGCACCATAGTGTTGGATTTCAACCGGGGGCTCGTCGAGCGATATCTCGACATCGGCGTGGACGTCATGGTCTTCGGGGACGACCTTGGCATGCAGGACCGCCTGCCCATCTCGCCCCAGCACTGGCGCCGCTACGTCAAGCCGGCCTACGCGAAGCTGTTCGGCATGTGCCGGGAGGCCGGCAGCCACGTCTATCTGCACTCCGACGGCTACATCGTGGACATCATGCCGGACCTGCTCGAGTGCGGCGTCACGGTGCTCAACCCGCAGGATCTCTGCAATGGGTTGGGGACGATCCGCCAGATCCTCAAAGGGCGGGTCTGTATCGACCTGGACATCGACAGGCAGCGCATCATACCCCGCCTGAGCCCCGCCGACGTCGAGGCCCACATCCGCCGCTGCATCGAGCTTCTGGGTACCCCCGAGGGCGGCCTCATGCTGACCTGCGGCGTCTACGAGGGCACACCGCTGGAGAACCTGCGCGCCCTCTACCGCGCCATGGACCGCTACCGCCACCTCCCCGCGGAAGACGGTGCGTGAAGCCGGCACCCATGGTGCTCGACTTGCCACACGGAAGCCACTGCCGGCTTTGGTTACGTGGTTGACGGATGCTTCGTCAACGCGCCAGCCTCGCATTCGTCCGCCGCTGGAGCCACCGCCCGCACCGCCAGCCCGGCCGCCGAAGAACCGGCAGGGCCATTCAGTTTGTGCCGTTTTGTTGTATTTGCCAGCTTTTGCCAGCGGGCAGGTTGGTTCAAGTAGGGTCGACGGCGTGGGAATATCATGCTGAACCCGCTTCGACTGAGCGGGTGAAGCACCCACGCCTCAGGCGCGGGCCTGCGACCCTGCGCGTGGTACGCCGGACGCCCGTTGCTCGGTCATGAGCCGGAACCAATGCGCTCCGGGCTCCTGGAGGCGACTGTTGAATGACCCGGGCAGAACCGGCCATTAACTTGACACCACGCGCCCATTATCTACAATGGGAGAAGTCGTGCGGATGTGGCGGAACAGGCAGACGCGCTAGGTTCAGGACCTAGTGGGTGAATAGCCCATGGGGGTTCGAATCCCCCCATCCGCACCACTTTTTTGTACCCCACCTCGACTGGCCCTGCGCTCGCAATCCGGACCCCAGGACCTTGTCCTTACCCGCTTTGTGGGAACCATCCGGCGAACGGGCACCCGGGTGTTGAGAATGGCATGGTCTGAGGCCCCTTTACGAGAGGTGCCTCGCGGTTTCGGCCACGCGCCGGCCGAGGGCCTCGGCTATGGAGAGGTCCTCCTCGGTGGGCTCCAGGGAGTTGTCCCCGCCCGCCAGTGTGCTCGGCCCGTAGGGCGTGCCGCCCCTGCCCTCGGTGTGGAGCATGCCTTCCGTGGAGTAAGGAACGCCGACCACGATCATGCCCAGGTGCACCAGCGGTATCATCATGCTCAGAAGCGTGGTCTCCTGCCCGCCGTGGGTGGTGGCGGTGGACGTGAAGACGCCGGTCGGCTTGCCCTCCAGTGCGCCCTCCATCCAGAGTTCGGACAGCCCGTCGAACACGCGTTTCATCTGCGCGATCATGTTGCCGAACCGCGTGGGGCTGCCCCAGATGACGGCGTCGGCCTCCCGCAAGTCCTCCGGAGTGCACTCGGGAACGTCCTTATGCTGCTCCCAGACGGGCCGTGCGTGCTCGCTGCGCTTGATCTTTTCGAGGTCTTCGGGAAACTCCGGGGCGCGTCGGACGACGACCTCGCTCCCCTCGACGCTCGCGGCGCCGCGCTCCACGGCGCGGGCCATCTTCAGGACGTGTCCGTACTTCGAATAATAGACAATCAGCACCTTCATGGCGAGCCCCCTTTCTCCGATCACATCAAAACCCCTATCAGACAAAGTAGCGAAGTTCGGACTTCGGCGCAATCGGAGCCCGCAAGCGGCCACGAGAGCGCGTGGCCCCTTTGCCCCGCCGGTTGACCGGCCCATCGAGGCGCCCTTAGAATGCTGCGCGGGTGCCTGCTTTGGCGCGCTGTTGCCCATCGGTTTTGTAGAGATCGACATGCCACCGGCGCTGGATATCCACTTCGGCGACAATCTGCCCATTCTGGGGGGCTTCGACGACGAAAGCTTCGACCTCATCTACGTCGATCCTCCCTTCAACACCGGCACGACCCGACAGCACACCCGCATCGAGACGGTCCGGGACGAGGACGGCGACCGGGTGGGCTTTCAGGGCGAACGCTACCGGACGGTCGAGGTCGGGAGCATGGCCTTCCGCGACGCATTCGACGACTTCCTCTCAATGCTCGAGCCGCGGCTGCGGGAAGCGTATCGCGTGCTGAAGGCCGACGGCAGTTTCTTCCTCCACATCGACTACCGGGAAGTCCACTACTGTAAGGTCCTGCTGGACGCCATCTTCGGACGCGACAGCTTCATGAACGAGATTATCTGGGCCTACGACTTCGGGGCGCGCTCGAAGAGCCGTTGGTCGGCCAAGCACGACAACATCCTGTGGTATGCGAAAGACCCGGACGAGTACACGTTCAACTACGACGCGATGGACCGGATACCCTACATGGCTCCGGGACTGGTGAGCGAAGAGAAGGCCCGGCGGGGCAAGACGCCGACCGATGTCTGGTGGCACACCATCGTGCCGACCAACGGAAGCGAAAGGACGGGCTATCCCACGCAGAAACCGCTGGGGGTGGTGGAAAGAATCGTCAAGGTCCACTCCCGCCCGGGGGACCGCCTGCTGGACTTCTTTGCCGGCAGCGGAACGCTGGGCGAGGCCGCCGTGCGGAACGGGCGCAGCGCCGTGCTCATCGACAACAACCCCGAAGCCATGGCGGTGATGGCCGAACGCCTGGCGTTCGCCGAGCCTCGATGGCACGGATACGTCCCCGAGGCCGAAACGCTTTCGACTGACGGAACCGCGGCGGAATAACCCGGCTCAACGCGCAAACGGAAACGGATAGCCGCCGGACGAGGCCTACGAGTGGCCGCCGGGGGCGGAGACTGCGGAGTATGCCCGGGCTGAAGGCATCCGGTTCATCGTCGCTTCCCCTCCCAATCGCCCGTCGCGCATATGGCACTTCCGCTTCCCCTCGCCCTACAACGAAGAGGACGGGGAGTCGGGAGGCACCGGGGAGGGACCATACCACACCCTATGGGCGGTGGAGGCTAACGGGTGCCGAAGGATTAGCGTGCCCCCGCCGGAGGGCGGCGTGCGGCGCGTGCCGGGGCTGTGAGGGCGCGCAGCGCCCGCCGCCCCGATGGGCTTGCCATGCCTCCGACCGCATGCTATAAGGGAATACTAAGCGGAGTCCGTGCCGGGGGCACGGTCAAGGCACGGACGGGGGCGCGAGTCGGTAGTATCGCCAACTGGCCGCTTTTTGACGCGCGGGAACCGCTGTGCGCTGAATCAATGAGACACGCCACGGGGGTCTGACCATGAACAAAGCCGAACTGATGGAAGTCTACTACCAGATGCAGCTCGCCCGCACGTTCGAGACGCGGGTCGCCGAGCAATACACGAAGGGCAACGTGGGCGGGTTCTGCCACCTCTATACCGGCGAGGAGGCCGTGGCCGTCGGGGCCATGTGGCACCTGAAAGACGAGGACTATGTCATCGGCTCCTATCGCGACCACGCCTACTACCTGATCCGCGGCGGCGACCCGAAGAAGGCCATGGCCGAACTCTTCGGCCACGAGGAAGGCTGTTGCAAGGGCAAGGGGGGCTCGATGCATCTGTTCGACTGGGACATCAACTTCCTCGGCGGATACGCCATCGTGGCCGGCATGTGCCCCATCGCCGTGGGAGTGGCCAAGTCCATCCAGTATCGGGACGAGGACCGCATCGTGCTCTGCTTCTTCGGCGACGGCGCCACGAATCAGGGCGTCTACCACGAGGCGCTCAACATGGCCAGCCTCTACGAGTTGCCCATCGTCTGGGTCTGCGAGAACAATTACTACGCCATCGGCACAAGCGTGCCGCGGTCGAGCGCCCGGGAGAGGCTGTCCCAGAAGGCCAAGAGTTACGAAATGCCGACGTACGTGGTGGACGGCATGGACTTCTTCAAAATGCAGTCGGTCACTCAGCGTGCCATCGCCGACGCGCGCGCCGGCAAGGGGCCCTCGTTCATCGAGGCCAAGTGCTACCGCTACCGGGGGCACTCGATGTCCGACCCGGCCACCTACCGCTCCGAAGAAGAGGTCGAACACTGGAAGAAGCGCGACCCCATCCCGCGCATCAAGGCGGCTATAAAACACGATTTCGAGATAGGCGACGAGGAGTTCGAGGAAGTTGACGAGCGCGTGCGGCGAGAGCTGGACGAGGCGGTCGAGTTCGCCTCTCAGGGCTCGGAGCTGCCGGTGGACCGACTCTACGAAGACCTCTACGTCGAGTAGCCAGAGGAAACCAGCAACAAGAGAGGGCAAGGCATGCCGAAAATGACCTACCGAGAAGCGCTGAATCAGGCGCTGTTCGAGGAGATGGAGCGCGACGAGACCGTCATCGTCCTCGGCGAAGACGTGGCCGAATACGGGGGTTCGTTCAAGGTCACCAAGGGGTTGCTGGAGAAGTTCGGCGAAGAGCGCGTCATCGACACGCCCATCTCGGAGGCCGCCATCATCGGCATGGCCACGGGGGCCGCCATGGGCGACCTGCGCCCGGTGCCCGAGCTGATGACGGTGAACTTCGCCTACCTGGCGCTGGACCAGATATGCAACCATCTGGCGCTCATGCGCTACATGTTCGGCGGACAGGTGCGCCTGCCCGTCACCATCCGCATGCCGGGCGGTGGAGGCCACCAGCTCGGAAGCCAGCACTCCCACAGCCTCGAACCCTTCTTCGTCCACACGCCGGGCCTGTACGTGGTCTATCCCTCGACGCCTGCGGACGCAAAGGCCCTGCTGAAGGCGTCCATCCGCGACGACAATCCGGTCATCTTCCTGGAGCATGAGGGACTTTACAACGCCGAGGGTGAAGTGCCCGAGGAAACCGAACCCGGGACCATCGGCGAGGCGCGCCTCCTGCGCGAGGGCGGCGACGTAACCCTCATCGCCTATGGCGGCATGACCAACGTGGCCGTGGAGGCGGCCGACGCGCTGGCCGACGAGGGCTTCGAGGCGGAGGTGGTGGACCTGCGCACTCTCCGGCCGTGGGACAAGGAGACGGTCACCGCCTCGGTGGCAAGGACGCACCACGTGGTGACGATCGAGGAATGCCCGCCCCAGTGTGGTATCGGGGCAACGGTCGCCGCCAACATCTACGAACTGGCTTTCGATGAGCTGGATGCCCCGGTGGAACGGGTGTCCGGGGCCGACTGCCAGCTGCCCTACGCGAAGGAACTGGAACAGGCGTGCATCCCCCACGCGCCGGACGTGGTCGAGGCCGCGCTCCGCACGCTGGGGATATGAACCCATAGAGCGGCGCAAGCAACAAACGGGGGAACCAACAATGTACGAAGTGACGATGCCCAAGCTGTCCGACAGCATGGAAGTCGGCAAGATCATCGAGTGGAAGGTCTCCGAGGGGGACGAGGTCCAGGAAGGTGACGTCCTCGCCGAGGTGGAGTCCGACAAGGCCGTCATGGAGCTGGAGTGCTTCCGCAACGGCGTGGTCAAGAAGCTCGTCCACGGTGACGAGGAGGAGGTGCCCGTCGGGGAGGTCATCGCTTTCATCGCCGTTGAGGGTGAAGAAGAAGAGGAGGCGACGCCCGAAGCCGAGGAGGAGGCCCCGGGGGAGGCTGAAGAGGAAGTGGAGGAAGAAGCCCCGGAGGCGGCCGCGGAGGAAGCCGAGGAAGAGGCAAAAGAAGTGGAGGAAGAACCCGAACCCGTGGCCGAAGAGGAGGCCGCCGAGGAGGAAGAGACCGTTGAGGCGCCGGCCGCCGCGGAAGAGGAAGCCGCGCCGGAACCGGCCGAAAGGGACGCGGAAGAAGAGCGAGTCGCCATCTCCCCGTACGCCCGCAAGCTTGCCGAAAAGCACGGCGTGGACTACGCCAGCATCGAGGGCAGCGGCCCGGACGGCCGCATCGTGGCGCGCGACATTCAGCAGGCCGCCGGCGCGAAGGCCGAGCAAGCGCCACAGGCCGAGGAGGAGGAGGAGAGGCCCGCTCCCGCCGGTCCGGTCAACGCCGAGCCACTGGCCGCCGCGCTCGCCGTCCGTTACGGCCTGGACCTGTCGGAAGTGGAGGGTTCGGGCGACAAAGGCCGCGTAACAGTCGAGGACGTCGTCTCGGCGCGTTCGGCCGCGGCGGCCGAGCAGGCCCCTACCCCGCCGGACGAAGAAATGCCGGAGCTGGAAATCAGCGAGGAGGAAGCTGACGTCGAGGAAGCCCCCTTCCGCCTGAAGACGCAGGCCCGGCGGGTCATCGGCTCCCAGCATGCCATACCCCACTTCTACGTCACGCGCGGAGTGGACGTCACCGAGCTGATGAGCCGGAAGGATGAACTGAAGGAAGAGCACGGCGCCACCGTGACGCACCTGGTCATGCTCGCGTGCGTAAAGACCCTGCAGGAACACCCGGAGATCAACCGCAGCTACGACCGGGGCCGCGTCATCAAATGGAAGGGCATTAACCTGGGACTGGCGGTGGACACCGACCAGGGCCTGACGGTGGCCGTGCTGCAGGACGCCGGGGACCTGTCGCTCGCCGAACTGGTGGAAGCCGCCGGCGAGCTTGTGGAGAAGGCGCGCTCCGGCAAGCTGTCGGCCGAGGAGCGCCGGCATGCCACCTTCACCGTGACCAACCTCGGCATGTTCGACGTGGAGCACTTCGAGCCCATCATCAACCCGCCATCGTCCATTACGCTGGCCGTCTCATCCGCCCTCGAGACGGGTGTGGTCCGCGACGGCGAACTGACGGTCGGCCGGGTGATGAAGCTGACGGCCGCCTGCGACCACCGCATCATCGACGGCGCCACCGCCGCGGAGTTCCTCCACGACCTGCGCCTGCTGCTGGAAAACCCGGACGAGCTCCTGTCGGACACATAGGGCTTCGGACCATCTCAGCCGGAAAAGAGCGGCTTCCTGTCCGGCCCGGAGGAGGCGCGGCGACGACCTAAGCGAAGCTCCATGGAGTGCTGTGTGGAGCGCGCTGCGGCGCGCGGAGCTTTCGCCCACCCGGGAACACACATCGCGCACGGTTCATCGTGGCCTCCCTGCCCCCGCGCGTTCCTCCGGTGAACATCCATTTGCCGAAAGACGTGGCGCCGGTTGTGCACGCGGGACAATTGAATGACCCTGCTCACGGGCACCCTCCGTTGACCGCAGCGCGTCCCTGCGCATACGATGGCATACAGGAGCTTTCACAGCCGCGTCACGGAAGGTGAATCGCTTATGGGCCTGATGGTGAATGCCGTTGAGCTTGAGGACACCCCGCGCATACTGAACCTGCGTGAACGCGTACGGGAGGCCATGAAACAGCCGCCCGTCGCCTGGGACTGCCCGGAGCGCATCGCCGAAGAACACATGGCCGACCCCCTGCCCGTCCGTAAGGCGCGCGCCATCGAGTTGAAGCTCTCCCGCATGCCGACCGACCTGTGGGAGGGACAGTTGCTGGCCGGCTCCATGACGCTGGAGGCGCCGCGCGTGCACGCGGAATGGGGCTTCCCCGACTACCTGACCGACGAGGAGAGGGAGGAGGCGTCCCGACGGGGCCTGGGCATCCGGTCCGTCTTCGGCCACATTGTGCCCGACTACGGACGGCTACTCCACAAAGGACTGAACGGCATCCGTGCGGACGCCGAAGCGCAACTGGAGGACGCCGACGGCGACGAAGCCGCCTTCCTGCGCTCCGCCATCATCGCCCTGGATGCCGTCATGGGCTACGCCGCACGTCTCGCTGACCGTTGCGAGCGTGAAGCGCAGAAGACGGGCGACCCCCAACGGGCAACGGAACTGCGCCTGATGGCCGACAACCTGCGGCAGGTACCGGCCGGGCCGGCGAAGACGTTCCACCAGGCCCTCCAGTCCGTGTGGCTGCTGCATATGGTCTTCCACTCCACCATGAATGGAAACGCCCTGGGACGGCTGGACCAGTATATATGGCCGTACCTGGAGACGGATATGCAGGCCGGACGGATCGACCACGCGGGCGCCGCCGAGCTTGTGGCCTGCTTCTGCCTGAAATTCAACGAGCGCGCCAAGACCACCGACGAGCAACTCCCCGAGTCACGTGAGCCGGAGGATCTGGACTTCGACCGCCGCACACGGCATTACACCTCCTCGCAGATCGGCACGCGACGCGACCGCCTGGACGCCACCAACCACTGGCTGCAGAACATCGTCATCGGCGGCCTGACACCCGACGGGAAGGACGGCACGAACCCGCTGACCTACCTGCTGCTGGAGGCCTACCGGCGCAACGAGATGACCAATCCCCTCCTCACCGTTCGAGTCCACCGGGACAGCCCGGAGGAACTGCTCCGCGCCGTCTGCGAGGTGCTGAAGGACGGCGGGGGCATGCCGGCCGTCTTCAACGACCAAGCCCTCGTGCCGGCGCTGGAACGACTCGGCATCCCCACGCCGGACGCACGCGACTACACCAACGACGGCTGCTGGGAGGTCATCATCCCGGGGCGCACCGACTTCAAGTTCCAGCGCCTCAGCCTGATGCTATGCCTCGAGTGGGCGCTGAATCGCGGCCGCAGCCGCCGGGACGGCTCCCTGCAAGGCGTCGAGACACCCGACGCCCGCGAGTTCACCTCCTTCGATGAAGTGTGGGACGCCTTCACCCAGCAGGTGGACCACATGGTCGCACGCGTCACACGCAACGTGGTGGAGAACATCGACGAGCGCAGCACCGTGGCCCCCGTGCCCCTGCTGAGCGCCCTGCTGGACGGCCCCATCGAGAAACGGCGGGACATGACGGGGGGCGGCGCAAAGTACAGGACGTTCGGCATGCTGGCCGAGTCCGCCGCCCACGCCATCGATTCCCTGACCGCCATAGAATCGGTCATCTTCGAAGAGCAGGCGGCCACGATGCCCGAGTTGTGCGACGCGCTGGACGCCGACTTCAGAGGCTACGAGACGCTCCGGGCGAAGCTGCTGGGCGCCCCGAAGTACGGCAACGCAGACGAAAAGGCAGACACCATGGGCCGGCGCGTCATAGAGGCCTTCGCGGATGCCGTCGCGCGGCACGCCGAGCGGCACGAGGCACGCGTCAAGTTCCCCTGCGGGGTGGGAACCTTCTCCTGGTATATCGGCATCGGGGAAGGTCTGGGCGCCTCGGCCGACGGGCGACGGGAGGGCGAGCCGGTCTCCTCCAACTTCTCACCCGCCCTGGGGCGCGACGTGGAGGGCGTCCCCGCGGCCATCCTCTCCTACGGCGGGATGCAGCACGACAGGCTGCCGGCCGGCGGCCCGCTGGACCTGCGGATGCTCAAGCGCCTTGTCGAAGGGGATGCCGGGACCGATCGCATGACCGCCCTCATCCGCGCCTTTGTCGAGAGCGGCGGCTCGATGATGACGCTGACGGTGGCCGACACCGAGGAGTTGCGGGCCGCCCAGCGCGAACCGGAGAACTACGGGTCCCTGCGGGTGCGCATGGGCGGTTGGTGCGCCTACTTCACCATGCTCAGCCGCGAGCAGCAGGACCACCACATCCGCCGGCAGGAGGGCGGCCTGTGACCACCAACCGCCTGACCGACATCGAAGGGACCGTCTTTGAGACGGACACCTTCGCGGTCCACGACGGGCCGGGCATCCGGCTGGCCGTCTACCTGAAAGGCTGCCCGCTCGCCTGCCGATGGTGCCACAGCCCGGAGTCCCAGAACCCGGAACCGGAGCTTGTCTTCGTCGCCGAGCGGTGCGGCCTGTGCGGGCTCTGCGTGACCGAATGTCCGCACGGCGTCCACAGCGTCCAGGAGGGCAGACACACGCTTCAGCGCGAGGCCTGTGTTGCGTGTGGGCGGTGTGTGGAGGCCTGCCCCGCTCGCGCCTTGTCCATAAAGGGACGGCGAATAACGGCCCGCAACGTCGTCAGGAAAGCCGTGCAGCTGGAACCGTTCTTCCGCCACTCCGGCGGTGGCGTCACGCTGACCGGCGGGGAGGTGACCATGCAGCCGGCGTTCGCCTCGGCCGTGCTGGAGGGCTGCCGGGCCGAAGGCATCCACACGGCGATCGAGACCTGCGGGGCCTGCTCGTGGGATACTCTGGAGCGACTGATGGAGCATGCCGACCTGGTGCTCTACGACCTGAAGCTCATGGACGAGGATGAGCACCGGGAATGGACGGGCGTCGGCAACGCGCGGATCCTGGAGAACGCGGCCCGGCTGGCCGGGCGCAACGTCCAGGTGCGCGTCCCGCTCATACCGGGCCTTACCGACACGGAGGGGAACCTGGAGGCCATCTTCGATTTCATGGTGGAGGCGGGACTCGACCGGGTGGCCCTGCTGCCGTTCAACGCGGCGGCGCCAGCCAAGTACGAATGGCTGGGCCGTGAATGCCTGGTGACCGGCGAACCCCAGGACGATGCCGTGCTGCAGCCAATCCTTGCGCAAGCCCGGCAGAAAGGCCTCGAAGCCCGCCTGGGATAGCGAGCACACCGGATGAACATCCTCCGTTTTGCCTCGGCGCAATTGTCCAGCGCAAGGCGAGTTTGCTCGTAAGGCTATTCTGTCGGGAAGCAATTTCCGCCCGGGGGCGGAACGGCTCACCCCTGAGTTTCGCGGCACACCGGTGGGGAGGTCCTTCGGCCCCTACCCCGGAGCGCCTCCGGGCCGCATCGCCATGAACCTGGCGGGCTCACGCGTTGGTAAAGGCGACGCTTCCGCCTCGCGATGGTGTCAGCGGTATCGCCGGCCGACGGCCACACCGCCACGGAGGGATGGCGCACTCCACCGTGCCGTGGCTCGGCGGCGCTCCTCGCGGCACGGCCCCCTCACGGGCGCGCTTCAGGAGCCGAGCCACGTCTGAGTAGAGACGGCCGGGAGACCTCGACCGACGACTTTGCCTTGACAGGGCCTCGCGCACTGGATAAACTGGACCTAAAAGGTGAACTTTATCCAGTTAGGGTGGCGTGCATGAAACTTTCCACTCGCGTCAGGTACGGTTGTCGGGCCATGGTGGACCTCGCCCTCCACAACGAAGACGGGCCGGTCCCCCTGGAGGTGCTGGCCCGCGAGCAGCATATGCCCGACCGGTATCTGGCCAAGATCATACAGGACCTCCGGCGCAGCGGGCTGGTCAGCAGCGTGCGCGGCGCCGGGGGCGGATATGTGCTGAAGGCCCCCCTCGACTCCATCAGCCTGCTGGACATCTACGAGGCGCTGGAAGGTCCCTTCTGCCCCGTCGAGTGCCTCGAGGACCCGGCCGGCTGTGAGCTTGTCGAAGAGTGCGTCACCCGCGACGTCTGGAACGAGATTCAGAAGTCCATGACCGAAGTGCTGGAATCCGTGACACTGGCGGACCTCGTCAGGCGGCACAACGAGAAAGTGGCACACAACTGAACTAACGGAGGCCGAGCGCATGAACATCGCCGACGGCATGACAGACCTTGTAGGTGGAACGCCCCTGGTGCGGCTGAACACCCTGGCGGAGGGGCTCACCGCGACCGTGGTGGGCAAACTGGAATCCTACAACCCGCTCTCCAGCGTCAAGGACCGCATCGCCAGGTCCATGATCGAGGCGGCCGAGCGGGACGGGCTCCTCGAGCCCGGAGCCACCGTGATAGAGCCGACCAGTGGGAACACCGGGGTCGGGCTCGCTTTCATCTGCGCCGCCAAGGGCTACCGGCTGATTCTGACCATGCCGGAGAGCATGAGCCTGGAGCGACGCTCGCTGCTGAAAGCGCTGGGCGCGGAGCTGGAGCTGACGCCCGCCGACGGAGGCATGCCCGGGGCCATCGAGCGGGCCGAGGAGCTGCTGGAGGAGACGCCGGGGGCGTTCATGCCCCAGCAGTTCAAGAATCCGGCCAACCCGGAGGTCCACCGCCGCACCACCGCCGAGGAGATATGGAACGACACCGACGGGGAGGTCGACATCTTCGTGGCCGGCGTCGGCACCGGGGGCACCATTACGGGCGTCGGCACCGTCTTGAAGCAAAAGAAGGCTTCCGTTCAGGCCATCGCGGTCGAGCCCGAGCGGTCCCCGGTCATCTCCGGAGGCGAGCCGGGGTCGCACACGATCCAGGGCATCGGGGCCGGTTTCATCCCGGACGTGCTGGACGTGGAGATCATAGACGAGGTCATCCGGGTGAAGGACGAGGACGCCGCCGAGACGGCCCGGCTACTGGCAAAAAAAGAGGGCATCCTGGGCGGTATATCCAGCGGCGCCAACGCGTGGGCCGCGTTGCAGGTGGCCGCCCGGCCGGAGAACGAAGGCAACTCATCGTCTTCGTTGTCTGCGACACGGGCGAACGCTACCTGAGTACGGACCTGTTCACGGGACCATCCGCCTGACTGAGGGGGAAAACCGGCCATGGAAACGGTTTACATGGATCACAGCGCCACGACTCCGGTCCGTCCTGAAGTGGTCGAGGCCATGCTGCCCTACTTCGAGGAGAAGTACGGCAACGCCTCCAGTGTGCACCACAAGGGGCGGGAGGCCCGCGAGGCCGTTGAGGACGCACGGCGCACCGTCGCCGCGCATCTGGGCGCCGCACCGGACGAGATAGTCTTCACCAGCGGCGGCACCGAGAGCGACAACCACGCCATCCGCGGCGTGGCCGCGGCCGCCGGCGAACGGGGACGCCACATCATCACCTCCGCCATCGAGCATCACGCGGTGCTCAACACCTGCAAGGACCTCGAGAAAGAGGGCTTCGAGGTCACCACGCTGCCGGTGGACGACCGCGGCCTCGTGGACCCGCGGGATCTCGACGACGCCATGCGACCCGACACAATCCTGGTGACGGTCATGATGGCCAACAATGAGGTCGGCACGATCGAACCCATCCGGGAACTGGCCGAGGTGGCATCGGAACACGACGTCCCCATCCACACCGACGCCGTGCAGGCGGTCGGCAAGATTCCGGTGGACGTGGAAGAGCTGGGCGTGGACCTGCTGTCACTGTCGGGTCACAAGTTCTACGGACCGAAGGGAGTCGGCGTTCTGTACATTCGCTCGGGCACGCGCATCCGACCGGTGCAAGTCGGCGGTCACCATGAGAAGGGCCGGTGCGCGGGCACCGAGAACGTGCCTGGCATAGTGGGGCTGGCGCGGGCGCTGGAACTGGCCTGTGCGGAAATGGAGGGGGAAGGTCAACGCCTCCGGCGCCTGCGCGACCACCTGCAGGAGGGGCTGGCAGGCAGCCTCGAGGACGCGAGACTCAACGGGCACCCGGAGCGCCGACTCCCCCACATACTCAACATCACCTTCGCCTACGTGGAGGGCGAGAGCATGCTGCTGAGCCTGGACGCCGCCGGCATCTGCGTCTCCACAGGCTCGGCGTGCACCAGCGGCACGCTGGAACCGTCCCACGTGCTGACCGCCATGGGCGTGCCGGCGGAGATGGCCCACGGCAGCCTGCGGTTCTCCCTCGGCCGGGTGAACGACGAGAAGGATGTCGAATACGTGCTGGAAAAGCTGCCGCCCATCGTGCGGCGGCTCCGAGAGATGTCCCCCATAACCCGAGAGACCCCCGCATGACCAACAAGACGACCGAGAAGATAGAGCGGCTCAGGCGCGAGAGCAACGCGGTCATCCTGGCCCACAACTACCAGGTTGGCTCGGTCCAGGGCCTCGCCGACCACCGCGGGGATTCCCTCGGCCTGAGCCGCACCGCAACCGAGGTGGACGCCGACGTGATCGTGTTCTGCGGCGTCTACTTCATGGCCGAGACGGCCGCCATCCTCAACCCCGGACGCACCGTCCTGATACCGGAGAAGGAAGCCGGCTGCCCCATGGCCCGCATGACCAGCCCGGACCGCCTGGCCGAACTGAAGGCCGACCATCCGGACGCCGCGGTCGTCACCTACGTCAACAGCACGGCGGAGATGAAGGCGCTCAGCGACATCTGCTGCACCTCCTCCAACGCGGTGGACGTGGTCAACTCCATCGAGCCCGGCCGCCCGGTCATCTTCACCCCCGACCAGCATCTGGGCCGCTACGTGGCCGAGCAGACCGGCCGCGAGTTGATACTGGACCGGGGCTACTGCCCCACCCACGTACGCATCCGCCCGGAGCACATTCGCGAGCTTCGCAGGCTCTACCCGGAGGCCGAGGTCATGGTCCATCCGGAGTGCCGCCGGGAGGTCGTGGAGGAGGCGGACGTCGTGACGTCCACGGGCGGTATGCTGCGCTACGCCGGCAGCACCGACGCCCCCGTGCTCATCGTGGGCACGGAAGTCGGCCTCATATACCGCCTGCGGCAGGAGAACCCGGACAAGGAGTTCATCCCCGCCACGTCGGCGGCCGTCTGCCCGAACATGAAGCGCATCACCGTCGGCAGCGTCCTCCGCTCCCTGGAGGAAATGCAGTATGAGGTGACCGTCCCTGAGGACATTCGTGAGCCCGCGGCCCGCGCCATCGAACGGATGCTGGCCATCGGGCGGGGCGAAAGCGAAGGACGCCGCGCCCTGTCATCGGCGGAAGCGTGAGGTGGGCACATGACCGACCGGATTCAACATGTCATCGTGGGTATGTCCGGGGGCGTGGATTCGTCCGTCTCCGCCGCCCTGCTCCGCGAACGAGGCTACAGCATAACCGGAGTGCACCTGCGCATGCCCGTCTTCGGCGACCGGGACGGCGACGGCCGGGAGGAAGCCGCCCGGACGGTGGCCGAGCACCTGAGCATACCGTTGCGGGTGGTGGACGTTCGCGAAGAGTTCGAGCGCGAGATTATAGACGACTTCGTGCGCGCCTACGCCGCCGGCCGGACGCCCAACCCGTGCGTGCACTGCAACGACCGCATCAAGTTCCGCCACCTGCTGCGTCAGGCGCGGGAGGAGGAAGCCGACCGGGTCGCCACGGGCCACTATGTGGCGACCGTGCGGGTCCGGGATACCGGCCGCACGGCCCTCTCCGTCGGCCACAACGGAAACGAGCAGTCCTACTTCCTGTCGGCCCTCTCGCAGGAGTCGCTGCAAAGGGCGGTCTTTCCGCTGAGCCGGTTCCAGAAAGCCGAGGTCCGCCGGATGGCGCGCAGCCGGCAGATACCGGTCCACGACAGGCCCGACAGCCAGGACCTCTGCTTTTTGACCAACGCCCGCTACACGGAGCTGCTCCGCGAGCGCTGCCCGGAGGCGTTCCGGCCCGGCCCCATCGTGCACGTGTCCGGCGCACGGCTCGGCGAGCACGAGGGCATCGCGGCCTACACACCGGGGCAGCGACGCGGGCTGGGCGTCGCCTACAGCGAGCCGCTCTACGTGGTCGAAGTCCGCCCGAACGAGAATACCGTCGTCGTCGGGGAGAAGGAGCACGTCTATCGCGACAGCATCACCGTGGGCGAGGTCAACTGGATGGCCTGCCCCGGCCCGCCCTCCGAACCGCTGACGGCTAAGGTCAAGATACGCTACAACCACCCCGGCGCGCCGGCAACCGTACGGACAATCGCCGAAGGCCGGGTACGCGTTGACTTTGAAGAGGAACAAGAAGCCCCCGCCCCCGGACAGGCCGCCGTTTTCTACCGCGACGGAGTCGTTCTGGGCGGCGGCACAATCGAACAGACACGGAGCCGTTGATGACGACACAACAAGACACTCAACTTGAGACCCGGCACGAGGAGCTGCGGCGCCTGCTGCGCGAGATGGGCTCGGTGCTGGTGGCCTTCTCGGGAGGCGTGGACAGCACGCTGCTGACGGCCGTCGCGCGCGACGTGCTGGGGCGCAACCGGATGGCGGCCGCCACGGCCCGGTCGGTCACCTACCCGGAATGGGAGTTCGACGAGGCCCGCCGGCTCGCCGAGCAGCTCGACGTGCGGCACATCGTGTTCGAGTCCGACGAGCTGGCCGAGCCGGACTTCACCGCCAACCCCCCGGCGCGCTGCTACTACTGCAAACGGACGCTCTTCAGCGAACTGCGCCGCATCGCGCAACGGGAGGGGCTGGAGTGCGTGGCCGACGGCTCGACCGCCGACGATATGGACGACTACCGCCCCGGCATGCGGGCCTGTCGTGAGCTGCACGTGCGACAGCCGCTGCTGGAGGCCGGCCTCACCAAGGACCAGATTCGCGCCCTGTCAGAGCGCTACGATTTGCCGACCAGCGACAAGCCGTCGGTGGCCTGCCTGGCGTCCCGCTTCCCCTACGGGGAGGAGATAACCGCGGAGAAGCTGGAGCGGGTCTACAGGGCCGAGGAGTTGCTAAGGGAGATGGGCTTCCGCCAGTTCAGGGTACGCAGCCACGGCTCCATCGCCCGGCTCGAATTGGGTCCGGACGAGGACTGGAGCGGCCTGCTGAGCGGCGAAGCACGTGAGACCGTTGTTGCAGAACTGAAGTCACTGGGCTATAACTACGTGGCGCTGGACCTCGAGGGCTACCGCACCGGCAGCATGAACGAGGTCCTGCCCCAAACCGATGCGGACGGAGGCTGAGCCGTGTACACCGAAAAAGTCATGGAACACTTCTCGGACCCGCAGAACGTGGGCGAGATCGAGAACGCCGACGGCGTCGGACAGGTCGGCAATCCCACGTGCGGGGACGTGATGAAGATAACCATAAAGGTCGAGGACGGCCGCATCGCCGACATCAAGTTCAAAACACTCGGCTGCGCGGCGGCTATCGCCACAAGCAGCATCACCACCGAGATGGCTAAGGGCAAGACCCTTGAGGAGGCCATGCAGATAACGCGCAAGCGGGTGGCCGAGGAGCTGGGCGGTCTGCCGCCCCAGAAAATGCACTGCTCCAACCTGGCCGCCGAGGGTCTGCACGAGGCCATCGAGGACTACAGGGCAAAGACAGCGCAGGCCGCCGGAGGTGCAGCCGCCGACTGACGCGGAGCTCCCCCATGACCGCAGGGTCGGACGACGACAGCTCCCGCCGGACCGAGCCCTTCGCGTGGCGTCCTCCCGACCGACTGGCGGTGGTCGGCCGGCCCATCCCCTCCGTTTTCGTAGTCGGCCTGCCGGTGCTGCTCGTCTTGCTGGCCGTGCGGCCGGGCCAGATGCTGGCCGGCTCCGACTTCATCCTCACCTTCTACTACGTCCGCGGCGCGGTCGGGAACGCGCTGGCGCCCGGGCGGCTGCGCCCTCAGGATGCGGGAGCCGGCCATGTGGCGGCTGCCGAGCACGATGTCCGCCCCGTCGCGCAGGAGGCCGAGACACGGCTCGATCTCCTCAAGCGGCGTGGCCAGGTCGGCATCGGTGAAGACGACGTAGCGCCCCCGCGCCTCGGCCATCCCCCGCCGCACGGCATACCCCTTGCCATGGTTCGGCGTCAGGGAGAGCAACCGCAGCCGCTCCGCACCGAGTTCGCTCCCGAACGCCCCCTCAACAGCCGCCCCCGTCCCATCCGTGCTCCCATCGTCAACCACGATGACCTCATGCCGCACCCCCAGCGCGTCAAGGTAATCCAGCGCCGCCCCCACCGTCTCAACAACGCGCCCCGCCTCGTTGAAAGCAGGCACCACCAAACTAACCTCAATCCCCACCATACGCAATCCTATCCATCTCGTTGCTGCGATTCTGTATCTACGCGGCAAGAAGTGCCCGTGTGACCGGGTCAACCCCGGCAGTCTGCTTGCCGAGTGGGGCGAAAGTAGATGTCATTCGTCGCATTGGCCATATCCTCAAGCGATACCACATGGGGATTCCTAATGTCGAACTCCTCTTCGACAAGTTCGTACACATGGTATGGCTCAAGCTCCCGCTCGGACAACATGATGACTCGTGGCCTATAGTCGCCCTGGGCCTCTTCGCACAAAGCGATCTCCTCTCCGGAGAACGGCGCGAGTTTGGCAAACAGCAGGTAAACGTCGAACCGGTTCCGGGGTAGCGCAGCAGCTACCTTTACGAGATTGGTTATGTCCTCAGACTCGATGTTTCCTGCAGTCTTACACTCGGCAATAACCAATCCCGTTCGCCCGTTCCGTTGCCGTCGTAGAACAACGATATCCGTCTCGCAGTTGATATCCTTATCGCGTGCCGAAAGCTTCATACCGGTCGTATAGTGCATGTCGCCCATGAAGACGGTATCAATCTGTTGAAGGGTGACGGACACAGCCAGTCCTCCTTCCTGATGGTCCTCACGGCCAAACAAGCCCGAACGCCGATATGCCCAGTCACGGTCCTTTAACTGGGGCGTAATGCGGAACCGATTTCCGCAGTACTCGCAAACTGAATCAGACCGCACTGCGTCTATCTTCCGCCAGAACTCAAGCTCGCAACGAGGACACTGCAGAGTGAGACCAACAGTGAACACTTGCTTCTTCAGTAGATAGCGGAACGCATGCTGAGGCTTCCACTTTCGCCGGCCGGGAGCTTGCTCAAGAAACAAATGCTCATAGCGTCTGTAATCCGGTTGACCCGTCTCGGGATCGACATTGCCAATGGCCTGAACAGCCGCACTCCTCGTAAAAGATTGGGTAGGGCTGTACTTCCTGATCAGATGGCGAACCCCGGCGATTTTGAAAACCCGGCACCCCTGCAGACCGCCCATTTGCTGGATCAAACGCCATGTCACACGTCCTGCCTGACTCGTTTTCGCTTCGATGCCAAATGCCCGAAAGAACTCCTGCACCAGTTCTATCACATCAAGCCCCCGGAGCGTGAGAGTATCAGTGGTCGCTCCGGCTATAATGCCTATCCCCCCGGGTTCGGCGCGTGCATCCCTGTGACCGTAGTGGAGGCTCCGGCCGTAGTACTCGCTCAGCTCTGGAACGAAAGGAGGCACAAATGTTGTTGAGTCCGTCCGGACATCGCCTACCGGATGGACTGATACTACGACTTTTTCGTTCGCAAACTGCGGATCGTCCGCAAAGGGTTTCTCTGGCAGTTGGAAGACAGCCCTTGGCGGTTCGTCGTCGGTGAGAGAGGCCAGCACAGATTGTCTCTTGAAGTGCGGCACCACCGGCACGATATGCATCCCGTTCCAGGTTCTTCCGTCTACAGTGTGCCGTACCGCCCCTTGACCCAGCAACTCCGGTGGAATGTCGGAATCCTCTTTTCCTGACCATACCGAAAGCTGGGGTTCGCACCTCCCAGTTCCACCACATGTGCTCGCCCGTTTTCGGCATTGCTCAAGCCAAGCATCCTTAACCTGAACGAGCCTACTCTCGTACGCAGGATCATAGAAATACAGGTCAATTCCAGCAGCCCTAAGGTTCCAATAAGCAAGCACGTCACGGTAATCCTGGCTATCCCCAACGTACAGTCCTGGCAGACACGCGATCGGCCTGCCATACTCTGGGGTTTCCAGTAAGTACTGTGTGACGTGCGAGGGACATACTTGCTGCAAGAGATCGGGCGGGACTATATCGTTGAGGTCGAGGCAGACTTCCTCGGCGGCAAGAGCATGTTTCATCATTCCAGAGTAGTCGATCCCGATGGCGGCCGAGGGGTACCCTCCGCAAGTCGCAAGCAAGACTGTCCGGAGAGGGTCTTTGTCATTCCACGAATACAGACGCGCCGCTTTCTTCGGCTCCGGCAAGTCCTTCACATACCTCGTGCGAAGATGCACCAGGGGGTGATAGATGTCCAGTACCGTCGAGAAGGCGCGATCCGGTGTATCACTGACAACGATCTCCTTATTCAGACTGGGCCACTGGAGATGCCGGAATTCCTCACGAAAAGCCTCCATGAGCGGATCGTCTCGGACGGGATATAAAGCATCCACCCGGAAACACTCGACTAATCGCGAACCCAACTCCTCGTCGTCCGCGGGAACTATGGGGTTGAAACGGCCCCCCCACAGAATGTGACTCAGGCGCATCGCGGTCCGCAGATCACCAGTGTTGCCTTTGCGCACACACCACCCGATTCTCAAAGGTCTGTAAGATATAGATAGATTCAGCATCTTCTGCTGCCCTACAGGGTCAACAAGTGAATGGCGAACCAGACGCCAAAGCCACGCAATTTGGGCCGGAAGCTGGGATGATACAGTAGTGTGGCTATATGCGTCATGCAAACGTCCGAGTCCATGGCGCCCACTGACAGCCGGCCTCCGTCTGGATGTCCACGGTCTCGCGTTGTCGGGCGCCAGCTGGCTTAGAGCGCATTCTGGCACAGCCCCAGAACTGCATCGTCCCGAAGCGTGCAGCTGTTCGGTTCGCACCTGACGGTATAGCCGCAGCAACTCAGAACGACGGGACACCACACCTCGCGATCTTCGTGGCACAACTGAGCAACGCCCGCGCCGAATGGACACGCCCTGCACATCTGTTGCTCACACATGCGCGGGACGAAGTCGAAGGTGACGTCGAGCTGCTCGGGATAGAAGCCGATCTCGTCCTCTGCCGCCAGACGGTCATAGACCTCGCGTATCGTGCGGGGCATGTCCCACGATTTCCGTTCACCGATCAGGTACGGGCTGAACAGGCCCGTCCTGAAGGTCTCCGCGTTATTCCACACGTCGCCGGGTAGTTCCAGCACATGGAGAGCGCCGACCAATTCTGGGTTCGACCCATCCCAGCGGTCGGCCCCAGGCACCTCTGCCTCCCTTAGCGCATCCACGAAATAGGTATTGAGTTCCGGACGCTTGAGATAGTCGCGCAAGGCCGCCCACAGCCGTTTCCTGCGGAAGTGGGGTATCTCGTGCGCCGCGCCCAGATGGAACTCGGCCGCGCGGACGACCTCTTTCTGCAAACGTCTCTCCAGTTCCGACGTGCTTAGAGCGCCGCCGACACAGTAGGTCAACTCATCAAGTCCACGTGCCACGCTCAGAATGGCTTCATCAAATGCAAGCCCGGGCTCGACTGTCTGCCCGACGAATCTGCCCATGCTCCGTCCAGCCACGCTGTCCAGAACCGCGAGCGTGCGGAAGATAAGCGCCGCGTCTTCTGGCATGTAGCGCGATGCGAATTGAACCGGGCCTTCGTAAACGCCGTAGCGTTCCAGCCGCTGATTGGGTTCCTCGAGTTGACACTCAAGCAGGAAGCGACCGTCAGCTTTGCGAAGATAGTTGTCGAAAACGTCGCGAACATTGGTCGCAGAGGCGGACACGTAGGCGCGGACCAGATGCGAAAGGACGTAGCCGCCGAGTTCCCAGATCCGCCGGAATGGGGTCCGCCTGTCCGTAATGTAGGCAAGCCAATGAACAAGCAGCTTTTCGCCGGAACTCAGTCCATCCTGGCAGAAATTCACAAGGGTTCGGCCGGGCTTTGACCGCCAGCGCGCCTCATCCAGTGACGCAAAAGTCTCCAAGATGACCTTGAGCTTAGCAGGGCCCGTGACTCGGAAATCCTCCATGGTCTCGCTCCCATCGGCGTAAGAGTTGCTAAAGTTGCACACACCTAGCCATCAGGGTGCTGACCAAGCCTAACGGCTCCGCAAACCCCCTCAGCGGTAGGCTTCGGGGGTGTAGTCGGCTAAGCCGGCTTGTTCGGCCATTATGGGTGCGAAGTCGGTGAACTGCGGCAGGGCCTCGCCTATCAGCGGCATGGCCCAGTCCACGAACCCGTCGGTCACGTCCACGCGGTTCTCGGCGATCCAGTCCGCCGGGAAGCTGCGCTCGGCGTTGGCCACGACCTCCAGCGGCACCTCACCGTATTCCACCCGGTAGCTGTCGCCGGGGATGCGCACGATGGTGGACATCAGGCCGCTGCGGCCGCTGAGCGCTATCTCCGCTGCGTGCGCGCCGACGCCGTAGGCCTCCTCGATGTCCTCGGTCGAGGCCCGCAGGATGTCGCGCCGCTGCATGGTGCCGGGCCCGTCCACCCGCGCGATGCCGGGCACGCAGAGCCGGCTGTGCGCCCTGCCCTGCTCGTCGGTCCGGTCCACGCCGTTCAGGTGGTTCA
>JAWODG010000046.1:0-30373 GCA_046483385.1 Candidatus Brocadiia bacterium | reverse complement strand
ATCGGGTCGCTCTCCTGAAAAAAGACGCCGCCACTATAGGAAGCGGCGCCGGGGCGGTCAAGCGGGCCGGCCGGGCCCGGCACCCGTGTAAGGCCGGTTCTGCCGTCGCAGGCACCCGTTCAGCGCGTCGCGGGACTCCGCCGAGCGATGTCGCGCCGGCAGGCGTGTTTCACGGTTGTGCCGCCCCTCCGGGGCTCTTTCTCTTTTCTGCCCCGCGTTCCCCGGGTCGCCACCCGGGCCTACTCTCTACCGCGTGCCGTGCGGCGGGCTCTCCGGACCCGGGAGCTTGCGCGCACCCACCGTGCTGCGCGTACAGCCAGCCTGAGCCCGCCGGAAGGCGGGCGACACGGGTTAGCCCCGGACATGAGTCCGGGGGAAGCGGTGGGAGGAGGAACCGAGTTCGCCGAACGGCGAACGCGGGTAGCCAGCCTTCGCCTCAGGGCGAAGGTCGGGAGGCGGCGCTACACCGGATGCCCATGACCGTGCGGCTTTTGTAGCGCCGGCATCCCGCCTGCTTCTGGGGAAGCAGGACGGCCACGCGGGTTCGCCGTACGGCGAATGCCCCCGCGTGTTCCCCCGGTAGACGTCTACTTGCCGAAACACGTGGCCCCGGTTGTGCACGCGGGACAACTGAATGACCCTGGCCGGGTGGCCGTTTTCCTTGACAAAACGGCGCCCCCGGCCTATAAATCAGGTGTCGGAAGCCGGCCCCCGTCCGACACCCCACAATACCCCCTTAGCTCAGCCGGCAGAGCAGCGGATTCTTAATCCGCGAGTCCGGGGTTCGAGTCCCCGAGGGGGTACCACCCTTCTCTCCTTCTCGGGCCGTAACAGCCCGCCAGCGGGTGCTCGCAGCATGGGTCAGGTCGCCTGGTTGGTTCGTTGGTTCCTTTCTTGCTTGACAAGACTTCCGGGCATGCGTATCATGTTGGTTAGTAAGTAAGCAATGCGTCCAGTGCCCCTTGTGGGCTCGATAGGGTTCGCCCCGCTGGACACCATATACGGCCCCGGGTCAGGGCGACTCGGGGCTTTCTTTTTCCCACCGCTCCTTTACGCGCACAAGACACGATTCGTCCGGGAAGACCTTCAAGCCGTCAACAGTCCCGTCCCGCCTTGTCTTGCTGCGCCAAAGGTACGGAGCAATCCTGCGGAAGAAGGGATAGCTCAGATCCCGTTGACTGAATGCGCGGTAGATATTGTACGCACACAGGTCCGCCAGTTGTATGCCGTTTGAAAGTTCGCTCTTGGTGAACAACGGCAGACCCGAGATGTTGCTCAACCAGCAGCCGGAGCTGGTCCCCTCTTCCTGCAAGTAGACGACCTTCTCTGCCAACGCGAGGTTTGCCTGGCGGGTCACGTCGTCGGCGACAATCACCGCCTGATGCTTCTGGTGCTCCGACTTCATGAAGAATTGAATGCGCTCCAGCAGCAGTTCCCAGGCCTTTCGGTGGGTGCGCGTATAGTCCATGTAGTCACGCAGGTGGCGCTTGTCAATCACCACCGCAAAGACATACATGTGATGGTAGCCGAGCTGTTCGTAAAACGCATCCACCAGGCCGCGCAACTGGCCCTCGTCCAGATGCGACAGAAACGGGTGATCTGCTCTCTCCTTCGCATTCCGAATCCAGTTGGACTTGATCTCGTAGTCCGCCAGGCCCAGCCGGACTCCCGCACGTCGGTGTATATCGTCTCCCAACTGTCGCTTCCTGCGTCGCAGGAACTTCTCAAACTTATGCCAACGGTGCTCGAACAGCGACACGGCGGCCAGCACGTACAGCCAGTCGCCGGAGTTCAGCGCGGCCTCAGAAGTGCTGCACGTCCCCGACTCGTCGGCATAGAAGTAGTACACCCTGAATTCCTCCGGCAATAGGCCTGCGTTGCCGTCGTCCCGACAGTGCGGCCGCCGCAACGCCGGTCAACTGCCCGTTGTCTCGTCACCGTCTCCGTTCGGAGGGACGCGCTCCGTCGCATCCAGCCGTTGCTGCCCGCAACTGTCGGTATCGCAGCCTGGATCGGGAGGACGGCGTCGGCGGGCTCGTATCTTTGTCACCCGTCTGTGGGCGGGCGGGGCTTGGACGCCGCGATCATGGTTCCCCCGCACCCAGTTGAGGAATCTGCTCACCAACCCCGCGTCGTGCTTGCAGGAGCATCCCTGCCTGTCCCACAGCAGTGGTCGGAACCGCTCCGGCAACACCACAGCATCTTCCCCGAAGTAGTAGAACTCCTCGGCCACGAACACGGTCGGGTGGCGCAGGTCCTGGCGTAGTTCGCGTTCGGTGGTGTGGAACCGGGCCTCGCCGTCCTGTCGCCAACTGCCGTCATCGTCCCGGAAGTAGATGTTGTCCCCGCAGGCCCACTTCCACCCGTCGCCAGGCCGGGGCTTCTTCCGCTGGAAGCGGCCATCGCGGTAGTAGTCGTCGAAGTCGAGCGTCTCGGCGACGCGCATCGCGTGGATGAGCCGCCGTCCGGCGGCCTTCGTCTGCCCGCCCACAATCCAATCGCCCGCCTCCAGCTTCACCTCCACGTGGTTCGGCGTGCACGCCGCCAGCGTGCAGTATCCCCAGAACGGATTCGGCGCAAAGCCCGTATCGTGCTTCACAACGTAGGAACATAGACGCATAGGGACCTCCCGGTCAGGGTACGCTCCGTCGCGTCCGGCGGTTGCTGAACCGCCGATAAACGCAGACACACGCAGAAGACGCCGGGCCGACCTGCCGTTTACCGCCCGCTGACCGCTCGCGCCAAAGGTGCCGCCGGTTCATAGCCAGCGGGGCCGCCCGTTCGCGTAGGTGCTCTGTCAACTGCTGCCTGCCGCATCTTCCAGAACAGCATGCACGTCGCTCGGGTGCCTGGCAACCCGGTAGTCCCAGTTGCCGTACTGGCCGTCCGCGTTGACGGCGTTGACCCAGCGCTTTGCCGCGGCCCGTTTGACTCCCTCAAGTTCGTCGAACCCTTTGGTCTCCAGGATGAGGTATTGCTCCTCGTCGCCGTCGGTTTTCAGCCTGATTATGAAGTCCGGCACGTAGTCGTGGGGCTCCCCGTTGTGCACGTAGGGGATCGCAAAGCCGAGCCCGGCGTTCTTGACGAACGCGTCCACCACCTCGTCGTGGCTGTCAATGTAGTAGGCCGCGGATTGCTCCCATGTCTTCGTGTCGGGAACGACGTAGTTGAGGTGACTCCGTGTCGGGGGCCAGACATCCCGAGTTGTCCAGTAGTCCACGTCGGCCGTCGAGCCCGGGCCGCGGTGCTGCTCGTAGCGCGGGACTTCCGGCGGCGCGCCGGCCTCCGGGTCCCCGTGGATTGCGTCCCGTATGCGCTCGACCGCCCAGCCGTAGTAGGGCGACAAGGTTACGTCAATCTTCTCAGCCGGAGCAAGCGGTTTCAGCTTCTCCGACAGGTATCGCTGTACGATGGCCAGCAACTGAGGAAAGAGAACATGCGTCGGGATGTTGCATTCACGGTTCTCGGCCAGGTCACGCGTTATCACGGCCGCCATCTCGAAAGCCACCTTCTGCATGCGGTGCGTCTCCCGATACGGGTTCAGCGTAATGTCGTCAACCCTTCCGGGACCGAATAGGGACGGTCGCCCTTCGTTACTCGGCACAGTCGCTTTCATCCGCACTTCCGGGGGTATCTGCGCGGGGTCAAGCCTGAGCGTTGGGAGAGCATCCCAGTCCACCGTCACACGGTTACGAATGGCCTGGGTGTAGCCGTCAACACGCGGGAACTGTATCTCGTACTGGGCCTTCTCGGGCAGCGCGTGCACGTGCTTCCGCTCCTTGATCTGCGCGGGCTGTCCCTCCGGGGCAGCTTTGTACGGCACGACCTCGAACGGCACACCGAGAATCTGGGCCACCTCCTCGGTGAGCTTCCCGTGCTCAGCCACCTCGTAGCTCGTCCGGCGCAACCCGCGGCCTACGACCTGCTCGCAGAGAAGCTGCGACATGAAAGGCCGCAGTCCCACGATGTGCGTCACCGTGTTGCAGTCCCACCCCTCGGTGAGCATGCCAACGCTCACGATGCAGCGCACATACCGCCCCGGCGGATGCAGTGGCTTGCCCAGCTTGTCCGCCAACTCCTCGAACCCCTCGGGGTAAATGGGTCTGCCCTGGGAGTCAACCGGCCAGTGTTCCTTACCCACGGTGTCCAGGGTCAGCCGCATCCATGCGTCCAGGTCGCTCTTGGCGTGCTCGCTGTCCGTCTCATGCACCACCTTCGAGTCGATGCGGACGGTGTTTTCCCGTCCGTCGGTGTTCCGCAGGGCGTCGATCCCGGACGTTGGAATGCCCTCCGGCGCTTCGCCGTTGGCCAGCCACTGGTATATGACCTCGGCGATGTCGATGTTCTTACATACGATAATGAAGACGGGGGGCCGGTCGTCGTCCTCGTTTTTCTCCCATACCTGCCGCGTCTCCTCCCACTGGCCCCCGAGCATCGCAATCGGGTGGTGGGCGTACTTCAGGACCGCTCCCGGCTTCGGGCTGCCCTTCGTGCCTCCTTTCTCGGCCGGCGTTAGCTGGTCCAGGATCCACTTCCACAGGTTGAAGTAGGCCGCCCGCTCCCTGCCGCTCGGGTCCTGCAACGCCAACTGGGGTATCTTCACTAAGCCGGACTCGATGGCGTCGGTCAGGCCGAAATCGCTGACGACCCACGGGAAGGGCTTGTTCGTCTCATGGCCCACACGACCCAGGTAGTAAGGGGTGGCCGAGAGGTCCACACAGAAGTTGATGCCCCTCATCTTGTGGATGCGGTCCAGGCCCTCCACCCACACTGTCGCTTCGGCGAAAAACTCATCGGCTTCGCCCTTTTCGCCGAACGTCTCTTCTTCCTCGGTCTCGTCTTCCCCTTCTTCGCGGCGTATGCGGTAGGCGTGGTGCGCCTCGTCGTTCATAACCAGGATGTTCTGCTTGCCGCCTATCTCCTGGCCCAGCACGCGCCGGTCCCACGCGGTGTCGCTCTCCACGTACTTCGTGGTCACGACATCGGCCTTCTCCAGGTTGCCGTTGCTGTCGCGGTACTCCTCACGGACCGTCAGCATCCCCGTCGCCACCTGCTGCTCATAGTCCTCCAACGTGAGGTAACGATAGCCGCGATAGGTGTCCGTGCGGTCACGGATGTAGACGGTGTCGAGCGTCTCCACCTTGCGCCCTATCTTCGTCACCTTGGCCGGGTCGCCGGCGTTCGGTTCCTGGAGCTGGAAGAGGTGCCAGTTGGTCACAATGACCTTGCCCTGGCTGAGCTGCGGCATCAGGTGCGGCGGCACCAGGTCGCGCGTGCGGTAGAGGCTGGCGTCGCCCTGTTCCGGGTCCAGTTCCTGCAGCCGGTTCTTGATCGTGATGTTCGGGCAGACGATCAGGACTACGTCGGAGAACCGGGCATCCGACCGGTTGTTCACCTTGTTCAGGATGCTCCAGGCCGCCAGCATCCCCATCACCGTGGTCTTGCCCGCGCCGGTTGCCATCTTCAGGGCATACCGAAGGAACGCCTTGATGCCTTCCTCTTTCTGGCTCGGGTTGGGCTCGTCCAGCGGAACGTCGATGCCTTGAAGGTAATCCTGCCGGGATTCGGTGAGGAAGATGACCGTCTCGGCGGCCTCGAGCTGCGCGAACCAGAGCGGCGTCTTCCGGCCGGCCCGGTGCCACCATTCCATCAGTTCCTTGCTGACACGCGTGACGCCGGGGCACCCGTCGGCACGCCACTGCTTTCGCCGCTCCCGGATCAGGTTGACCAGCACCATCTCGTAGCCGGGGGCGAAGTCCGTAGACTTCTGCAGGATTTCCGGCTCGATGCTCCATTTCACCGGCGTGTCGCTCGGTGGATAGACCACCGAAGGCCGTCTGCCCTCGCGCTGCTCCGGCGACTCTCCCTCGCGGATGAACCAGTACGCGTGGGGCTCCTCGTACGGGGTGTTGAGGATAGGCGTTGGGACCTCGAAACTTGTCACAGTTCGTAGCCCTCCCCTTCCTCGGGCAAACCATCATCGAAGAACTCGACACCCCCGAGCTCTTCCTCCACTGCCTCCTTGAACCGCTGGAAGTCCGCCTCTGACGAGAGGTAGAACCGCAAGCTCTGCCCGTCCTTTACGGGCTCCGTGTCAGCGCCTTCTCCCAAGCGCTCACTCCAGAACTCCTCGTCACCCGGAAACCTGCCGTTCTGCCAGACGTAGGCTTTCTTCCTTCTGGCATGAACGTTCAAGCGACGCTTACCCTCGACGCGGTAGCGCAGGACCCGCTGCCTGAGGTAGTTCTCGCGTCCGGCCTGCAATTCCTGGCGAAAGAACTCTTCAACAGCCGAGTTCTCGGTGATGTCGAACACCGCTTCCCAGTCAGGCCACCTTGGCGTGCGCTTGCTTCCGCGACGGCGGCGCCTGACTGCATGCTCAGCTAGCTCTGGCGGCGGGTAGATGCAAGTACAGGACAAGTAATCCGCGCCGTCGTCCCGTGAGACCGACAGGCGATAGCAGCGGATGTCCACATCGTAGTTCTCAGTCAGCCACTTCGCCGTGACGAGCACGTCGTAGTCAAAACCGTCGGCCAGCAGTACCACTCGCTGGCTCTCGTTGAGCTCACCGATGTCCTCCAACAGGAACTGCTCGATGTCCTCTTCTGCCTGCTCAACAGAAGTGCCCGCAAAGCGTGACCTCTCGCTGACAATCTGCTGGGAGTCCCATGCTGCCACCATGCTGGCATACGGCAGCGCTTGCAACAGCTGGAGCTTGTCGTTTCCGCGCTTGAGCTCCAGCACGACTGTGGCGCCCTGCTGGTCGATGGCCAACAAATCGATGCGATCAGCAACGAACTCCGCAGGCCGGACCTCTTCGCCGAGTAGAAGGAGTTCCTCCCCCATTTCAGCGAAGAACGCCTCCGGACTGTTCCTGATCATCCGCTGAATATCCGATCGCTCCAGCAAGCCTGCCTCCGCCGAAAGTTTCTCCTCCAGGCGCTTCAGCGATTTGGCGTCCCTGTCGATGCGCAGCATTGGCTATTCTGCCTCCTCCAGGTCCTTGACCACCAACAGCTCGTTCCCGCGGTCGTCGATGACCTTCACGGCGATCTGGCCGTGCTCTCCGGGCTCGAATGGCGCACTCGTCGTGCCGGCCAGGTGGTCCCATACCTCGGGATCGTGCGTGCCCTTCAGCGCCTTCTTGATGCTGTCCCAGGCCCGCGTGCGCGGGAAGAATGCCTGACAGACGTGGAAACAGAGCCCGTTGTAGTCGGTGTCCAGGAACCACGCCGGCACGTCGTCGCCGTCCCGGTGCTCGGTCTCCATCGTCGCCGGGTCGAACGTGTCCATACCCAGCAGCTCGGCCTCGTACTTGCCGTCCCCGGCCGCGCGCACCTCGACTTCCGGCAGGCCACAGACGCTGAATATCTCGCTGGACCGCATGTTCTTCAAGAGGTCGCCCATCACCAGGTCGAGCGTCATCTGCACGTAGCTGGCCGGCACGCCGACGGCCTCCTCGCACTCCTCGACCAGCTTGCGGGCGTTCGGCTGGATGGCGAAGCCGATCACGAACAGGTGGGCGTACTCCTTGGCATGGGCCTCGCGGGCCGCCTCGAACACTAGCTTCTCGCTGACGGCACCGTTCTCGGGGCCGAACACTATCGCCACCGGTTGATCGTTGAACGGCAGCCGCCCGCCGGCATCGTCCAGTGCCTGCTCCTTCATGTCCTCCAGCGTCTCCGGCGGCCCCAGGTCCTTCGGGCTGACCATGGCCTCAGCGGAAAGGGAGAGCGACTTGGCCGGTAGCCGCACGTTCTTGAGCGTCACCGTCCGATTGCCCTCCAGGTGCAACACGGGGCTCTTGCGCAACACCTCGAGCATCCTGTCCAGGAACGCGCCCCGCTCCCGCATATCCATACCGGAGTCCTCCTCTCCGTCGGCCTCCCAGTCCACGGGCGTCGGGATAGTTGCCTCGACCACAAATGGCCCTGTGACCCGCGTAACGTTTCCGGTCTCTTCGGGCCGGTCAACCAGGACTTCGACATCGGGCTCCTCGTCATTGGCGATCATTCCCAGCGTTATGTGGGGCACAATGCCTCCGACCTCACGACCGTATTTATCCTGCTTGCGCTTGTACACGAAACCACCTGCAGGTCCACGCCCGTCGTCTTGGAGTTCGTGCCAGGGAAACGTGGCGGTCAAAAGCCGCTGCCGCGTGATGGCGAGTGGCACGCGGCTCACGTCGGCCGTTATCCACCGGCGCCCCCATTGTTCCGCTACCCAAGCGGTTGTCCCGCTTCCGCAGGTAGGGTCAAGAACCAGATCACCTGGGTCCGTGGTCATCAGCATACAACGCTCCGGAACCTTGACCGTCGTGCGAACGACGTAAAGCTTTGGCTCGTTGAAATTGCCGGTCAGTGTGTCGGTCCAGATATTCCCGACCTCTTCGAACGGGAAGTCGTCAGCAAACCGGCGATACTGGATGCTGTTGGCAGCGACATGAATTCGGCCTGCCTCGGCGAGGCGCTCCATCCCTTCGGGATAGTTCGCTTTCCAGTGTGTATTTGCTGGTGGCGTATAGGTCTTGCCTTCGTACTCAAATGGCTGAGGTTCCGAAGCCGCCCCCTGGGAGACTATATTGTCTGGCTTGTAGAAACGTGCCCCCTCAGGCACGGTCTCCTCTCCCCTTTTCTCTGCTGCCCTGACACCTCGGTAGCTGCCATCGGGCAGCAATACCCAGCGGGCGTTGCCCTCTCCAGGGATTATCTCTTGCTCGCGGAAGATCTTGTGTACTTTAGTGCGCTCCTTGTCCTTGCCGTACCAGAGGATGTAGTCCCCGAGTGCCGACAGGGTGCCCGTTGTGAAACCCGTCGTAGTCTGGAACATGATCTGAGAGATGAAGTTCCCTGCTCCGAAGGTTTCGTCGAGCAACTCCCGCACGTGATGGGCGTTTTCGTCGTTAATCTGGACGAAAATGCTTCCCGATGGATGCAACAGTTCGCGTGAGAGCAGCAGCCGGTCGCGGAGGTAAGTCAGGTAAGAGTGTCTTCCCAGTTCCCAGGTGTCCCGGTAGGCTTGAACCATCTCCGGCTCACGGGTCAGTGAGTCATCGTCGTTGTGCTTCACGTCCCGGCTGCGCACGAACGGCTGGAAGTTGCTGCCGAACTTCACCCCGTAGGGCGGATCCATGTAGATCATCTGGACCTGGCCGCCGAGCCCCTCGTAGTGCAGCAGGGAGTTCATCACCACCAGGCTGTCGCCCAGGATAAGCCGGTTCACCCAGTCGTCCCGGTACTCGTAGGCCTTCAGGACCTGGTCGGAGACCGGGTGCTGCGGGTCGGCGAATAGCTGTGACTGCTGAGCCCCCTCGTCTTTCCGGTGGCTCTTGAGCGTCTCGATGATGGCCTGGGTGCTGAGACGCTCGTGCACGAACAGAGGCAGCGTGGGCACGTCGAAGGAGAGGCGTTCGGCCTTGCCCGCCCAGTTCAGGAAGGGCTCGCCGAGGGCCTTGAGCTTCGCCACGGCCTCGTGCAGACCGTCCACGCTCTCGACGATCTCGCCGTCCGACGACCGGAAGGTGCGCGGCTCCGGGAATCGGTGCGGCGGCTCGAGGGCTGATGCCTCCTCGACGCAGGCCAGAAGCCATTCGCCCAACTCGCGGGCCGGGTTCTGCCCGTCCCAGTTCATCTCCGGCGCGAGCGAGGAGTCGTACCGGTATGTCTGCGGATCCTTCTTCTTCCGGAACTGCGCCTGCGTCCCGACCTCCGGCCGCATGGGGTTGTCGGCCTCAGGGTGCCTGTAGCTTTCAGCACGATCAGCCATCGGGGCCTCCCGTCCCAACTCGGGGGCGGACGGTAGCCGGCCGCCCATCACACGTGATCGATGTTTGATATTCCAGTTCCGCCTGAACCGGCAGCGATTATGAGGGAATGCAGCCAAAGCGTCAAGCGGACCGTGCGGTACGGGGCCACGACGGAGCGTGGCCCTCCGATGACGACGGGACACGCGCGGGCGCCCTTCGGGAGGACGCGTTTTATCGCGTCCGCCACGTCCTCCGTACTACCCCGGCCACGACGGAGCGTGGCCCTCCGATGACGACGCGACACGCGCGGGCACCCTTTCGGAGGGACGCGTTTCATCGCGTCCGCCTCGTTCGTTTCCCCCTTTGCGGCCACGACGGAGCGTGGCCCTCCGAAAAAGACGGGACACGCGCGGGAACCCTTCGGAGGGACGCGTTTTATCGCGTCCGCCTCGTTCGTTTCCCCCTTTGCGGCCACGACGGAGCGTGGCCCTCCGAGAGGCAACGGGCGTTTGTCTGCGGTTCCTTGATTCTGGCGGGATAACGAATACTATACGGGGGTTGCGCGCCGCCGAGCGGCGAATTATGAATCCAGAATTATGAGTTCTACGGCAGCTTTCAGCCGTCGGCTGTCAGCTATCAGCGGCGCGGCGGAGCAGCGGCGCGGCTTCGCCGCGAATTACGAATCAGGAATCCAGAATTATGAATTCAACGGCGGCGTCTGGACGTCATCTGCGTGATCTGCGCAATCTGCGGATTGCTCTTCGGCGGGCGGGCGGAGGGCGATTTGCCGTACGGCGAACTTCGGCGTCCAAGGGACGATTCGCTCAGGCGGGGACGAGCCTCCTCCGCGCGAGGCTACGGAGCCCGGGGGGACGAGCCTGCTTCGCCGAGGCTTCGCAGCCCCAGGAGCGCGGACGGTTGGGCGCCGCAGTTATGAGGTAGAAGTGATGAGGTATGGGTTGAATTGAAAGGCAAACGACGCAACGGCGAGCAAGAGCATGAGCACGAGAGTGAGCACGAACCTGCTCCGCGCGAGGCTTCGCAGGCCGGGGGACGATACGCCTTCGCCGAGGCTTCGCAGCCCCGGGAGCGCGGACGGTTGGGACGTGGGGCGTGCTCCCCTATCAACTGTCAACCAGCAACTCTCAACTCTCCGTGGCGGGGGGTTGCGCGCGTGCGTTTTCCGGGACATAATATTGTAACCGTTGGGGGCAAGGACGTCGGGGGACGGCCTACAGAGCCGCACCAGATACGACGGGAGGGGGCGATGTCGAAGGGGTTTAGAGGGGTCGTGACCGCCGCGCTTTTGCTGGCCCCAGCCGTGCTGATCTTTGGCGCTTGCGGCGGGCCGGCGGGCAAGGAGCCCGCGCCGCGTGAGGGCGCAGGGGCTATCGAGGTGACCGTGCGGGGGTTCCGCAACGCGGAGGGTGAGGTGCTGGTGAGCCTGTTCTCGGCGGCTCCGGGGTTTCCCAACGACGCGGAGCGGGCCCTGCGGACGCGCCGGGTGGATGCCGCGGTCGGCACGGTGACTGTGCGCTTCGAGGACGTGCCTTACGGCGAGTATGCGGTGAGCGTGCTGCACGACGAGAACGCGAACGGGAGGCTGGACACGGGCCGGCTGGGGATACCGGCGGAGGGCTACGGGGCGTCCAACAATCCGGGGGCGCGCTTCGGGCCGCCTCGATACAAAGACGCCGCCTTCAGGCTCCGGGAGGACGTGCTCGAGGTGGACATAGAGTTGCGCTACATGCTTTAGGCTCCGATGGCGCACGGCGGACACAGGGGAACGCTACGGGAGGGAAATCGGGCGATGGGAGGCAACGGGGAAGGCCGGGTCGGCATAGTGGGGGGAGGCCTGGGTGGGCTGGCCGCGGCGTGCACGCTGGCCGCGCGGGGGCACGAGGTCACGCTGTTCGAACGCAACGACTGGGTGGGGGGCAAGGCGTGTGTGCTGGAGCAGGAGGGGTTCCGCTTCGACATGGGGCCGACCATACTCACGCTGCCCCGGGTGCTGCGGCGCATCTTCGCCGAGGCCGGCAGGGACCTGGAAGAGGAGATGGACCTGGTCCGGCTCGACCCGCAGTGGCGGTGTTTCTTCGAGGACGGGTCCCGCCTGGACCTGCTGGAGGACACCGAGGAGATGGCGGAGAGTCTGTCCGAGTTCGCGCCCGGGGCGGGATTGGCCGACGGCTATCGGGACTTCATGGACCTCTCCGAGCGGCTGCGCGGGATATCGGAGAAGTACTTCTTCTGGAAACCCGTCGGCTCAGTTCGCGACACGCTGGACGTGAGCGGCACGTTCAAAACCTCCGTGCTGCGGGACCTGATGGCGATGCGGTTCGGTCGGTCGGTCTCGGGGACGGTGGGGAAGTTCCTGAAGGACGAACGCGTCTGCCAGATGGCGGAGCACTTCACGCAGTACATCGGTTCCTCGCCGCTGAAAGCGCCGGCGATCCTGTGCGGCATCGCGCGGATGCAGACCGACGAGGGCATCTGGTATCCGATCGGGGGGACGCGGGCGGTGCCGGTGGCGCTGGAGGAACTGGCGCGGGAGCTGGGCGTGGAGGTCCGCACCGGCAGCGGCGTGCGGCGCATCCTGCTGGAGGGCGGCCGGGTCGTCGGCCTGGAGACGGAGGCGGACGAGACTTTTGCCTGCGACGCCGTGGTCTCGAACGCCGACAGCGTGCGGACTTACCGGGAGTTGATCGGGGGCGCCCCTGCCCGGGCTTTCGAGAAGCGGCGCAGCTACGAGCCCGCCTGTTCCGGCGTGGTCCTCTACCTGGGGCTGGACCGCCGCTACGAGCAGTTTCTTCACCACAACTTCGTTTTCTCCCGCGACCCCGTCGAGGAGTTCGAGGCGATCTACGACGCCGGGGAACCCGCGCCGGACCCGACCTGCTACGTCTGCGCGCCCGCGGCGACAGAGCCCGGGGTCGCCCCGGAGGGCGGGGAGGCGCTCTACGTGCTGGTGCATACCCCGCACCTGCATCTGGAGCACGACTGGACGCGGATGCTCCCCGAATACAGACGGAAGATTATCCGGAAGCTGGCGCGCACGGCCGGGGCGGACGACCTTGAGGACCACATCGTGACGGAAGGCGCGCTCACGCCGCGCGACATTCACATGCGCTACGGCGTGCTTCAGGGGGCCATCTACGGGCTGGCCAGCCACGGCAAGTTCCTGGGCGCGTTCAAGCCGAGCAACCGCAGCCCGGACGCGGGCGGGCTCTACCTGGGCGGTGGATCGGCGCATCCGGGCGCCGGTATGCCCATGGCGCTGATGTCGGGCTGGATAGCGGGCGACGCGCTGGACCGCGACCGTGGTGCCGCTGAGTGACCGAGGGACCCGGGAGGGAGAGATGCCGGGAAGGTTTCGGCGCCCCACTGACGATGCCGACATACCACGGAGATCGCCACTGCTGATCCGGTTGTTCGGCCTCTACGTGCGGCACTACGTGCGTCGGCACTTTCACGCCGTGCGGCTGGCCCGGGAGACGATTCCCTCCCCCGCGGCGGACCGACCGCTGATCGTTTACGCCAACCACTGCTCGTGGTGGGACCCGCTCATCTGCATGGTCGCGGCGATGGAGCTGTTCCCGGAGAGAAGCCACTACGCGCCGATGGACGAGGCCGCCCTGGCCCGCTACCGGTTTTTCTCCCGGCTGGGGTTCTTCGGGGTGGAGCCGGACTCGAGGCGCGGGGCGGTCGCTCTTCTGCGCAAGGGGACGGCCATCCTCTCGCAGCCGAGCGCCACCCTGTGGATAACTCCGCAGGGCCGCTTCGCCGACCCTCGTGAGCGGCCGGTGAGCCTCAAGCCCGGCATGGGTCACCTGGCCCTGCGGGTCGGGCGCTGCGACCTGTTGCCGCTGGCGATCGAGTACCCGTTCGGGGAGGAACGCTTCCCCGAGGCGCTATTGCGGTTCGGGTCGGTTACCCGGGCAGAAGCGTACGAACGGGAGAGCGGTCGTGAGACCACGGACGCGCTGGCCGAACTATTGGAACGAACACAGGACGATCTGGCGGAGGCCGCCGTTGCACGGGACTTCTCCGGTTTCGATGTTCTTCTGCGGGGGCGCTCCGGCATCGGCGGAGTCTATGATGCATGGCGACGGCTGAAGGCCGCAGTAGCCGGAGAGGAATTCCGACCGGCCCACGGGGATGAACAGCTATGACGCTCCTGATTCTCGCCATCTGCGCCTGCGTGCTGGCCGCCATCCCTGCGCTGATGTTCCTGAACAACCTGCGGCACTTCCGCCCCGCCCCGCCGCAACCGCCCGGTCCACCGCCCCGGCTCTCCGTGCTTATTCCTGCCCGCAACGAGGAGGACAACATCGGGCCGGCCCTGGAGACGGTGCTGGCCAGCAAAGGGGTGGACCTCGAGGTCATCGTGCTGGACGACCACTCGGAGGACGGAACGGCCCGCATCGTGCGGGATTTCGCGGAAACCAACGAGGAAGTCCGTCTCGAGGCCGCTCCGCCGCTGCCCCCGGGCTGGTGCGGCAAACAGCACGCCTGCGCCGCTCTCGCGGAATTGGCAACGCGTGACATCCTGGTCTTCATGGACGCTGATGTGCGACTGCGGCCGGACGCCCTGGCGCGCACCATCGCGTTTCTGGAGGAGAGCGGCGCGGACCTGGTCAGCGGCTTCCCCGAGGAGGTCACCTCGACGCTGGCCGAGAAGCTCATCATCCCGCTGCTGCACTTCATACTGCTTGGCTTTCTCCCCATGGGGTGGATGCGAAGCTCCACCCGCCCGTGGTACAGCGCCGGCTGCGGACAGTTGTTCGCGACGCGGCGGGAGGCCTACCGGAAGGCCGGTGGCCATGCGGCGATTCGCGCTTCACGTCACGACGGCGTGACGCTGCCGCGGGCCTTCCGAGAGGTCGGCTTGAAAACGGACATATTCGACGCCACGGACACCGCCGTCTGTCACATGTACGGCAGCTTCGCCGAAGTCTGGCACGGACTTGCGAAGAACGCCACCGAAGGACTGGGCGCGCCATCCAGGATCGTGCCCTTCACGGTTCTGCTGCTGGGAGGACAGGTCATGCCCGCAGTGCTCCTGCCGCTGGCTGTTCTGTCGGGCGCCGGCACACTGGTGCTCGTGCTGTCGGTGCTGGCGGTGGGGCTCAGCTACCTGCCGCCGCTGGTGGCGGTGCCGCGGTTCGGTGAGCCGCTCAGTGGGGGCCTGCTCCATCCGGTGGGGGTGGCCCTGCTGGTGGCCATCCAGTGGTACGCGCTGACGCGCAAGCTGCTCGGCCGGCCGGTGGGATGGAGGGGCCGAAGCTACGAGTCGGGATCCGCTGAAACTCCACAAAGGACAAACCCATGAGCGAAGACAAGACCGCCCGGCCGCTCGGCGTCGGCGACCCGGTGCCCAACGTCAGCCTCCTGGACAGCCAGGGGGAGACCGTACGGCTGCGGGATTTGCTGGGAGACCGGAACGTGGTGCTGTTCTTCTATCCCAAGGACGGGACGCTTTTCTGCACCCGAGAGGCGTGCGGCTTTCGGGACGCTTACGAGGAGTTCGCGGGGCTTGACGCGGATGTCATCGGGGTCAGCTCGGACGCGCCGGAGTCACACCGGGCGTTCGCCGGCAAACACGGTCTGCCATTCACGCTGTTGAGCGACCCGGACGGCGCCGCCCGGCGGCAGTTCGGCACCGGCAGAACGCTGGGTGTGGTCCCCGGGCGGGTAACCTACGTCATCGACCGCGAAGGGATTATCCGAGACGTCATATCCTCGCAGTTCCGTCCCGGAAAGCACGTAGAGGAGGCCCTCCGCGCGTTGCGGGAGAGCACTCAGCCGGACTGACCGAGGGGCCCGCAGGGCTCCGAGAGCTCGCCGGAGACCTGAAACTCCGCCACGAAACGGCGGTCGATGAAGTCCTTGAGCATGAAGGCCGGCCAGCCGCCCCAGACCAGCCCCTTCTTTGTGGCCAGCCCGCGGCCGTCCCCCATGTTGAGGATAAGCAGGTAGTTTTCGTCCGGACGGAACCGCATCATGGGTCCACCCTCGAGGGCGGCCATCAGGTTGGCGAACAGGATGGGGTTCTGCCGGACGGCGTGAACTCCCACGCGCTTGAGGCGCTGACCCTCGAGGCTGACGCAGTCGCCGCCGCCGAAGATCTCCGGACGCGCTACGCTCTGGAGACGGTCGTTGACCAGCAGGCCTCCGTCCGGCCCCGTTGGCAAGCCGGACCCGCTGAAGACTGGCGAGGGCCGGACGCCCGTCGCCACGAGCGCCAGGTCATAGGGTACGCCGCTTCCGCTGCGCAGCGCCGCGCGGCCGTCGCTCAGGCGCTCCACGAACTCGCCTTCCAGGACCCGCACTCCCCTCAGGAGCAACGAGGTCCGGGCCAGTCGGCGCACCTTGCCGGACATCCCGTGCAGCAGGCGCCTTCCCGCCACCAGTGTGACCGTGCAGTCGTCCCCGTCGGCGGGCAGGAGGCGACACAGGTTCCCCGCCACCTCGACCCCTGCCGGCCCACCGCCGACGATGAGTATCCGGCAGCGTCCACCGGCCGCGGCCAGTTGCAGTATCTCCTCTCGCGCCCGCAGCAGGTTGACGATCGGCTTTACGGTCAGGACATTCGCGTCGGCGTCCGGCGCCAGTTCGTCCACGGGCACGTGGCTGCCGGTATTGAAGGAGACCACGTCGTACTGCACCTCGCCGCCGGAACGGAGGGAAAGCAACCGCCGGTCGGCGTCAACCTGCTCGACAACATCCTCGATGAACTCGGCGCCCCGGTCCTGCGCCATGAGGCGGATGTGGAATCGCGCCTGTTGCGGCGCGTATATGCCACCCAGCAGGCCGGGACCCATGCCGGAGTAGTAGTGGTACTCCTCCTTGCTGATCAGCGTCACCCGATGCCCCCGGGCCGCGAACTCGTCCAGACGGCGCAGGACCGTCATATGCGCATGCCCGCCCCCCACAAGGACCAGACGCTTACCCATCGTCTTCCTCCGAACGCTGACGGTCTGTTCGTTGTGGTCCGTTTGCCGGAGGGCAAACCGATTGTGCGAAATCCAGCGCCCTTTGCAAAGCGATCTCCGAAGAGCGACGACGGTAGAAGTTCAAGAATCCGTGCCGCGCATCCGGGTAATCCTCACCCGACAGGTCGAGCAGTTCAAGCTCAACCCCCAGGCCCTGCAGCCTGCGCGCCATGTCGAGTGTCTGCGGTCGCAGCGGGTCCAGATCGCTCGCGCACAGGAAACATGGCGGCATGCGGTCGGTCAGGTGGTGGATAGGCGACGCCGCCCGCGCGTTGCGTCTGAACTGATCGGGGTCAGTCCCCAGCAGGGACCTCATCATGGCGGTTATGCCCTTCCACGGTGTCTCAAACATTCCTTCCATATCGAAGACCCCGTAGAAGAGGACGAGGCCCTTCAGCGAACGCGGCGGAACCACGGCGGCCACGCCGACGTTTCGACGCAGCGCGGCGTCGTGGAGAGCGGCCGCATACCAGCTTACAAGCTGCGCGCCCGCTGAGTCGCCCGCCAGTATCATCCGGTCCCCGTCCCCCCCGAATCGCGCGGCGCGCCCATACATCCAGCGGATGGCCGCGGCGGCGTCCCTCAACTGCACGGGATGCGCGTGCCGGGGCGCCAGCCGGTAATTCACGTTGGCCGTCAGGTAGCCCCGGCCGGCGAACTCCCGGCATATCCGCGTGTAGCTGGCCTTGTCACCCGCAATCCACCCGCCGCCGTGCAGGTAGACCACGAGGGGATGGGGCCCGCCGCCCCCCGGAGCAATGAGGTCCAGTTTCTGCCGGTGATGCGGACCGTACGAAAGGTCCGGGTGCATCCGACAGCGCGGTGCGCCGGGATCGTGGAAGAGAAACCATCGACCCACAAGGTCTCCGCAGGACAGAAAACCCTTCAGCAGGTATGCCCTGAGCCACTCACTCAATGCTGTCCTCCTCGTGGTGCAGCAGTCGGGCTCATCCGGCCGGCCTAAAACCCCAGGCATGCGGTCGGCCGACTCTACGGATTGACCTCCCGGGCTTCCCAGTTCCCGCAGGTAGTCCGGCGGAATACTGTCCTGCGATGCGGCCGGGGGTTCAGGTCGAGGCGCTCTACTCTACCAGGTTCGAGAATCAACAGGCAGAAGGTGTCCGGGGGCCGGTCCAGATCGGGCCGCTGGCTCTCAACGGGAACGCCCGGGTCGCGCGGTGCGCCCGGCTCCGGCCAGGAGAACTGCTCGCGCGTAGTCGGCGAGAGCCTCTCCCACGCCGCCCTGCGGGCATCGGCGAGAGTTTCGTCTCCGGCCTTGAAGGCCGCGGCCTTCACCACACGGGCCGTCCCGCGGAAACGGTACTGCTCCCGGCACTCGGGCAGGTACCAGCACACGGCGGCCCGGGGGTCGAGAGCCAGGTGGGCGACCTTGCGGCTTCGCGCGTCCGTCACGAAGGTGAGGGAATTCGTGTCCTCCAGAAAGCCCCGGAACACGACCGTTCTATTGGCGGGGCAACCGTTCGGGGTCACGGTGGCCAACTGGACGTAGCGAGCCGTCGCACCCGTGCTCGCCGCCAAAGCCGCTTCCAGACTGACGCGCCACTCGGCCGCTTCCGCCATGGAGCCCCCGTTCTCAGCAGTCAACCCTGGCCTGATCCGCCATCGGGCTTCGACCAGCCCATCCGCCTTGAGGACCTCCCCCGCAGGGGAGGCTCGACACGATCCCTTCGATTATACAGGAGCGCGGCGGGAGAGGCGGGTGGAAAAGGACGGGTTGTGCCCTGTCAGGAGACACAACCGGCCGCGGCCGGTGATTTGGCGCCGCGCATTGCTGCCGAGCGGTTTCTCCCGTGGGACGGAAGAACACGGAGGGTGCCTCGCGATGGGCCACCGAAGGGCAGAGGGTCGCGCAGGGCAAGACTCACCGGTTGACGTGCTTCTCTGCCCCCGGTGGAGTGGCAGAACTGCCTCGTTTCTGTTACAACGCGTGCCTTGGCCCCGTCCGGGGGCGCTGCACGGGCAGCGCATCGACCCAACACCGGGACATGAGAGCATGAACAGGTTCGAAAACAAAGTTGCCGTCGTTACGGGCTCCTCCTCCGGCATCGGCAAGGGCGTCGCCCTGCGGCTGGCCCGGGAAGGAGCGGACATCTGCGTGGTGGCCAACCGCAACGTGGACGGGGGCAAGGCCACGAGGGACGAGGTGGGCGCCCTGGGTCGGCGCGCGGTCTTCGTCCGGGCCGACGTGTCCGATGCGGAGGACTGCCGACGGATAGTGGAGACGGCCCGCGCCGACCTCGGACCGGTGGACCTGCTGGTCAACAATGCCGGCATCACCCGCGGACGGCCGCTGGAGGAACTGGACGAGCAGTTGTGGGACACGGTGCTCGACACGAACCTGAAGAGCGCCTACATGCTCAGCCGGCTGGCCGCGCCCGACATGCTGGACCGGGGCCGCGGCGCCGTCGTCAACGTCTCGTCGGTCCACGCCGAGCAAACCCACGGACCCTACGCTGCCTACGCCGCCTCCAAGGCCGGCCTCTGCGGCATGAGCCGGGCGATGGCGCTGGAACTCGGCCCGCGCGGGGTGCGCGTCAACTGCATCCTGCCCGGCACCATCGACACCTCACTCTACGGCCGCAAGAACCCGCCCGCCGACCGCGCCGCGTGGCGGCCGCGCAGCAGCGACGCACAGGTATTCGGTCGCATGGGCTCGCCCGACGAGATCGCCGCCGCCGTCGCCTTCCTGTTGTCGGAAGACGCCTCCTTCATCAACGGGGCCGCACTGGTCGCCGACGGTGGCCTGCTCTGCAAACTGGGAGACGAATTCGGATGAAGATCACAAAGCTGGAGACGTTTTTCGTCAAGCCGCGCTGGGTTTTCCTGAAGATGAGCACCGATGAAGGAGTCGTCGGCTGGGGCGAGCCCGTCGTAGAGGGCTGGTCACAGACGGTGGCCGCCGCCGTCCACGAGATGGGTCGCTACCTGATCGGTAAGGACCCGCGGCGCGTCGAGCACCACTGGCAGGCCATCTACCGGGGCGGCTTCTACCGGGGCGGTCCCGTGCTGACCAGCGCCCTGAGCGGCATCGAACAAGCCATGTGGGACATCAAGGGCAAGGCGCTCGGCGTGCCCGTCCACGAACTGCTCGGCGGAGCCGTGCGGGACAGAATACGTCTCTACTGCCACGTCCGCTGGTCGGACCGCGAGTCCTACCTCAACCCCCGCACCGACGCGGAGGCTAAGGGCTTCACCGCCGTCAAGACCGCCCTGTTCGACGAGGTCCGCTTCGTCGAGAGCAAGGCATTCGTGGAGACGGTGGCCGGGCGGATGCAGGCGCTGCGTGAAGAGGTCGGGGACGAGGTGGACATCGCCGTGGACTTCCACGGCCGGGTCGGCCCCGCCATGGCCATCGAGCTGGCGGCCGCGCTGGAGCCCTACCACCCCATGTTCATCGAGGAGCCGGTCCTGCCGGGCGACGTGGACGCGATGGCGCGGGTGGCGCGCTCAACGCGAACACCCGTGGCCACCGGGGAACGGCTGTTCACCAGGTGGGGCTTCCGCGAGGTGCTGGAGAAGCAAGCGGCCGCCATCCTGCAGCCGGACCTCTCCCACGCGGGCGGCATATGGGAAGTGCGCAAGATAGCGGCCATGGCCGAGGCCCGCTACGCGGCCATCGCCCCCCACTGCCCTCTCGGGCCTATCTCCCTCGCGGCCGGACTCCAGGTGGACGCCTGCACTCCGAACTTCCTCGCCCAGGAGCACGTCACCCTCGGCGAGACCTACCTGCAGGAGCCGTTCGTGATCGAGGACGGCTACGTGGAGGTCCCCAAAGGGCCGGGGCTCGGCATCGAGGTCAACGAGGAAGCCGTCGCCGAGAACACCTACGACGGAGCATGGGACAACCCCCGCCTCTGGCACGAGGACGGCTCCCTGGCCGACTGGTGAGAACGGCAGAAGGCCTTAACCGCAGAGAACGCGGAGCGCGCGGAGAACGGCGGAGGAAAGACGGCGAGAGCGAGCAAGACGATGTAGCTTACGTGCCCCGGGCACGCCCCGCCAAAGGTGGGCCACATACCAGCCCGGGACGCCCGCTGGACTCGCGCCCCGGCAGGGCGCGACATCCTGTTGCCGTGCCCTACTGCCGTGCCGCCTGCACGGCCTGGACCGTCCTTCGCGCGGCTTCCTCGATGGCGTCCCAATCCTCCGCCTCGATGCGGGCGGTGTTGACCAGCGCGCTCCCGAGGGCCACCGCGCACGCCCCGGCCTCTACATACTCACCCGCGTTCTCCGGGCTGACCCCGCCCACCGGCATCAACCGCACCTGCGGAAGCGGGCCTTTGAGCGCCTTAAGGTAAGGCGGGCCGCCGAGCGACGCCGGGAAGACCTTCACGATGTCGGCCCCCGCCTGCCACGCGGTGATGACCTCCGTGGGCGACAGCGCGCCGGGGCAGACCACCTTGCTGTAGCGGCGAGCCAGCTCGATCGTCTCCAGGTCCGTGGTCGGCATCACCAGGAACTCCGCGCCGGCCAGTATGCAGGCCCGCGCCGTCTCCGCGTCCAGCACGCTGCCCGAACCGACGATGAACTGTCCGCCGCTCTCGGCCGCCAGCTCTTCCACGGCCTCCAGCGCGCCCGGGGTGGTCATGGTGACCTCGATGGCCTCGACGCCGCCTCGCGCCAGCGCCCGACCCGCCTCGACCAGCCCGGTCGCCACGTCCGCCCGGATTATGGCCACGACACCCGTCTCCAGCAGCCTGTTCAGCGTGTCCGCCATCTTCCGACCTTTCTGCTTATCAGCGCGAGATGCGGGCCGTGCCGCCGCCCATTATCTTGCGGGCCTCGGCTTCCGTTGCCCAGTTGATGTCGCCGGGGAAGGTGTGCGCCAGCGCGCTGTAGGCCGCGCCGAACTGGCATATCTCCTCGATGTCCCACCCGTTCAGCGAGCCGTAGATGACGGCCGAAGAGAAGCTGTCACCCCCGCCGACGCGGTCCACAAGCTCCAGGTCCTCGTAGATGTGGCTCAGGTGGACGTCCTCGCCGTCGTAGAGCAGCGTGCGCCAGTCGTTCAGCAGGCCCGTCTTGGCGTTGCGCAGGGTGGTCCCGACCATCTCAACGTTGGGGAAGCGTTCCATGGCTTCCTTCGCCACGTCCTTGTAGCTCTGCGGGTCGAGCTTCGAGTACTCGTCGGTCGTGCCGGCGGCCTTGATGCCCAGGCACTTCTCGAAGTCCTCCTCGTTGCCCAGCAGGACTTTGACGTGAGGGACCACCTGTTGGTTGGCGGCCTGAGCCTCTTCCGGCGTCCACAGCTTGCCCCTGTAATTCAGGTCGTAGCTCGTGCGCACGCCGGCCTCCGAAGCCGCCTTGAAGGCGGCAATCGTGGTGTCCCTCAGCGTCTCCGAGAGCGCCGGCGTGATGCCGCTGGAGTGGAACCAGCGGCAGCCGTCGAAGACCGCGGCCCAGTCCACCATCTCGGCTGTCATGTGGCTGACGGCGCTGTGACCGCGGTCGTAGGTCACGGCGCTGGCGCGCGGCCCCACGCCGATCTCGAGGTGATAGAACCCGTTGCGCTCCAGCCCGACGCCGTCGAACTCGGCCCACACGATGTTGCCGGTATCCACCCCGTGCGTGCGGGCGCGCTGTTCGATCAGCCGTCCGGACCAGTTGTCCACCAGCCGCGAAACCCACGCGCTCCGCAGGCCGAGGCGGCAGACGTTCACCGCCACGTTCCACTCCGCCCCGCCGACGGACAGCTCAAGGGTTGTCGAATTCTCCAGTCTCATGTGGTCGGGCGATGTCAGCCGAACCATCGCTTCGCCGAACGTCACCAGGTCGTAACTCACTTGCGGTTCCTCCGTTCAGTTGCGGTTTGCCAGCACCATACCCGCCCCGCCGCGCGCGGTCAAACTCACTCCCCTCCGGCCGTGGTACTCAGGCGGCCTTTGCCACGCGTTGAGCCAACCATATAATGAACCTCGAGGGAAGGGGAGGCATCCAGGCAAAGGCACATGGCGGCCTCCGCACAGTTACCGACAGATGGGGGACACATCGTGACTGTCGCAGAGCATCAATCGCAGTTGGAATCGCGCGTGCGCCGGCTTGTGCGCGAGGACTTCACGCCGCACTTCGGCGAGTTGGACGAGAAGTTTCCGTCGATCCCGTTATGGCGCCGGCTGCGCGAGTTGGGCACGGAACTGTGGCTTGACACAGGAGACGTGGAGGCAATAGGCGAACTCTGGTCGCGCGAGATGACGGCGCTGACCACCAACAACACCCTCCTGAACCGGGAGGTGCAGAAAGGCACTTACGACGAGCTGATCGCCCGCGCGGCCGAGCTGCTCGATGAGTTTCCCGAGCTGACCGAACAACAGCGCAAGCTGGAGTTCGCCTTCATCCTGAACGCCCGCCACGGACTCAAGCTGGTGGAGCAGTTCGACGCGCACGTCTCGGTCGAGGAGCACACCGACCTGGCCGCCGACGAGGAGGCGGCGGTCCGGTACGCCCAACGCTTCCACGCCGTCTGTCCGGAACGCTTCTACGTCAAAATACCGCTCTCGCCGGCCGGTCTGCTGGCCACGCGCCGCGCCCGCATGGCCGGCGTGCCCGTCAACCACACCCTGGGCTTCTCGGCCCGTCAGAACTACGTCATCGCCCGGCTCGCCGAGCCGGCGTTCGTCAACGTTTTCATGGGCCGGCTGAACTCCTTCGTCGCCGACAACGCGCTGGGCGACGGCACAAACGTCGGGGAGAAGGCCATGCTGGCCAGCCAGCAGGTCATTAGGGAACTGCGCGAGCAACACGGGCTCAGTACCCGCCAGATAGGCGCCAGCCTCCGGGATGGCCAGCAGGTCCGCGACCTGGCGGGGCTGGATGTCATGACCATGCCGCCTGAGGTGGCACAGGACTTCCTGGACCTCGGGCTATCTCTCGAGGACGTCACCGACAGGACGGGCGAGTCCTACCAGCCGCCGCTCAACGAGGGAGTGGACCCGGCGGCCGTCGGGCTGAACACCCTGTGGGGCGTCGGGGACGACCTTCGCGAGTGCATGGACGCCCTCCTCCGGGAGGAACTGGACGACTTCGACGCTGACCGGCTGGTCGATTTCTTCGCGGCCCGCGGCTGCGGCGACGTGCTGGTGCGGTGGACCGACGAGCAGGTCCGCACCAGCGCCGAGGAGGGCAAGATCCCCGAGCTGGAGAACTGGCACGACCCGCTGGCCGAGGGCGCCGTCGGGCTGGACGCCCTGATGAACCTGGCCGGCTGGAACAGCTTCAACGCCGACCAAAAAGAGATGGACGAGCGCGTCCGCGACATCACCGCCTGAAAAGAAACTCTCACCATGACGAACAGAAAGGGCACGAAGAACGACGGCACAGACGGCGTCCTGCGGCTCGCCGATACGCACTCCGGTGCAGGAGTTCAGGCCCCGGCGGCATTCGATGTGGCACAGCCGTTGCGCCGTACGGCGAACTGTGAACGGCCTCTCTGGGGCCGGTGCTCCCTCCTCAATCGTGGCCGATGAGCCTGACCACTTCGTCGGCCCGAGAGATCGCTACTCTGTCCCCCTGCCCCACCACGCTCAGGTCAGGGTGATTGTCCACGGCCAGGTGCGCGTCCGAGCGCACCACCTCCAGCGCCACCTCGGAGTCGGCGCTCAGGTGCATCGGCTCCCTGCCGTCGGTGGGGTTGTTGAACGCCAGCCCGATGCCCTGCTCGAACGTCTCCCCCGTGACCGAGCTGTAGTATCCCGTGGCGCCGAACGGCGTGGCCACCACTATCCCGTCGCCGATGAACAGATCGTCCAGTTGGCCGCCGTCCACCGTGAGGCGGAAGCGGAGGGCGTGGCGGGGGTCCTTGTTGCGCACCACGACGTCGTTGGCCGCCAGCAGGCGCCGTTCGTCGCAGACGGCCCGCAGCTTGATGTGCTCCTCGATTCGGTGGTCCCCCCGACGGATCATCCGGAGGGCGGCGTCCAGCGGCTCGTCGTGACACTTGAAGCATATCATGCTGTCGCGCACCGGCAGCTTCGGCACGCCGGGACACTCCCGCTCGCAGATGAGAAAGGTGCCGTCCCCGCCCAGCGAGATTATGAAGTCCGGTCCCTCGGAATCGACAACGAATCCCAGGGACTCGGCCAGTTCCCGCACCTCCCCCACTTTCTCCTCGTGCTTCGCATACACCCAGAACGTATCCATTCAGTTGCCCCATCCGTTGTTCGAAATACCATACCTGGACACGCTACGGGAAGACTCGCCTGAGCGCAACCAGGTTCGGTTTGAGCTCAAGACCTTCCCTTCGGCTACCACTCGGGCACCACGGTTCCAACGCACGCTTTTGGCGAATCACCATTCCGGATATGCTGGCTTCGCTTGCACACGAGCGCGCTATCTGGAAGAATAGTGACCCACGGACATAGATCATGGTCAATCGCAGGGAGCAGGCGGCCTGTGGCACCACGTTACAGACAGGAAGTCTTGAACGTAGTCCTGGCGCAGTTGCTGCAAGAGCGGGGCGTCGTAAATGCCCCCGAAAGCATCATGCAATCACAGGAGGCGCGGGCGCGGCGAATACCGGACGTGCTGGTCCGCTTTCGCGGGTTGCGTGTCGCCATCGAGGGTGAGGTGGGAGATGGCGCAGAAGCCGAGATCAAGGCGATCAGTTCCGCCCGCCAACGACTCATCGACGGGATTGCCCATATCGGCATTGCCGTGGTCTATCCGCAGGAACTCCGGTCTGAGGACTTTCCCGCACTGAAAAGCCAGCTCGCCGAAGCCACTCTGCGGCTAACCGTCATCACGGAAGCTGGAGACACGGGGCCGCGCGAGGGAAATGTGGATGTCCTCGAGCAGGCGCTCCGGCACGCCTACGAAAACCTGCTCCAAGAGGATGCCGTCAGTGAAGCAGTTGCATTGCTCGGTGGCGCGATTGATGTGTTTGCGGCTGCGCTGCAAGGAAAATCAGGTACTCGGGAACGGCTGCGGCGGACTCTCGGGGTGGGTGAAGTCGACATTGATTCGGTCGGGTGAAATACGCCATGAGTGGCAGCGGTTCGTTCACGCCTGAAGAATCGGCAAGCCGCATTGCGGGCCTGGTGCTTGTTAACGCAATGATCTTCCAGGAAGTGCTGGCGAGCCTGGATGACCGCGTACGTCCCCTGGCCAAGGTCTTGCGCGAAGATAACCCCGTTCAGGCGTTCTCAGAGCATTGGCAGTACATCGTCGAAGAGATCGACTACTATTCCATCTTCCACCTGGCGCATGAGGTGGCAACGGACCTGGCGAGTGACGCCGATGTCAGCCGGGTTTTCCAGGACCTGGCAAAAACGGCCCAAAGAATAGTGACCAACAGGGCGGCTCTGCGCCATGACCTCATGGGACGCATCTACCACCGCCTGCTCGTGGAAGCGAAGTACCTCGGAACATACTACACGGGCATACCCGCCGCCTCTCTTCTGCTGGCGGTCGCCCTTCGCCCGGACGCGTGGGATGTTGACTGGAGCGATCCCGCCGCAGTTGCGGAGTTATCCATCGCCGACCTCGCCTGCGGAACGGGCACACTGCTGATGGCGGCCGCAGACGCCGCAACGGACAACCACGTGGCGGCGTCCGCAGCCAATGACACATTGCCGCAGGTCTCCGATCTGCAGAAACGCCTTGTTGAGGATGTTCTGCGCGGCTACGATGTGTTGTCGTCGGCCGTCCATCTTACCGCCTCGACACTTGCCTTACGCGCGCCGGAAGTCCCCTTCGACGGGATGAATCTGTGGACTCTCCCCCTGGGAGGAGAGGACAACCGGCTGGGAAGTCTTGAGTTCCTGGCGCGCGGTTCGGTCCAGGCACGTCTCTGGGGCGCCCTCGGGGAAACGACACGCGTCCGGGGCCACGAAGTCGAAACCATGGTCACCACATCCGTCCCGGAACTGGACCTGTGCGTCATGAATCCCCCCTTCACGCGCAGTGTCGGCGGCAATCTACTGTTCGGGTCGGTACCCGACGAGCAGCGCGCGGACCTTCAGGAACGGCTGAAGAGTCTGGTTCGCAGCGAGACGATTTCTGCCAACATAACCGCCGGCCTCGGGTCGGTTTTTGTCGCTGCCGCCCATAAATATGTCAAGCCCGGCGGACGCCTTGCCCTCGTCTTGCCAAAGGCGCTTCTGTCCGGCGTGGCCTGGGGGAAAACGCGGCAGTTGCTGAGCGCCTCATACGTGGTCGAGTACATCGTCTGTAGCCATGACCCGGAAAGGTGGAATTTCTCTGAGAATACCAGTCTCAGCGAAGTGCTCGTCGTTGCACGTCGCCGGGAACGCTGGGGCGGTGCTGAGACCGAGGACCAGACCCCGGAACCCAACGACGCCCATACTGTCGCCATCAACCTTTGGCACAACCCCACTACCTCCTTCGAGGCAATGGCCGCGGCCCACCAGGCAATTGACGGCGATCCACCCCTTCTTGAGAACGGACAATCCTCGCTCAACATCCGGATGGGCGACAACAAGATCGGTGAAGCCGTAGCCGTGCGTTGGTCCGCCCTTCGCGAAACCGATCGCTGGATGCTCCCTTGCGCGTTTGCTCAAGCGGACCTTGCCCGGACGGCAAGCCACCTGCACAGGGGCGAGTTGTGGCTCCCCGGCCACGGCGTTGTCGGCACTCTGCCATTGGCTCCCCTCCATGAGTTAGGGGAATTAGGCCCTGATAGACGCGACATCTATGACGGCTTCGAGCGTAGCAATTCCCCCACGCCATATCCGGCGTTCTGGGGACATAACGCGGATGAAGTCAACACAATAGCACAGGAGCCGAATGCGTACCTTCATCCCCTCCCCAGCCCCAAGAAGGGACGTCCCCTGAGAGAAGCTGAAGTGCTGTGGCCTCGGGCCGGGAACCTTCTCGCCGCAGAACGCATGCGCCTGAATAGCCAGCCCGTTGCAGCAGTCAAACTCCCCAGCCCCGCTCTGGCGAATGTCTGGTGGCCAGTCGCACTCGATAAGGAGACACCCGAAGGTGCCGCAAACTCCCTTGCCCTCTGGTTGAATTCCACCTTTGGGTTGGTGCTCCTTCTTGGCGACCGTGAAGAAACGGAGGGGCCTTGGGTGCAGTTCAAGAAGCCGGTGCTTCAGGCCTTGCCTGTTTTGGACGTTACCCGTGCGCCGAGACATGCGCTGGATGCGCTGGATGCCAGGTACTCCGAGGTCTGTGCCACTCCTCTCCGACCACTGCCCGAAATGGCCGACGATCCGGCCCGCGCGGCCATTGACGAATGCTTGAGCCAGACGTTCGGCCTGCCGGACATTAGTGTGCTCCGACAGATGCTCGCCCGAGAACCAGTGATCTCCCTCAGACGGCTGGGAGGATCATAGGGCGGCCTCGAATTACCCCTTGCCACCGGCCGATCAGTGGGCGACCTGGGGTTGAGCTGGCGCGCTCACGGCGTCACCATGACCTTGAGGGCCTTGCCGGAAAGGAAGATATCGAAGGCTGCGGCCATCTCGGTCAGGGGGAAGCGGTGGGTGACCATCTCGGCCGCGGGCAGCCGGCCGTCCAGCACCATGCGCTGGTTCTCGGCGAACTCCGGCAGCGTGAAGTAGAACGAGCGGATGACCGTGATGTCGTTGAGCATCCACCGCCCCTTCGGGCGCTCCAGTTCGACCGCGCCCCAGTACTCGCCCACCACGCAGACCGTCCCGCCGGGGCGCACGAGGTCCAGCGATTGCCAGATGGTGGGCAGCGTGCCGGCCGCCTCCACCACCACGTCCACGCCGTAAGGGAACTCCTCCCGCACGCGCTCTTCGAGGTCCTCAGCTTGCGGATCGACGGGCACGCCGCCCAGCTCGGCCGCCTTTTCCCGGCGGTAGGCCGACAGCTCGGCAACGAAGACCGTCTCCACGCCGAACGCCTTCATGCAGGCCAGCGCCCCCGCGCCGATGGGGCCGGCGCCGATGACCAGCGCGCTCTCCGCACCGGACGCCTCCGCCAGCCGCACCGCGTGCCCCGACGTGCCGAGCGTGTCGAGCAGCACCACGCCCTCATCGAAGGAGACGGCGTCATCCAGCAGCAGCGCGTTGCGGTCCGGCACCAGCATGTACTCGGCGTAGCCGCCGTCGGTGTTCCAGCCCAGCAGCCCCTTGCTATGGGGGCAGAGGTTGCCCCGTCCCTGCCGGCAGTATGAGCACTCGCCGCAGTGGCGCGGCAGATAGACGGCGATGCGGGCGCCATCCGGCGTGGTGCAGCCGGGGCCGGTTTCCGCCACCGTGCCGGCCACCTCGTGCCCCGGAGTGAAGCGGGAACCGCCGCGCAGCACCTTGTGGTCGGACCCGCAGACCCCGCAGGCGGCCACGCGCACCAGCAGTTCGCCCTCCCCCGGCTCGGGGGTGGGAACATCCATGAACTCGATCTCGCCATCGCCGTGGAAACGCGCCGCAAGCATGGAAGCGCCACCTTCTCCGGGCTACAAAAAGGGGAAGATGCCGCAGTATAACGCCTGAGCCCGAGCGCGAAAGCGTAAGTGGCTCGCAGTGAGCGTCTTCAGGCGCCCCATCCGTCGCCCCTGTGGAGCCGGCGGGAGTTCGCCGCACGGCGAACGGCAGGCGTTAGCCCCCGACGTGAGTCGGGGGGAACCGAAGGCGTAAGAAACAGAGCCCGCCGCATGGCGGGCGACACGCCGAACGGCGTAAACGGCGAGCAAGAGCAGGAGCACGAGTAAGAGCACGAGGGGGCCGCTACCCCTTCAGCAGCAGGTACCCCAACTCCTCCCGCAGCGCCAGCCATGCCTCGGACCGCGAAACGTGTCATCCCGAGGCCGGTCCTGTCGGCCGGCCGAGGGATCTCCGACCCTGTGCGGAGTCATCCCGTTCCGTGACTCACGGTCCGAGGCCGGTGACGCCCCGGTTCACCCCTTCAGCAGAGGATGCCCCAACTCCTCCCGCAGCGCCAGCCATGCCTCGGCCACGCCGCGGGCCAGGTTGCGCACCCGCCCGATGTAGCTGGTCCGCTCGGCCACGCTGATGGCCCCGCGCGCGTCCAGCAGGTTGAAGGCGTGGGAGCACTTGAGCACCTGGTCGTAGGCCGGCAGCACGAGGCCGTCCTCCAGGCAGCGGCGGCACTCGGCCTCGGCCCGGTCGAACAGGTCGAACTGCGTCTCCACGTCGGCCCGGTCGAAGTTGTAGCGGCTGAACTGCACCTCGTCCTGGTGGAACAGCTCCCCGTAGGTCAGCCCCTCGACCCACTCCAGCTCGTACACGTTGTTGAGCCCCTGCACGAACATCGAGATGCGCTCCAGCCCGTAGGTCAGCTCCAGGCTGATGGGGTCCAGGTCGATGCCGCCGACGCGCTGGAAGTAGGTGAACTGGGTTATCTCCATCCCGTCCAGCCAGACCTCCCAGCCCAGCCCGGTGGCGCCGAGGGTGGGCGACTCCCAGTCGTCTTGAAACAGAATCCATGCCTTCACCCTCTTATACGGTATCCAATCTTTCCACAACGACTGATAGTGTGACTTTTGATTGGAGCATTACCGACCCTGATGATGTTTTTCTATCGCTCAGAACTGGTTTTGATAGTACACCAGAAGAAGAAGAAGAAGAAGAAGAATTTACTGATTTGAGTGGGACCTATACCAAAACGGACCTCGATTCTAATAGTGATTACACGTTGAATTTTGACATCTATTTTGATAGCA
>JAWODG010000204.1:0-61229 GCA_046483385.1 Candidatus Brocadiia bacterium | reverse complement strand
CCGGCAAACAATCGCTCATAGCGTTGCCGGCCGTCAGACTGGCGCCGGTTTTCCTGCCGAACAGCCGCATTGATACCGGCGAAAAAGGCGCAGATCCCGATACCGGCGGCAAACAGCCCCGCCCAGACCCCCCCCCATAAGATGGCCGGCAGATACGGAAAAAGCAAAAATGCCGCAACTGCCGGGATAATCGCCAGGAACAGGGCAGTAAATGCCTGTTTGCGGGTGATGGTTCGAATCATGGAAAGAAGGCTTTGTGGATCAAAGATGACCGACATGTTCATATCTTATCAGCAAACAGTCAGATATGCAAGCAGGATAAAGACCCGGGACAAAAGCCTGTTGCGGCGCTTGACCTGCCTGATATTTATTGATAAAGAAAAAGAATGTACCGGGAAAACTACATAAATGCACTGCGCCTGGAAATGGTGGAAATGGTGCGCGACGGGCTCTCGCCTGTGGCGCTCAAATACGGCTACTCGGACGTGGCCCTGGAGATCGCGGTCGATGCCCTCCTCGTCCACGCCCTTGCCCTGCCACTCGATGTCGAATCCGGCGTAGCGGAAGGCCAGTTCTGCGCATTCGCGCGGGGAATGCGTCTCCCCGGTGGCGATGACGAAGTCGTCGGGCTCCTCCCGGTGGAGCATCATCCACATGGCGCGTACGTATTCGGGCGCGTAGCCCCAGTCGCGTTTGGAGTCCAGGTTGCCCACGTAGACGCAGCCCTGGAGGCCGCCCCGAATGCGGGCGGCGGCGCGCGTCAGCTTGCGGGTTATGAAGCGTGGGTCGCGGCGGGGGGACTCGTGGTTGAACAGGATGCCGTTGCAGGCGAACAGCCCGTAGGCTTCCCGGTAGTTGACGGTGGCCCAGTGGGCGAACAGTTTCGCCACGCCATAGGGGCTGCGGGGATGGAAGGGCGTTTCCTCGTTCTGAGGCACCTCGGCGACCTTGCCGAACAGTTCGCTGGTGGAGGCCTGGTAGAAGCGCGTGTCGACGCGGGCCTCGCGGATGGCCTCCAGCAGGCGCAGCGCCCCGAGGGCGTCCACGTCCGTGGTATAGACGGGCTGCTCGAAGGAGACCTGTACGTGGCTCTGGGCGGCGAGGTTGTATATCTCGTCCGGCGAAACCTTCTCCACCAGCCGCGCCAGGTTGCTGCCGTCCACCATGTCGCCGTAGTGCAGGTGCAGGCGGCGTCCCTTCTCGTGGGGGTCCTGGTAGATGTGGTCGATTCGCTCCGTGTTGAACACCGAGGCCCGGCGAATGATGCCGTGCACCTCGTAGCCTTTGCCCAGGAGCAGCTCGGCCAGGTAGGAGCCGTCCTGTCCGGTGATGCCGGTGATGAGGGCCTTCTTCATCGTTCTCTCCCGCAACATGTGCGCCAGAATGCTCTTGCGCCGTCAACAGTATACACGCTGAGGCCCGCCGATGTGCAAGGGCGGTTGCGCGGCGGGCAGGTCGCGGATATCGTGTCTTGAGGCGAGGTACGGGGATATCGGCATGGTCGAGCACTCGGACAAACCGAAGGCAGTGGTGCTTTTGAGCGGAGGGCTGGACTCCGCCACGGTCCTGGCCGTGGCCGTCGATGCGGGCTATGCGTGCCATGCCCTCAGCTTCCGTTACGGCCAGCGGCACGCGGTCGAACTGGGGGCAGCCCGGCGTGTGGCCGAGTCCCTCGGGGCCGTCGAGCACCGCGTTCTGGACCTGCCGGTGGGGGAATTCGGCGCGTCATCTCTGACCGACGCGGCTGCGCAGGTCCCGCGGGACCGTGAGATGGGCGGCATCCCGTCCACCTACGTGCCGGCCCGCAACACGATTTTCCTGGCGTTCGGGCTGGCCATGGCGGAAGTGGTCGGCGCGGAGGCCGTCTACATCGGCGTGAACGCCGTGGACTACAGCGGCTACCCGGACTGCCGGCCGGAGTTCATCCAGGCCTTCCAGCGGGTGGCGGAACTAGCCACCCGGCAGGCCGTCGAGGCCGACGCGCCGCGCATTGTGGCCCCATTGGTTAACATGACCAAAGCGGAGATCATCCGCACGGGCGCCGAACTGGGGGTTGACTATTCCCTGACCCTGAGCTGCTACGATCCGGATGAGCGCGGCCGCGCCTGCGGGCACTGCGACAGTTGCCGGCTGCGGCGGGCGGGCTTCCGGGAGGCCGGCGTGCCCGATCCCACGCAATACCAACCCGACACCGAAGAGAGCGAAAGCCCATGACCGATATCCTGGCGATCAAGGCCAGCGCCCGGCGCCGAGGCAACAGCGATACCATACTGGACGCGGCGATTGGGGTCTTCGAGGAGCGGGGCGCGGAGGTCCAAACGATCATACCGCGGCAGCTCACCGTCTCGCCCTGCCTGAGCTGCAACGCGTGCTTCGAGACCGGCGCGTGCATCCAGCACGATGAGATGGAGGCGCTTTACCCGCGTTTCTGCGAGGCGGATCACGTGGTGGTGGCCTCGCCCATCTACTTCACGTCCCTGCCCGGGCACTTCAAGGTCTTCATCGACCGGTTCCAGTGCTTCTGGGCGCGCAAGTACGTGCTGGACAGCGCCCCCGAGCCGAAGAGGACGGGCATGTTCCTCTGCGTCGGGGCCATGGATCGGGAGCGCTACTACAATTGCTGCCTGACCACCGTGAAGACGTGGATGCATGTGCTGAACATCAGGTGCACCGTGGACCGATTCTTCCCCGACCTGGACGAGAAGGACGACATCAACGATCGTCCGGAGTACCTGGAACAGGCCCGGCAAGCGGCCGCCGAGCTGCTTGAGGGCGGGTGAACCGTCAGTCGGAATCGCGCTCGCGTATCGCGGTTGGCAGGTTGTCCCGACGGCGCAGGGCCAGCAGTACGCCGGGCAGGATGATGCTCAGCATCAGGCAGCTCACTCCCACCGCGTCGCCGCTCCGCACATAGGGCGTCACGGCATCGCACAGCCGGACGGGCGCCGCCAGCGAACCCTCCTGCTGGCGTGGCAGCCCGGCGTAGATCTCGCCCGTGGGTCCGATGAAGCATGAGACGCCGGTGTTGGCGGACCTCACGACCGTGGTGCGCGTTTCCACGGCGCGGAAGACGGCCATCGCCAGATGCTGTCCCAGCTCGCCCGGAACCGTGTACCACCCCTCGTCCGTGAGGTTGACCAGGAAGTCGGCCCCCCTGCGACGGAACGACGCCGTCAGGTCGGGGAAGACGTCCTCGTAGCATATGAGGGCCGCGAAGCGGACGGTCTGTCCCTCGCGAGTCGGAAGCCGGAAGATCACTTCCTTATCCCCGGGGGTCAGCTCGCGCCCGATGGGCGTAAACGCCTGCAAAAAGGGCAGCATCTCCCGCCAGGGGATGTACTCCCCGAAGGGGACGAGGCGTATCTTGTCATATCGCTCGACGAACTCGCCCTCCGGCGAAAACAGCAGCGCGCTGTTGCCGAAGTTGCGCACCTCCGTTCCGTAAGCTAGCCGCTCGACGTATCCGGCCGAGCGCGCGAAGTAGGTCGGGCTGCCGACCAGCATGTACGTGTCCAGTTCTTCCCCGAAGCTGCGGAGCAGGTCCAGAGTGTCCTCCAGTATGTCGCGTTCGCGTCCGACACTGAACAGCTCCGGCGCCAGATTGAGCGGCACTCCCACGGTGGTCTCCGGCCAGACGACGAGGCGGGGGCGGCGCGGGGCCAGCCGCCGGGTGAGTTCGGCCGCCTTCGCGACCTCCGCCTCCATACCGTCGTAGAACTCCTCCGAGGTCTTGGGACGGAAAATCTCGTCCACTATCCGGGGGATGTTCTGCTGAACGGTCCCGACCACGGGCCCGTTGCGGATCTCCAGCCGGTTGCGGGTGACAGCCCCCATGCTCGCGCACAGGGCGACCAACCCGACGGCTGCGGCTAATATGGGCCACGCGGGCGACCCGGAGGCGGCGAACCAGCGGAGTCGCCGTCGGAGGACGGCGGCCGCCGCGGTGTTGACGAAGAGAACGAGAAAGCTCACACCGTAGACTCCACCCCACGCCGCCGCCTGCACCAGTGCGCCGAAGCGGTACTGCGTGTAGCCCATAAACAGCCACGGGAAGCCGGGGCCGAGGCGGGCCCGGAAAAGCTCCAGTCCTGCCCACAGAAGCGCCCCGAACAAAGGCCACAGTGCCGGGAACCCGGCCTGCAGGATGCGCCAGGCCACGGCCGCGGCCACAAGGTAGAGGCCGACGTAAACCGCCAGCCCCAGCCATCCGGCCACGGCCACGCTGCTGACCCACGCAAACGCCGGCACGTAAGCCGCCGTAGCGGCGAGCACCCCATAGAGGAGGGCGGCACGGCAGGGGGCGTCGTGTATAGCCAGCAGCAGCGGCACAAACGCGACGAAAGCCAGCGGTGCGATGTCCGCCGGAGGGAAGGAAAGGTAGATCAAAACGCCGCTGAGCACGGCGAGGACGGGCCGCAGCCACCACGGCGGTGACCTGAGGGTCTCCGGCTCGGGCGGTGCCGCTTCGGTTTCGGTCATGTCGTCCCCGACGCATGGGATGAGGTTGTCCGGGGCGCCCGGCTACTTCAGCAGAACCTTGACGGAGAGGACCAGCCCGATGATGCCCACGAATACGTTGCCCGCCCACATGGCGGGAACGACGGGCAGTGCGCCGGCTTTGGAGGCGATCTGCCCGACTATCAAGAAGGGGTAGAAGACCAGGAGCACCATGCCGAAGCTGATGCCGAAAGCGATCATGACGCTGCGCTCTCCCGCAGCGATGCCCAGCGGGATGCCCACCAGGGCGAAGATGAACAGGCTGACGGCCTGTGCGAGCCGCTTGTGGATGCGCAGCCGGACGGCGATCAGATCGTGCTGATCCTCGGCCCAATCCATCACGCGCTGGACTTCGGCGCGACGTTCGAGCAGCGTGGCGCGATGGTCGCTGACTTCCTCGAGTTCGCGGGCCACTTCCTCAGCCCGTTTGCGGCTTTGGGCGAGACTGTCGCGGGCGTCCCGTATCTCGGCCTGGAGGTCACTTATCTTCGTTTCGCCCGCCTCGATCTTCGTCCTGAAATCTTGCTGCTGGTTCTGCAGTTCCACCAGCCGGTCGTAGTCGGTCTCGGCGCTTCCCGCCTCGCGGAGCTTGCTGATGCGCTGCACGCAGTCAAGCAACTGCTGCTGGAAGGTCTCGATCTGGGTCCTGGTCTCCTCTATCTTCCTCTCGTTGCTGCGTATGAGTTCCCGGTTCTGCTCGGGCTCCACGACGGCGTATTTGTCGTGTTTCTCCTGCAGTCGCTCCATATTCCGCTCAACGTCGGCAAGCTGGTGGTGCAGCAGCCGCAGTTTCTTCTTCTGCTCTCTGCGCACCTGGCTGGGACGTGAGAACTTCTCCTGTTGTGCCACTCGTCGCTTGAGCGCGCGCAGCCGGGCGAACAACTTGCCGGTGGGCAGGTGTTTTTCGTCCCTGCGGATCTCGGAGGGATCGGGCGCCACCCGGACCGAAGAGCGCATGCCCCCGGCGGTCATCGTGCCGGCCTCCCCGTACTCCTGCAGCCCCAGGTCGGTGATCATGCAGTCACGCAACTGGAACTGGACGATCTCCGGCCTCTGGGGATCGGGCTGGATGGTGGCCGAGCCGGCGGTGATTATGCGGGGATGCCGCCCCCGCATTTCCAGCAGAAACAGGTTCCTCAGCCGGCCGTTGGCGAAGTCGTCGTACTGGATGTGCATCGGTTTGAAGCTGAACTGGCGGCGGGAGCTGAGAGCGACGTTGTCCAACAGTATCTGCCGGAAGGCGGTGTATTTGAGGCGGTCGATGGCCGCACGGGAGCGGGGCACCAGCTCGAACTGAAAATAGGTCGTCAAACCCGCAAGCAACAGGGCCGTCAGCAGCACCGGGTGAACTATGCTGAACACGTGGACCCCCGCCGCCCGGATGGCGATCAGCTCGTTGTCGGCCGACAGGCGGCCGAACGTCATGATGACGGCGGTCAGGAAGGCCGCCGGCAGCACCATGGGCACGCAGTAGGCCAGAAGCGGCGGCAACACGCCCCGCAGCCGCACCACGTCCAACCCCTCGTGCAAAAGCTGCATGCAGAAGCCGACCACCATAATCAGCGCCAGCGTGGCAAAGGCCGGCAGCAGCGCCTTCAGCACGTCCTTGAGCACGTACCTCTGGAGTTTCTTCATTGGCATTGAGGGATATTTTAGTCCATGGGGACGCGGAGGGACAAGGTTCGGCTCTTGCCCGGCGGTTGCGACGGGCCCTGCGCCATGTGATAATGCCTCCGATGGTCCTGAGCGGCTTACCGAGGGCGGCGCCCGCGGGCTGTTGGGGCCGCGCGGGCTTGCATCCCGCCATCTTTTCTGTTGCAATACCCGGATTTGTTCCGGCAAAGATGGACAAGGTAGCTCATGGCGACCAAGGCCATAATCTCCGACATCCACGGCAACCTCGAGGCGTTGGAGGCGGTTCTGCGCGAAATCCGCCACCAGGGCATCGACGAGATTCTGTGCCTGGGCGATATCGTCGGCTACGGCCCCGATCCGGTTGCCTGCACCGACCTGGTCAAGAAGAATTGCTCGCAGACTCTCATGGGCAACCATGACTGGGCCGTCCTCAACAGCCCCGTGGGCTTCAACACCCTGGCCACGGCCATGGTGTACAAGACGAAGGAGTGGATGCGGATAACCGATGAGTCGAGCGAGGAGGACAAGGCGCGCTGGAACTTCCTCTCCCAACTGCCCCTCAGTGCGGAGATGGACGGCACCTTCATGGTCCATGCCTCCCCGAGGGCCGAGCTGAGCGAGTACATCCTGCCCTCCGACGTCAGCCATGACCCGGAGAAGTTCACCGAGATTTTCTCAATGATCGACAGGCTCTGTCTGGTCGGCCATTCGCACGTGCCCTGCTGTATCACCGAAGACCTCGAACTGACGCTCATACGCAGCGACACCTGCACAGTGGAACTGGACGAGCGGAAGCGGATCATCAATGTCGGGTCGGTGGGGCAGCCGAGGGACGGCGACAACCGCGCCTGCTTCGCTACGATAAACGACGACGTAATCCACTACACGCGTGTGCCTTACAACTACCGACGCACAATGGAGAAGATCAGCAAACTGGGCGACGAGTACCAGATGCTCGGCTACCGGCTGGGCCTCGGCCGGTGATCCGACGCCCCTCACGCCCCAAGAGGTAGCTCCCCCATGTTCGAGATAACGGCTCGAGTCGTCATAATCGCCGCGGCCTCGATGACCATTCTGGGCATTTTGTTCGGCCTCGGGCTGGTGCTGGCCGCACGGACCTTCAGGACCGGAGAGGACCCACGCCTTCAGGACGTGGTCGAAAGCCTGCCCGGCATCAACTGCGGCGCCTGCGGATACGCCGGCTGCCGGCAGTATGGCGAAGCCGTAGTGGAAGGGGAGAAGGTGAACCTCTGCATCCCGGGCGGCGCCGAGACGGCGGCCGCACTGGCGGACATCATGGGCGTGGAACTGGAGGATATGGTCGAGCAGCGGGCGGTCGTGCACTGCCAGGGCGGCACGGACAGGTGCGGCAACCGGTTCGAGTACGTCGGCGAGCCGGACTGTCATGCCGCGCACCTGACCTCCGGCGGGCCGAAGGCCTGTATCTACGGGTGCCTGGGCTTCGGCTCCTGCGCGGAGGCCTGCCCCTTCGACGCCATTACCATGAGCGAACAGCGCCTGCCGGTGATCGACCCGGAGAAGTGCACCGCCTGCGGCATCTGCGTCAAAACCTGTCCGCGCGACCTGATCAGCCTGCTGCCCTCGCAGTACAAGATCTACCTGGGCTGCTCCAGTCACGGCAAGGGCAAGGCGGTCAAGGACATCTGCTCGGTCGGCTGCATCGCGTGCAGTCTCTGCGCCCGCAAAGACCCCCATGAAGCGATCGTGATGGAGGACAACCTGCCCGTGCTGGACCACGAGAAGGCCGGCGGCCACTTCACGGTGGCCGCCGAGGTCTGCCCCATGGACTGCTTCGTGGTTGAGGCGGCGCCGATCCTGCCCGCTGGAGAAGCCGAGCCCGAGGAAGTGCCCAGCGAAGCGCCGTCCGCGTGACGGCCTATCTGCTTGACGACGGCGGGCCGAGGGCGGTAACATCTGACTTTCCGATTGGCTTGTTCTTTCCCCCGACTGGCCCAAACCCTTCAGGAGGCTTACAATGGTTACAGTGAACGAGGACGAATGCACGAGCTGCGGCATCTGCGCGGACGTGTGCCCCGTGGAGGCGATTTCGCTGGACAGCGGCGTCGCCGAGGTCGATCAGGACGAATGCACCGAGTGTCTCACATGCGTGGACGAGTGCCCGGTAGAGGCAATATCGGAAGTGTAGACGAACCCGGAAAGACTGCCGGAGCGGCCGGCGGGGCGACCGAGCGCGCCCGGCCGGCCCTTCTGTGTACGGCTGTGGCGGCAGCCGTGCTGCTGGCGCTGCTGGCACTGACGGGCGCTGCACCGCCCGATGAGCCGCAGCGCCCCCACGTGGAGAAAGTCGGCCCCGGGCGGTACCGGGTCGGCACCGTGATGCTGGATGCCCGCACGAAGACGGTCCGCCTCCAGGGCAAGGTCAACATGGACGAGGGCGGCCCCATCGAACTGCTGGCATGCCTGCCGGAGGGCAAGGTCCACGAAAGCGTGTTCGTGGTGGAATGCCGACCCATGGACCTGCAGGTAGCCCTTCTGCTGCTGGGGCGCAGCGCGGGGCGAAACCCGGCCTTCCAGTACGCCGAAGGCGACCCGGACCGGGACAAACCGCCCGGCGACCCCCTGTGGGTGCTGGCCGAATGGGAGGAGGAAGCCGACGGGGGGAAGCAGCATCGCAGGGAGCGCGCCGAGCGCTTCCTCTACAACGTCCAGCGGGACACGCCGCTCCAGCACGCCGAATGGACATTCCTCGGCAGCGAGATGTTTCGGGAGGGCTTCGGGGCGGAACTCACGGGGACCGTCATCACGACCTACCACGACCCGGTGGCGGTGTTGGAGTTGGCCCACGAGACGGTCAGAGACGACATCTTCTATCACGTCAATGACAAGCTGTGTCCGGAGCGCGACACGCCCGTCGAACTCATAGTGCGGGTGCCGCCGGAGCCGGAGGAAAGCAACAACACTAAAGGCGAGAGGGAGCATGATGAAAGGCAGCATGAGGAGGAATCTGAATAGGGCAACCCTGATTGTTCTTGCCGTTGCCGTGTGTTCGGGGGCGCTGGCGCAGGAGGACACGCAGAGGGACGTCTCCATGCTGATGGAGGGCCGCGCCGCCGTGCGCCGTGGCCTGCGGTGGCTGGCTGAGCGTCAGCAGGAGAACGGTTCCTGGCAGGACCAACCCGCCATCACGGGACTCGTCGTCACGGGCATGGTGGGCAGCGGACTGGAAGAGTACGGCCCCCGCAGCGAGCCGGTGACGGCCGCGCTGGATTACATCCGCGGCTTCGCCAAACCGAACGGCGGCATCTACGATCGCTACTACGCCTCCTACAGCACCAGCATCTGCGCGATGGCGCTGGTGGAGGCCGGCCTGCCGCAGGACGAGGAGCTGTTGCGCAAGGCGCGCGAGTACCTTTTGGGCGCCCAGGCCGATGAAAGCGAGGACATATCTGCCGACAATGTCCAGTACGGCGGCTGGGGATACGAGAAGCACGCCTCCGGGGAGGGTATGCACCGGGCCGATATGTCCAACACGCAGTTCGCGTTGGAGGCCATCCGGGCACTCGAGCAGGTGGCCGAGGAGGACCGGCCCGCCGTCGCCGGCACGGGGGAGGGCGAGCGCACGCGCACCGAGCTCTGCTATGAGAAGGCTGTCCAGTATCTGGAACGCTGCCAGAATCTCCAGCAGACCAACGATCAGTCGTGGGCCTCCAACGATGGGGGCTTCGTTTATCGTCCCGGCGAGAGCAAGGCCGGCGAGACCTCCGAGGGCGGTCTGCGCAGCTACGCCGGTATGACCTACGCCGGGCTGAAGAGCCTCATCTACGCCCGGTTGAGCAAAGACGATCCGCGCGTGCGGGCGGCCTACGACTGGATCCGCAGCAACTGGAGCGTCGAGGAGAACGCCGGGCTGGGCCAGCAGGGGCTCTACTACCACTACGTGACCATGGCCCGGGCTTTGAACGCCTACGGCGCCGAGCGGATCGTTGACCCCGACGGCGAGGCGCACGACTGGCGCCGCGAGCTGGTTGGCCAGTTGCTGGAGGTGCAGCACGGCGACGGCCACTGGGTCAACGACAGCGGCCGCTGGATGGAGAGGATACCGGAGCTGACCACCGCCTACAGCGTGCTGGCTATCGAGCACGCCCTGCGCGGGTGGTGAGGCAGGCGGCTCAGGCACCAAAAACCGCCCGGTTGTTGTCCATGACCTGCGCCGCGGCCTCAACGCTCAGGCCCGCGCCGCGGAGGATCGCGTCGGCCCGCTGACGGTCCGGATAGTCGCCCGGCGCGTGCCCGTCCGAGCCGAAGCTGAGCGGTGCGCCGTGCTCCAGCGCCAGCCGCGCGACGTGACCATTCGTCAAGCAGTGGCCCTTCCGACCGCTGATCTCCAGCAGAACACCGTACTCGGCCGCCAGAGCGACATCCTCGGCGGCGATCAGGCCCGGGTGGGCCAGCACGTCGCAGTCGGCCTCGACCGCCGCACGATTGGTGCCCGGCGCCACGGGCTCCACGATGGTCTCGCCGTGCACGAGGACGACCTCCGCGCCGGCCTCCCGCGCCATGCGCACGGCGCCTTTGATCAGCTTCGGCGGGACGTGGGTTATCTCGCAGCCCGGCAGCAGCTCCATCTCCCCGTAGTAGCCCGTGACGGCGGCGCAGAATTCGGCGATGCCCGCCACAATGGACTCGATGTTGGAGTGGTCGGCGTGGTCGCTGATCACCAGCCCCCGGTAGCCGAGGACCTGACAGCGCCGGGCCAACTCCGCCGGGCCCAGCACGCCGTCGCTGAAGAAACTGTGTGTGTGCAGGTCGAACATCCTCTCCTCCCCACCGGTGTTCAGCCGGCGCCGTTCAGTTCCACCGGGCGGCCCTTGCGCGCCGACTCATAGACCGCCAGCACCACCTCGACCGCGTGTCGAGCGTCATCTCCCGTTACCGTGGGCTCGTGACCGTTGGCTACGGCGTCGACGAAGTCGGCGATCTGGCGGCCGTGGGAGGTGCCGTAGCACGCCTTGCCCATGGCGGCGGACTGGTCCTCCTGCGCTGCCTCGGCCAGCAACTCCTGGACCCTCTCGGCCGCCTCTTCTTCCTCCACGCGCAGGAACTCCAGCTCATCGCGTCCGCCGGTGGTCAGCCGGAATGAACCGCCCGTGCCGTAGAAGTGCACGGCGGCGTCGAAGTCCAGATGGCTGGACGCCGTGGCCTCGATGGAACCCATCGCGCCGTTGGCGAACTCCAGCGACGCGGAGGCGGTGTCCTCCGTCTCGATACAGTCGGCCAGCCGCAGGTTCGTCTGCCGGCCGAAGACGCTCTTGACCGGCCCGGCCAGCCACTGCATCACGTCGATGCTGTGGATGGCCTGGTTTATCAGCACCGCGCCGCCTTCCCCGGCCCACGTGCCCCGCCACTCACCGCTGCGGTAGTAGTCCGGCCCGCGGTAGCAGCGGATGGAGGCGCCGGCGTTGAGCAGTTGGCCGAACAGACCCTCCGAAACGGCCCGCTTCATGGCAGCCGTCACGGGGTCGAACCGGTGCTGGAACACCCCCGCCAGTTTGCGTCCCTCGGAGCGGGCCGTCCGCAGCATGCGCTCGATGTCGTCGGGGCGGATGGCCAGCGGCTTCTCACACAGCACGTCCGCCCCGGCGCGCAGGCAGTCGCAGGTCAGGTCCGCGTGGGTGTGGTGAGGTGTGCAGACGCTGACGGCGTCCGGCCGCTGCCGCTGCAGCATCTCCTCGTGGTCGTAGCAGGCGGTCGCTCCGTGCCGTTCGGCGCATCGGTCGGCGCGCTCGGGCACAACGTCGCAGACCGCGACCAGTTCAGCATCAGGGCACTCGGCAACCGCGTGGGCGTGCACCGGCCCCACGCTGCCGCAGCCGATGACGGCGTATCGAACTCTGTCAGTCATGGTAACGTCTTTCCTGAGGGACTATGGACGGGTTGGTCAAGGACGGGGGTTAGAAACGTTCCTTATAGCAGATGCCCGCACCGCTTGCCAAGGTCACAGGCCGCGGGCGGGGCCAGTTGTTGCACAGATTCGCAAGAATCTATAGAATGCCACGCGGCGCCCTGCGGGAGCCGGGGCTATGAAAGTACGAACGGAGGACGCTGCGATGCTGCACGAAGCGCTGGAGACCCTGCTGGAAGGACGCGACCTGACCGAGGAGCAGGCCTACCAGACCATGTCCGCCATAATGGGCGGGGAGGCCACGGACGCCCAGATAGCCGGCTTTCTGGTGGCCCTGCGCATCAAGGGCGAGACCGTGCCGGAGATAACCGGCTGCGCCCGCGCCATGAGGGAGGCGGCCACCCGCATCGAGGTGGGCGACCTTGACGTGGTGGACACATGCGGCACGGGGGGCACGCACAAGGGCACGTTCAACGTGTCCACCACCTCGGCAGTGGTGGCGGCCGGGGCGGGTGTGCCGGTGGCCAAGCACGGCAACCGGGGCGCCTCCAGCAGTTTCGGCAGCGCGGACGTCCTGCAGGCGCTCGGGGTGAACATCGAGGCGCCGCCCGCGGTGGTCGAGCAGTGCGTGCGGGAGGTCGGCATCGGCTTCCTCTTCGCGCCCTTGCTCCACACCGCCATGAGGTACGCCATCGGGCCCCGCCGCGAACTGGCCGTTCGCACCGTCTTCAACATCCTCGGGCCGCTGACCAACCCGGCCGGCGCCCGGCGCCAGGTTCTGGGCGTGTTCAGCGAGCAGCTTGTCGAACCGATAGCCGGAGTGCTGAGCAATCTGGGCGCCGCGCGGGCCATGGTCGTTCACAGCGCGGACGGTATGGACGAGATCAGCCTATGCGACAGAACGTTCGTCGCGCGCGTGGAAGATGGCAGTGTCGAGACGAAATGGATCGCCCCGGAGGACCTCGGGATGGAACGGGCACCCCGTGAGAAGCTGGCGGCCGCCAGCGCCGGCGAGAGCGCCGCCGTCATCCGCGCCGTTCTGGACGGAGAGGGCGGCGCCCCGCGGGACATGGTGCTGCTTAACGCCGGTGCGGCGGTGTTCGTGGGAGGGGCCGCGGATTCGCACCAGCAGGGGATCGCGAAAGCGGCGGAGGCCATCGATTCGGGGCGGGCCAAAGAGACGTTGACGAGACTGGCGGAGCTTTCCTCGGCGAAGCGATGAGGAAGCTTAGCCGGCGTCGCCCCGGCTCGCAATCTCCCGGCGGAGCTGCCTGGCGGCCGGGAATCGGTTGTAGATGCCAAGCGCGGTGTCCAGCGCCTTCATTGCCCGTTCCTCATCGCCGTTGCGGGCGTGAATGCGGGCCACCACCAGAAGCGCCTGAAAGTTGCGCGGCTCCACCTTCAGGGCCCGGCTGCATGATTCCAGCGCCTCCTGCAACCGGGACCGGGCCAGGTACACCTCCGCCTTCATTCGGTACAGGTCGGGGGGCACCGATCCACGGAGTTGCTCGACGCTCTGGAAGACCTCCAGCGCTTCCTCCAGCCTGCCGGCGTCCCACGCGGCCAGGCCCTCCTGGAAACGCTCCGTGGCCGCCACGCTGTCGGATGTCCTCCAGATGCCCAGCAGCGCCTCCCGGCATTTGCTCGAAACCACGTCGTCCCCGTCGTTCAATCCCCGGAACAGCGCCTCCCGCAGCCGCGCCTTCAGGGGATCGGGCATGCGTAGATACCGGTCGCTCTCCAGCGGGTCGGCCACCATCATGGCGATCTGAATGGCCGTGGCGCGTCGCTCGTTGATCTCGCCGTTCCCCAGAAGGTAGATGCGGCTCTCGGTCAGGTCTTCCAGTTCCGCCGGCGTCATCTCGCGCGTCAGCTCGAGTTCCTCCCCCTCCTCGGACAACTCGATGCGCGAGAGCTGCGGCCCGGCCTCCTCCACGTCGGCCGGCTTCTCCCCCCCCATCCACACCTGGAGCACAACCAGCAGCAGGAAAGCCCCGGCGATCAAGAGAACAACTTTGGGGCGGACGGCATCGGCGGACATGGTTTCCGGCCTCTCGTGATGGAAGAGCTGACGGCCGTTCTTCATCTTGTTGAACCCCATTATGGCGGTCACCCCCGGTGCTTTTCAAGCACGCCGCGGCCGGCTGACCGCCTCAAGGGTGCAATTCCACGTAATTGGGCCGGGACCATTGACCTGAACGCAGCCATCGCTTACACACAACGCCCGCCGCGCAAGGTGCGCTGCGCGATGTGCGCCGTGCGATGTGCGTTGCGCGCGGTGGAAGTTTTCCCTATGACCCCGGGGGGCCCCGATGTCCTTCTCGATCCTGAACGTTGCAGTCGTCCTGCTGGCAGTTATCGCTTTGACCGCACCGGTGGCGAAGGCCGCCACGTACCACGTTGCCGCAGAGGGAGATGACGATGCGGACGGCTACACCCCGACCGAGCCCCTTCGGACCGTCGCAACCGCCGCCAGACGCGCCTCTCGAGGCGACCGGATAGTGCTCCGTCGGGGGGATGTTTTCCGGGAGTCCGTGGACATTGAGACGCCACAGGTCGAGGTCAGCGCCTACGGTCCCCACGAGGACGGCCCGCCGGTGCTCGCCGGCAGCGTCCCCGTGACAGGCTGGCGGCCCCACGAGGGCGAAATCTGGGTGGCCGAGACCGACGCGGCCATCGGCTATCTATACGTTGAAGGTCAGTTTATGACTATCGCGCGGTATCCCAATGAAGGGTGGCTGAGAACGAAGGAATGGGAGGAGAGGGGCGGACGGGGGGAGGGCCGGCGCCGTCCGTCGGGCCCCACCGTGCTGCAATGCCCCGAGCTGGCCGGACATCCCCGAAACGCGGACGGATACTGGGTCGGCGCCACCATACGCTGGCGCCACCATAGCTGGTGGTACGAGACGCGGCCGGTCATCGAGTACAAAGCGTCCGGTGAACTGACTCTGGGCGACCGCAGCTTCAGCCGACACGGCCCCAGCCGGAACGAGAAGAAAGGATGGGGTTTCTTCCTCGACGGCAAGCTGGAGGAGCTGGACGCGCCGGGGGAGTGGTGTCTCGACGCCGAAGAGGGCAAAGTTTATCTCTGGCCGCCCGACGGGGCCGACCCCAACGAGCTGCTCGTGGAAGGTTCGGTCAGGTCGCTGGGGCTGAGCGTGCGCGATTCGGTCGTCAGGAACCTCGCATTCCGTCACCAGAAGGACATCGGTCTGCGCATCGACGGCCGCAGCGTGGTCGAGGGCTGCCACTTCGAGGGCATCGGACGGGACGCCATGGTCAGCGAAGGCCACGCCGGCGGGGCGGCATTACGTGCCGAACGGGGCACGCGCAACGCCAGTATCCGCCACAATTCCTTGCGGAACAACTTCAACCTTGGCATAACCTGGGAAGCCGATCCCGAGGAGCCGGGCTCCTCCGTCATCGAACGGAACGTGCTGGAGAACACCGGAGTCTTCCGCGGCTACGGCGGCAGCGGTTCGTGGCACGGAGTCGCCATCCGCATTGCTACCGGCACGAACGTACACGTCAGCCATAACCGCATCGACGGCTCGGGCTACGCCGGCATCCTGTTCGGCACCGACGGGAACTTCGCCGAATACAACATCATCACCAACGCTATGGCGACGATGAACGACGGCGGCGCCATCTACACCAACTGCTCCCGCAGCACCATCCGCTACAACATCATCCGGGACACGCGCGGCGGGATGGAGTCCTCGGGCACGTGGGCCAACATCTCGCACGGCATCTGGCCGGAGTTTCTGCGCGACTACCGGGAGAACGTCATCGAGGGCAACACGGTGGTCAACTCGGGCGCGGACGGCATCTTCCTGCCCAACAATTTCGAGTGCGTCGTCCGCGACAACGTCCTCTACGCCAATGACCGGTACCAGCTCCTGCTGACCGGCATGACGCGGCGGCACCCCGACGGCTCGGAGCAGAACCACCTGATAGCGCACAACGTCCTGTACGCCACCTGTTCGGATGAGAACGCTCTCTACTTCGATCCCCGGCACCACTACGGCACGCTGAAGGGCAACTACTACTGCAACCCCTACCGGGAGGACCTCGTCTGCGAGGGCGACCAGTGGCCCGGCACAGGCCCGGAGGAGACGCACACCCTCGCCGAGTGGCAGGCCGACTACCCGTGGGCCGACCCGCAGGCGAAGACGGACCTGCGCAAGGTGGAAGCCGGCGAAGACGATCCGTCGGAGATCTTCATCAACGACACCGAGCAGCCGAAGGTCATCGAGCTGGAAGGCGCCTGGCGCGACCTGGATGGCAACGAGGTGGGGGACAGCATCCGACTGGAACCCTTCTCCAGTATGGTCCTGCTCAGGGCGGAGTGAGGCCCCGCGCACCGAGCGAGGAGGCCTGTAGCGGATGCTTTCAAGCGTCCGTCCCCGCGATCCGGGGGCCCGGGTGACGCTGGGAGGCCCGGACCGCCGCTCGTGCATACTGCGCAACTCTGCGTCGTCCGGGGCGCGTCCCCTGGAGTGCGGTGGCTTGCCACCGCCTTGCGTCCTGCCGGCCTGCCGGCAGGCGGCGGAGCTTGTCCGCCTCAGGCGGGCTTGCCCCGCTTTTGTTCCGGTATGGGACGTCGTTCGACGCCCGAGCGCCCTTGGGATGCTGTACGCCGCTGGGGGATCCCCCCGGCGGCGAGCCGCCGGGTTTGAGGGCGACGCCAAGGCGTCGCACTCCAGGGCTACCCGTCCGTGCACACTGCGCAACTCTGCGTCGTCCGGGGCGCGTCCCCTGGAGTGCGGTGGCTTGCCACCGCCCTGCGTCCTGCCGGCTTGCCGGCAGGCGGCGGGGCTTGTCCGCCTCAGGCGGGCTTGCCCCGCTCTTGTTCCTGCACCATGGCGCTGCTCGATGCCCGGGCGCCCTTGCCGCACCATACGCCACGGGAGGTCCCCCCGGCGGCAAGCCGCCGGGTGTGAGGGCGGCGCCGGGCTCTGCGAGGGCGCAGGGCGCCGCACTCCAGGGTCGACTGTCCGTGCACACTGCGCGCCTTCGGGTATCCCTTCAGAAGTCGTCGGGCACTTTCAATCGCTCGGTCTTGAAGCTGTTCACGGTTCGCACGAATCCCGGCGGCGCGTTCATCTCGAACCAGCGGGCGGAACACCACCGGTATTGCGTCGCTTCCCCCACCATCCCGTGCTTCGCCGGGTTGTGGTGGACGTACTTCAGCCTCGCCAGATACGACGTCTCGTAGCTGATGCGGGTGTCCCAGTACTGGAACCACACGCGTCGACCCGCCGTCGAGTCCAGCCGGTTCAACTCCCGAGCCGTAACGGAGTGGAGGTGGCGTATCAGGGCGGCCAGCGTGTCGGCCCCCTCTTGCGCGGTGGCGACGAAGTGGTAGTGGTTCGCGAGCACGGCCCAGGCCTGCAAAGACCACCCGTAGCGGTCGGCCAACTCCAGGAGGCTGTCATGAACGAGCCCCAGCCTGCGGTCGTCCTTCAGCAGACGTTTCTTTTGGTAGACACCGCCCCGGTGACCATGTATGCACCGTCTCCCTCCAGGCGATGCATGGGGGCGTGGTGCCAGTCGGTCATGCGGCTGTCTCCTGGTTTATTCTCGGGACTGTATGCTGTCCCACGCCCCCCCCGGCGGCAAGCCGCCGGGTATGAGGGCGGTGCCGGGCTCTGCGAGCGCGCAAGGCACCGCACTCCAGGGATCGCCGTTCGTGCATACTGGGCGACTCGACCTCGTCCGAGGGAGATGGTGGCAAGCGCGGACGTAAGGTCGTCGTGTTCAGGGCAATGGTCAGCAGTTGAGATGACTGCCCGCCGGGGACGAAGACACCACCGGCCTTGCCGTTAACTGTCAACCAGCAACAAGCGGCTGCCTTTCCGCTCAGAGCCCCAGTTCCACGATCTCCCGCTCGGCCTCGGGGTAGAGGGCGTCTATCTCCTCCTGCACCTCGATGGTGCGGGCCAGCGCCCTCACGATGCGGGCGTAGGTCTTGGTCTCCTCCAGCGTCAGCGGCCGCTCCCGGCGGTCCTTGAGCCACTTGTGGCAGACCTGGTAGCCGCCCACCTGGTATTCCCACACCTCCTGCGGCACCGGCTCGAAGTACTGCGTGGGGTTGATGTAGACGCGCTCATCGTCCGGCTCGTAGCGGAAGCCCTTCGCCTTCGTGCGGGCGACCACGTCGTCGCCGTCGCCCTGGAACTTCGCGTCCGGCGGGTTCAGATCGTCGGATTCCAAAAGGTGCAGCGCCACCAGCCGTTCGCCGCGGGCCGCCAGGGCGCGGAACAGCTCCGGGTCGGCGGAGAAGGGCACGCGGGGGAAGTCTATCTTGAGGAACTCGGCGTATTTCTCCCGGTAGCTCGGGGCGTAGAGCACGGCATAGACGTAATGGAAGACGTCCTCCGGCGTCGGCTCGAAGCCGTACGTATCGGTCAGCGCGGGGATGAGGTCGGGATGCAGGTTCGGCCGCCGCTCGGCGCTCTCCTCCAGCTCGCTGAAGAGGTTGTCCTTGGAGGTGTCGGGGTAAACGCGAAGAGGTCCACAATAGGAGATTCCAGCACCTGCCGATTTGTTCCCTACGACGCACTGATCAACCACAGTATATGTACAGAGGCAGGAGAACTCGTATTTTGGGCTCATAGGGCGTGTCCATAGCAATGCCACATTGGTCCGGAGCATATGGCGCATAACCCTTTTGGCGGTACGCCATACAAGCGAATCGTGGTAGAATATCCACCGAACGTCGAACGGTCGGTACAGTACACGTACCGTGTGCTTCCCTACCTCCGAATCTGTCATATCCTGGAGCATTTCCCAGGCGCGTCGGATATCCCAGCCTTTCTTCCTTCTGATCTGGAAAACTTCGTGGAGTTGACCGTCCGGAAGGCGACTGTGTTTGAACTGCCTTATACGGTTAAGCAATTTGGCCCTGTCTATGTCAATCACAACGCTATCCCGGGCGGTTGTCATCCCTGCCCCGTTGAGTGGGAAAACGGTTGTCACTGGTGCAAAACACTGGTAAGTCTCCAAGCCCGCCTCATCCCTCGGCAGGAAGAGGTAGAACTCCTCGTGGGGGGTGATCTGTTCCCAGTCGGTGGAGGCGTGGTCGTGGCCGGTGAGCCAGTCGTACTTCTCCTGCCGGCGTCCCCATAGTTCGCTGTGGAACACGCGTGCCACGGTTATCGTCTCCGTTCAGGCTGAATAGGCCAGGACTTCGACCTGGCTTTTCTCGCTGCGGGCGGTTTCGACGATACGTTCAAGGTTGGCGGCGGTTTCGTCCTCGATCCAGCTCTCGCCGCAGGTCTCGCAGACCAGGGCGGGCACGTGCCGCACCACTACCACGCCGAAACCGAGTTCCACGGTGAATGTGGTCTCGCCGGGCCGGACCTGCCCCCCGCACAGTGGACACCGCTCTGGTGCCTTTCCCTGTTCCGTCATCGCTCCCTCCGTGTCCGGAAATCCGACTCGAAGTGTTCCAGGTCGGGTTCGTAAACCGTCACAACATGAGCATAGCCCGAAGTAGCGTCCAGGGCAACAACGACGTGGAGCGGACGTCCCTCCGCAAAGCCAAGCAGAAGCGCGGACGGGAAGGGCCTGTCGTCGGGGTAATCCTCGATTACCTCTCCTTGCTCCAAAGTCCGCAGAACAGAGGCTCTCGAGATGCCTCGCTGGAGCATCCGTTCAAGAGCGTGCGCCCGCCACCGAAGGCAACCTTGCCTGGCAGCCCGGGCGATTGCTGCTATATCCACGCCGTCACCCCGGAAGTTTGAGGAAGAAGGATACGGCCACGCCCTGGCGGATGTCGAAGACGTTTTCGTCCGGGCTGCCGTCCGGGCAGGTCTCCCGCTTCAGCGAGTTGCCGTGCAGGTCGAGCACGTATATCTCGTCGAAGCTCTTCATCAGGCTGCGGCGCATGCCGCGGAACGTCGGGTTGTCCAGCCAGGAGTGGTTGGTGATCATGCCGACCACGCCCTGCCCGGCCTGGTCGATCTTCCACTGCGCGAACCGCAGGAACTTCACGTAGTCGTCCTGCAGCCACTTGGGGTTTCTCTCGCCCAGCGGCTCCCCGTCCACCTGCTTGTAGTCCTCGATCTTGCCGGTTATCCACTCGCCCCTGTTGCTGGAGTGGCCGGAGTAGGGCGGATTGCCGAGGATGACGAGTATGGGCTTTTTCTTCTTCACCTGCCCGGCCAGCCGGCTCTCCTCGGCCAGGGACTTCATGCCGGGCAGCTCGGTCTGCTCCAGGTCCTCCATCTCGAGGGTGTTGGTCAGGTAGAACTTGAAGCGCTCCTCCTCGTCCAGCCGGTGGCCCAGTTCCTCCAGGAAGAAGCCCATCTTCAGGTGCCCTACGGCGTAGGGCGCCATCATGAGCTCGAAGGCGTGGAAGTTCTCGAGGATGTGCTTCTGGATGAACTCGCCGCGCTTGCCGGCGCCGTGGTTCTCCACGAACTCCTCCACCGCCCGGCGGCAGGCACGGGCGACGAAGGTCATCGTGCCGGCGGCCGGGTCCAGCAGGGTCACGTCTCCGGAGGCCAGCCCCTCGGCCTTGCCGAACTTTTCCTTCAGGATGCCGTGGAGCGAGCGGACGATGTAGTCCACCACTGGCTCGGGGGTGTAATAGACGCCGCGCCGCTCGCGCTCATCGGGGTCGTATTCGGCCAGGAACGGCTCGTAGAAATGGACGATGGGGTCGGCGCCCTTACCGTCCTCGTAATAGCGGCCGAGTATCCGCGGCACGTCGGCCACGCGCAGCACCTGAGCTATCTCGTCCACGGTCCACTCGATCTCCTCCGGCAGGTCTTCCAGCGAGATGAAGCGGAACACGTCGCGCAGCACGCCAATGGTGCGGGGGATGTTGTCGTAGGCGGAGCGGCGTGTGAATGCGTCCTCGGCGCGCGTGCGGGCCGCGAACAGACCGTAGGTGACGGTCTGGGCGTAGAGGTCGGCGAACTGCTCCGGTTCCAGGCGCCCGATGAGGAACGTCTGGAAGGCCCGATAGAAGCCGAGCAGCATGCCGCTGTCGGCCTCGAGTTCGGCCTCGAGCTGGTCGAGCACGAGGTCGCGCAGGAAGCGGGTGCGCTTGGCCAGTTCGACTGCCAGCGACGGGGCGTCGTAGGTCCGCGGCATGCTGAAGGAGAGGAAGCGTTCCAGCAGGTCCTCCGTCTCCCCGACTCCCTGCGGCGGCGGGACGGCGCCGATGCGGGTCAGTGTGCCGGGCTGGCCGGCCAGGGCCCGCTCGACCATCTGCCCGTTGCGGTAGAGGCGGAACTCGAAGAAGTTCGTCAGGATAAGGTTGGGGAAAGTGTCGCGGTAGCGGGCGAGTTGTTCGGTGTCTTCGACGACATCGAGGCGGTCCTGCTTGGGCCGTTTGGCCTCGATGTAACCGGTGATCTCGTGGTCGCCGTCCCAGACGCGGAAGTCGGGGTTGCCGCCCTCGGTGGGGGCGGGCAGGGCGGTGACGTGTATGTCGTCGTGCCCGGAGTCGGCGGCGAAGGCTTCGATGAACGCGGACAGGGAGCCGTAATAGCTCAGCTCGGTGGCGTCGCCACGGGAGGCGACCTCGTGGAGCGAGCGGAAGTAATCTTTCAGCATGGGTTTCATCGTCATGGGCTACATTGCAGCGGCTGAGGGGGGCAGCCGTCAAGTGTGGAGCGCGGTGGGAACGGCGGACGGCAGACTGCGGTTGATGGATGCCGGATGAACCCCGAACGGGACGGGATGCGGCCGGCACGGGGAGGAACGGGAGGGTTCAGCAAGGCGGCAGAGCCGCCAACTGTGAATCATGAATCAGCAATCATGAATGCTGAATGAACGGCAACGGTGGACTCAGTGCGCAGTGGTCACTGGTCAGAGAACGGTGGTTGCTGAAGCGTCGGCGACCGCTGAAGCGTCAGCGACCGCCGAGGCCGTCGACTACGAGCCCGGTTTCCGGGGGATACTGTCCACATTGTCCGGGGCTCGTCCCCTGGATGTGCGCCGGCTGGCGCGCTCATAGAGCGCGACGGCGCCCTTCGTCCTGCGGGCTTGCCGGCAGGCGGCGGGGCTTGTCCGCCTAAGGCGGGCTTGCCCCGCCTTTGTTCCTGCACCATGGCGCTGTTCGACGGCCGGGCACTTTCGGTGCACCATACGCTATCCGAAATCCCCCCGGCGGCAAGCCGCCGGGTATGAGGGCGGCGCCAAGGCGCCGCACTCCAGGGATTGCCGTTCGTGCATGGTGCACGACCTCACGATGTGCCGAGGGCACCAGTTACCGCGCCCCTCCGGGGCGCAATCGGTTAACGCGCCCACGGGCACCGGGGCTGAAGCCCCGGCCTTCATGACACGGCCCCTGCCGGGGCCGAACGGCTTGACTCTGTCGGGGAAGACGAGTACACATAGCGGCGCGGCTGCCGCCACTTGTATCTGAACGGGAACCGTCACTCGTTTGCCCGGGCGACGACCGAGGACGAGTGCGAGATCGAGGACGATCAGTTGTCCCGGCGGCCTCTGCGGTTCATCGGTGTCCGTGGTGACCGGTTTGGGCGGTGGCGACCGATTTGGCGGCCGATTACGAAACGAATCCATTTGCCACGCAAACGACTGGACACGCAACACTTGCGGGATGTATTCGGGAGGGTTTGCGCATGAGCGAGCGACCGCTTTACGTTGTGCCGGACGGTGTCGAGACGCGCTGGGCCAGCGCGGAGAATCCGAAGGGCGAGAAGGGCGCCGGCGGACGTGAGAACGCCGGGCGCAAGGGCCGTCCGGCCGTGCCCATCAAGGACCGCGAGAGCCTGACGCTGGCCGAGGTGAGCGGCACCTCCGGCACCGTCCACCGCATCTGGGTGACCATCAACGACCGTTCCCCGGTCATGCTGCGCGGGCTGCGGCTGGAGGCGTTCTGGGACGGGACCGAGACGCCGGCGGTCAGCGCGCCGCTGGGCGACTTCTTCGGGACCGGCCTGGGGCGCATGGCGCGCTTCGAGTGCGCCCCGTTCGGCAGCCCCGAGGGGCGCAGCTTCAACTGCCGCATCCCCATGCCCTTCCGGTCCGGCATGAGGATGGTGGTCACCAACGAGAGCGGACGCGACCTCGGCTCGTTCTTCTACGACGTGGACTACACTGTCGGCGACGACAACGCGGACGCACTCTACCTGCACGCCCACTGGCGGCGCGAGAACCCGACAACGATGCAGGAGGACTACGAGATACTGCCGCGCGTGGAGGGGAAGGGGCGGTTTCTGGGGACCAACATCGGCGTCATCGCGGACACGGGGCGCTACTTCAACTCGTGGTGGGGCGAGGGCGAGGTAAAGGTCTACCTGGACGGCGACACCGACCTGCCGACGCTCTGCGGCACCGGCACGGAGGACTACATCGGCACCGGCTGGGGGCAGGGGCGCTACGCGCGGATGTATCAGGGCTGCCACGTGGCGGACCACGACAACATGCAGTATTGCTTCTACCGCTACCACATCCCCGACCCGATCTACTTCCACGAGGACGCGCGGGTAACCATCCAGCAGATAGGCTGCTGGAGTCCGAACCACATCGCTCGTTTCGACCACGCGGGGGAGCCGATCTACAAGGCGGGACCGGGCCGGGAGGAGGTCGATTTCTCGCGGGACGCGGAAGTCTCGCGCTACGGGCTCTTCGAGCGGGAGGACGACTGGTCGAGCTGCGCCTACTTCTACCTGGGCAGGCCGGAGAACGGCCTGCCTGAACTGGCCCCGGTCGAGGAGCGCACGGCGGACCTGCCGGAGAACCCGCCCGTGGCGGGCGGCGAGGGCAAGCAGTGAACCGCCGCGAGAGACTGCGCCGCTGCTACTATCACGAGGAACTGGACCGCCCGGCGGTTTACAGCCGCACCAACTACCCGCCGGACGACCCGAGCTACGACGGGCTGCGCGCCTACCTGGCCGAGCACGCGGAGCTGAAGCACATATGGAACGGCTGCCGCCGGGCCGACGCGGCGCCGACAGAGCAGCGCGTCGAGCCGATATCGGAGGACTGGGAGCGGCACGTCACGGTGCTGCACACGCCCGCCGGCGACCTTACCGCGAGCCGCCGGGTGAGCCTGAAGGGGCAGCCGGGGCTCGCCGAGTCGTGGTTCGTCTCGTCCCGCGAGGAGGCCGAACGCTACCTGTCCCTGCCGGACCCGGTCTTTCGCAACGAGACGGAGTCGTTCTTCGCGGCCGACAGGCGGATGGGCGACAGGGGCATCACGCAGGCGATGCTGGGCGCGAACCCGGCGGGGTTCGTGGCGGACCACGTCTGCGGTTCGGAGAGCTTCGCACTGCTGTCTGTGACGGAACGGGACACGCTCCACGAGCTGTGCCGGCGGCGGATGGAGGTGCTGCTAGGGCGGGTGAAGTTCCTGCTGGCGAAGGGCGTGGGGCCCTATTTCGGCATCGCGGGGCAGGAGTTCCTGACGCCGCCGCTGCACGGGCCGCGGGACTTCAGCGAGTTCAACGTCCGCTACGACAGGCCGTTCTTCGACCTGATACACGAGGCCGGCGGACGAGTCCACGTGCACTGCCACGGCTCGATACGGCATGTGTTCGACGGGTTCCTGGAGGCCGGAGTGGACGTGCTGCACCCATTCGAGGCGCCCCCGTGCGGGGACATCAGCCCGTCCGAGGCCAAGGAACGGGCGCGGGGGCGAATGTGCCTGGAGGGCAACATCCAGATAGCCGACATGTACGAAGCGTCCCCGGAGGAGGTCCGACGGCAGACGGAGGCGCTCATCGAGGACTGCTTCGACGATAGGCGCGGGCTGGTCGTGTCACCCACGGCGTCCCCCTACATCCGCGGTGCAGGGGAGGAATGCCTCCCGCGCTACCGGGCGATGGTCGAGGCCGTGTTGGAATGGGCGCCGTGATTGCGCGGATGAACTCAGCCGTCGGCGCGCCGCAGTGCGACGAGGGTTCGGGGCGGGGCCTCCAGTTCGAGGGTCTCGCCGGCAGGGATGTCCATGGACTGGTTCGTCGGGATGCAGACGGCGCCGGTGTAGCCGGCCCAACCCTCGAGCCGGAGGGAGCAGTCGGCCGGCTCATCGCGGAAGTTCTCGATGACCGCCACGTCGTCGTCGAACAGGTAGAGCGAGACGTTGTTGGGAGCGTGAAACGTGACGCCCAGCGGCTCGCAGGCCGCGTCCCGCAGTTCATCGAGCGCAGGCCGGTCGAGTTCCTCCAGCGCCGGCCAGGTGTCCCGGTCGGAGAGTCGCGGGACGACGACGGCCCGCTCGCGGAGCGTGGCGATGTCCAGCCGGTTGCCCTCGGCGGCCGGACGGGCCGTCTCGAGAAACGCCGACGTGGCCACGATGGGCTTCTCGCAGGCCAGGGCCTGCTTGACGGCCCACTGCCAGTTGGGGTCGTGCAGCACGTGGTAGCCGAAGACGAAGCCCGGCGCCGTGGGGTCGAACTCGTGCGCCGCCGTCACGGGAAAGCCCGCCATGCCCAGCAGGGAATGGAGGTTGTAGTCCGGGCCGGGACTGCTGTTGGGCGGCTTCCAGCCGAGCAAGCCGCGCGGTGTCTTGCCGCGGATGAGTCGCGCCAGCTCGAAATGCCGGGGCATCTCATCCATCAGCGCGGCAAGGTCGTCGGGACCGCGGCGTTTGTCGTGCTCGGTGCCGTCGTAGATGGCGCCGAAGTTGAACAGGAAGGCCTCACGGGCGCCGCCGAGGACGGTCTGGCGGCCCTGCTCGACGTAGTAGGACGGGCTGGTGCGGATTGTGTCGTACCAGCCGCCGCCGCACTTTCGGCCGCCGATGCCCAGCAGCCAGCGCATCAGCCAGTAGGCACGGTACTGCGGCTCCTTGCGCAGGCGGGAGCCTTCCTCGTCCGCGGTCAACTGGCCGGGGTCGACTCCCCGCGTCTCGGTGCCGACCCACGTCTTCGGGAAGAGGCGCGACTGGGCGTCCACGTCGTAGCCGCGCTCCTGGTACATCTCATGCCAGGCCGGGTATTTGATGATGAACTCGACGTTCGGGTTCACGGCGCGGCCGGCCTCGATGATGTGGGTGCGGCTGACGCGCAGCATGAGGTCGCGCTTGAACTGGGACCACTGCCGGTTGCCCTTCGCCGCGGCGCAGACTTCGCAGGGGCAGTCCGAACAGAGGAAGTCGTCGATCATGACCACGTCGAACAGGCCCGCGGCCCGTTCGGACATCGCCCGGAGTTGCTCCAGCGTGTCCTTCGAGGTGTAGCAGGAGAACATGGGCCAGCCCTCGCTACGCTTCCCGTAGGACATCGGGGTGATGCAGCCGGAAACCATGAACCCGGCCTCGCGGAACCGGTCGCGGGCGTGGGCGATGACCTCGCGGGATGGAGCCCGCTCCCCGCGGAAGGACTCCAGGTAGAGGTGCGTTATGCCGTGGCGGCGACACCAGTCGATGGCCTCATCGATGCGGGCATCGTCGGACAGATACTCCGGCACCTGCCGCGCGGTGAAGAGGGTGGAGAAGCGCAGGACGTCTTCGTTCTCTTTAGCGAGTTCCCACATGGGGTTACTCCACTGGATGTTGGGGTGTACGGCTGCCACTCATTCGACCACGAGCGATACTTCGCCCCCGGCGGCGGCGTCGAACTTGACCTCGGTGCCGGATTCGGTCACGTCCCAGTCGGTTTCGAGTTTTCCGGCTTTCACGGCGTCGGCGCGCACCCTCAGGAACCGGGCGCGGATGGACATGGGGACGGCCTTGAACTTCAGCCCCACGTCACCGTCGCGGGAGCGTCCGGTCAGCCGGACGCGGACTCCCTCGTCCTTGAACGTGACCGACTTGCCTCGCGGCCCGGGATAGACGTCCACCTCGATGCGCCGGGCGGGGCCGCTCTTCAGGTGCTGCGGGTCGCCACTCAGCTTCGGGACGACCGCGCCCTCCCGAACGAGAACGGGTATTCGGCCCAGGGGCGCACGCATCTCGACGAAGCGGCCGCCCTGGTAGGTTACCGAAGGTCGCTCGAGTTCCGTCCACGTGCCTTCCGGCAGATAGACCGGCCGCGACCGGGCGCCCTCGATCAGCACCGGGGCCACCAGCAGGTCCGGTCCCAGCATGTACTGGTCGTCCAGCGTATGCGCGTTGGGTTCGTGCGGGAACTCCAGCGCCATGTGCCGCATGATGGGTACGCCGCTGCGCGCGCTTTCCTCCGCCGCGGCCAGCAGGTAGGGGATCAGCGCGTAGCGCAGCCGGGCGTATCTACGCACGACCCGCACCGCTTCGTCGCCGTACTCCCACGGCTCACGGGGGGTGGTGCCGTGGAAGCGGCTCAGCGGGGACAGGAGCCCCCACTGGGCCCAGCGAATGTAGAGTTCCGGGTCGGGCTTCGGCCCGGTGAAGCCGCCGATGTCGTGGCTCCAAAGGGATATGCCCGTCATGCCCGCGGAAAGCCCGCCCCGCAGGCAGCACTTCATCGCCCGCCACGAGACCTGCGTATCGCCCGCCCACGTGCCGGGGTAGCGCTGGCTGCCGATGTAGCCGGAACGGCCCCAGATGATCGGCTCGCCGGTCTCCTCGACGGTCGCCTCGAAGACGGCCTGGTTGTAAAGGAACAGGTAGAGGTTGTGCATCTCCGCGCCCGTCTTGCCGTTGTGGAAGACGCAGTCCTCCGGCACACGCTCCCCGTAGTCGGGCTTGAAGACCGACGCGCCCGCCCGCAGGAGTTCCTTCAGGTGGTCCTTCCACCACTCCTTCGCCTCGGGGTTGGTGAAGTCGGTGATGCCGACCGGCTGGCCGTGCTCGTTGCGCGCCGGCTGGCCGGACGGTGTCTCGGCCAGGTAACCCTTCGCCTTCGCCTCCTCATAGATGTCGGTTCCCTCGGGCAGGTAGGGGTTTATCCAGAGGCAGACGTTCAGGCCGTCTTCCGCGAACGAGGCGAACATCTCCTCCCGGTTCGGGAACGCCTCCTCGTTCCAGTCGAAGTCGCAGGCGTCCACGCCGATTATCGGGTAGTAGTGGACCTTCATCCACGGCGGGTCGAGATGCACGACGTCGCAGGGGATGTCTCGCTCGCGCATGCCGGCGGCGGCCGTCTCGGCCTCCTCCCGGGAGTTGTACTGGCAGCGGCTCAGCCACACGCCCATGGCCCACTTCGGCGGCACCGGCGGCCGTCCGCTCAACTCCGTGTAGCGTTCGAGCAGATGCTTCAGGCTGCCCCCGGCGAACAGAAACAGGTCCAGTTTGTCGTCCTCGGTCAGCACGGAGCCGGCGGTGTAGGAGAAGGAGCCGATCTCCCAGAAGTTCCGGAACGAGGAGTGCAGCATCATCCCCCAGCCCTTCGTCGAGAAGAGCACGGGCACGGCCATGTAGCTGAGGTCCGTGGTGTTGAGGCCGCAGGTGTCGGCCGTCCAGATGGTGGCGCGGGTGCCGGTCTTCTCGACCTTGTTGAACTTCTCGCCCATGCCGAAGAGGCGTTCCTCGTTCTCGATGCGCCAGGAGAGGAACGGTTCGGCCTTCTCGTCGCGGATGCGGAAGCCCAGATGCGGGGCCACGAGGGCTCCGGCCGCCCGGTCCTCCGCTTCCAGCCGCCAGAGCACATCATCCCCGTCCAGAAGCTGCACCGAGAACGGGTCGTCGGTGATGCGCACGCCGTGGTCGCCGGATGTCAGCGTCCAGCAACCCTCTTGCTCGGCGTACTCGGCCGGTCGCGCAGAGAGCTCTTCGACCGCCAGCATGGGGCTGGTATCCATGAACTTGACCCGGCCGCGCCAGGCGCGCACCCGGAAGACGCCTTCGGCCACCGCCTGAACGGAAAGTTTGAGCTGCTTGCCCGATTCGAGCCGGAGGCGGGCGGTCAGAACGTTGTCATCGCATTCCACTCCTAGGACCTTCTGCACCCAGTCGTATTCGCAGCCTTCGCGGTGGAATATCCGGGAGTCGTCGGTGAGCAGGTCGGCGATGTTTTTCGACATAGCTCTGGGTCTCCGAGAAGTTCGCCGGGCATTCTGTCCGAAGCACGGCGGACGCGCAAGCAGAACGCGGCCGAGAGCAGAGAGAGCCATCTTGCAAAACCGGCTCGAGCGGCATAGTATTGCGTTCGGGGGACGCCGAGTGGAAAAGGGAGATACACGGTGAGCCGACTCGGGGGCATATGGGGAATCTTGCTTGCGTGGGGTATTGTGGCGCTGACGATAGCGGGCCAGCCCGGTTGTTCGCGCGAGGAGTCGGCCGCCGCTGCCCCGTCCGGGGAGCCGGTACGGTTCGCGCTTCCCCTGCAGGCACCGAGCGCGCTGGCGATCATCGCCTGCGAGGAGGGGTTTTTCGCGGACGAGGGTCTGACCGTGGAAACCACCGAGCGCGTGAGCGGCAAGCGAGCCCTTGCGGCGATGCTGGCCGGGGAGGCCGACGTCGCCGCGACGGCCGACGTCCCCATCGTCTTCAGCAGTTTCGAGCGCAGCGATTTCGCGATCCTTGCCAGCATCGGAACGGTGGACGCCGAACAGCGCATCGTGGCCCGCCGCAGCCGCGGCATCCGGCAACCGGCGGACCTGCGGGGAAAGCGGGTGGCCACCCAGCGGGCCTCCGCCGTGCACTTCTTTCTGCACCTGTTTCTGCTGAAGCACGGTATGTCGGAAGAGGACGTGGAGCTGAGCTTCCGCCGGGCCGAGGAACTGCCACGGGCGCTGGCCGCCGGCGAGATAGACGCCTTCTGCATGCGGGAACCTTTTGTCAGCCGGGCCCGCGAACTGCTCGGGGAGGACGCGCTGGTGATGGCGGAGCCCGCCCTCTACTACCACACCGATCACGTCGTGGCCACGGAGGCCTTTGTGAGCCGGCGACCGGAGGCGGCGTGCGCCGTCGTTCGGGCGCTGCTGAGGGCGGAGGAGGCGGCCCGCAGGGACCCGGAGCGCGCCTGGGAGTCCGTGGCTGGCCGACTCGGAGTGAGCCCCGTTCGAGGAGCCGAACTGCGGGAGTCGGTCGATCTGAAAGTGGCCCTCGACCAGGGGCTTTACAGCAGCATGGAGGACGTTGCCCGCTGGGCTATGGACAACGAACTCGTGGAGACGGAAGATATGCCGAACTTTCTTGAATTCGTACACACTGATTGTCTGGAGACCGTCCGGCCTGATGCCGTCACCGTGATTCGCTGAGGGAGGCGCGATGCGCATTGCCACCAAGCTACGCGTGATGAGCCTGCTGCCCATAGTCCTGGCTCTCCTGGTGGCCGTTGTAAGCCTGGAAGCCTTCCGGAGAGTGCGGGCGGCCCATCGACGGGGCCGGATGGCCGACCGCGCTGTCGTTGGCGTGTTCGAACTGGACATCCTGACGTACGAGTACCTTCAGCACCGCAGCGAGCGCGCGCGCCGGCAATGGCAACTGAAACATGAGTCCCTGATGAAATCCCTTGCCGAGCTGCACTACCCGCGGCCGGAGGAAACGGAGCTACTGAGCGACCTGCGTGCCGGCCTGGGAGAGGTGGCCGGGGTATTCCGAGAACTGACCGCGCACCCGGAGGACGACAGCATATCCCGGGAGTACCGCACGAGACTGACCGGGCAATTGCTGGTCAAATCCCACGACCTTGTCTCGTTGGCGTCGCAACTGGCAGCCCGCAGCGAGGCGCGGATGGCCCGCGTTCAGAGCTGGGCCGGCGGACTCATACTGACGCTCGTGTTCGGCCTGGCCGTAGTCGTCGCCGCCGCATCGCTGCACATTGGCCAGACGATCATCCGCGGGATCGGCCGGCTCCGGAGGGGGGCGGAGACACTCGGCTCGGGGGATCTGGAGCACCGGCTGCAAGTCGAAAGCGGGGATGAGCTGGGTGAGCTGGCGGACGCATTCAACCGTATGGCGGAGAACCTCCAGGCCGTCACCGCCTCGCGCGACGAACTCGACCGCGAGATAGATGAGCACGAGCGGACGCTCCGCCGGCTGGAGAGAAGCGAGGAGCGCTTCCGTACGCTGGTCGCCAACATACCCGGCGCGGTCTATCGATGCGCGTGCGACCCTGACTGGACGATGCAGTTTCTCAGTAATGCTATTGAGGATTTGTCCGGTTATCCGGCCTCGGACTTCCTCGGAAACCCTGTTCGCAGCTACGCCAGCATCATCCACCCGCAGGACCGCGAACTGGTAGAGCAAGCCGTTCAGAATGGCGTGAATTCGCGTGAACCTTATGCCATCGAGTACCGGATAATCGCCGCCGACGGGAGCGTGCGCTGGGTCTATGAGAAAGGGCAGGGCGTCTTCGACGAGGAAGGGCGCGTACAGTGGCTGGACGGCGCTATCTTCGACGTCACCGACCGAAAGAGGACCGAACAGAAGCTGCGAGCCACGATGGCCGAACTGGAAAGGTCCAACCGGGAGCTGGAACAGTTCGCCTACGTCGCCTCCCACGACCTGCAGGAGCCGCTACGCAAGATACGTGCCTTCGGCGACCGGCTGGAGACCAGGTGCGGCGATGCGCTGCCACCGAAGGGGCAGGACTATCTGGACCGCATGGTGAACGCAGCCGAGCGAATGAGCAAGCTGATCAACGACCTGCTGGCCCTCTCCCGCGTCACCACTCGCGGCAAGCCCTTCATCCCCGTCGACTTGGGGAAGGTGACCCGGGAGGTCCTCAGCGATCTGGAGGCGCGCATCGAGGAGGTGGACGGGCGCGTTGAGGTGGACGGTCTGCCGACCATCCACGCCGACCCGACTCAGATGCGCCAGCTCCTTCAGAACCTGATCAGCAATGCGCTCAAATTCCATCGCGAAGGCGTCCCGCCGGTGGTCAGGGTTCAGGCGGAGGTCGTGCCCGACCCGGACAATGGCGAGGTGTGTCGCCTGACCGTTGAGGACAACGGCATCGGCTTCGACGAGCAGCATGCCGACCGCATCTTCGGCGTCTTCCAGCGCCTGCACGCCCGGGGGGAGTACAAAGGCACGGGCATCGGACTGGCCGTCTGCCGCAAGATTGCCGAACGCCACGGTGGGCGGATAACCGCCAGGAGCCGCCCCGGGGAAGGGGCCACCTTCACTGTCACATTGCCGACAACTCACCCCGGAGATAGTAACAATGGAGCGCCCGATAACGATACTGATGGCCGATGACGACGAAGAGGACTGCATGCTGGTGCAGGAGGCATGGGAGGAGAGCCACCTGGCCAACGAACTGCGGTTCGTCTCCGACGGCCGGGAGTTGCTCGACTACCTCCGGCACGAGGGGGACTACGCGGGCCCCGACGATGCCCCGCGACCGGGCCTCATACTGCTGGACCTGAACATGCCGGGGATGGACGGGCGCCAGGCCCTGAAGGAAATCAAGCAGGACCCGGACCTGAAGTCCATACCCGTGGTCGTGCTCACCTCCTCGAAGGCGGAGACCGACATCCTGCGCACATATGACCTGGGGGTCAACTCCTACATCACCAAGCCGGTAACGTTCGACAAACTGGTGGAAGTGGTCAGAACACTGGGCCGTTACTGGCTCGAGATCGTGCGGCTGCCCGAAGGGGGGGAGACGGTCTGAAATGGCTGTCGAGCGACATGAACCGATTACGGTGCTGGTGGCGGAGGACGACGAGGAGGACCGTCAACTGGTCTTGGACGCGTGGCACGAGAGCCGACTGGCCAACCAGTTGCGATTCGTCGCTGATGGGGAGGAGTTGCTGGACTACCTGCTGCGACGGGGGGCGTACGAACGGCCCACGGATGCACCGGCGCCCGACCTGATACTGATGGATTTCGACATGCCGGGGCGCCCCGCGCCGGAGATCCTGGAGGAGATGAAGCGACGTCCGGGCGTCCGTCGTATCCCCGTGGTGGTGCTGACCACCTCGCAGGCCAGCGAATGCGTGGCGCGGTGCTACGCCGCCGGGGCCAGTTCATTCATTGCCAAGCCTGTGACATTCGACAAACTGGTGGAAGTGCTCAAGATACTGGACCACTACTGGTTTGAGATCGTGGAACTGCCGCCCAGAAGCGAGGGGGGCGACTCCGGAGGATCGGCCTGAGAATGACGAATCCCCTTATACGCGTGCTGCTGATCGAGGACGATCCCGACGACGTCTTGCTCATCCGGGAGATGCTGGAGGAATCGGACCTGGCTCGCTTCGAGGTGGACGCCGCCGAGCGCCTGTCCGACGGGGTGCATCTGTTGGGCGAAGACTCCTATGACGTCATCCTGCTCGACCTGTCACTGCCGGACAGGCAGGGCCTCGGTAGCCTGGGCGCGGCCCGTTCGGCCGCGCCCCGGACGCCCATTGTCGTGCTGACGGGGCTCGACGACCAGGAGGTGGCCCTGAAGGCGGTTGGGGCGGGGGCGCAGGACTACCTCATCAAGGGGCAGGTCAACAGTCAGTTGCTCGCCCGTTCGATGCGCTACGCCATGGAGCGTCAGAGGCTGGAGGCGGCCCTCGAGCAGGCGGCAAAATGGGAACGGCAGAGCCGCGCGCGCTTGCAGGGAAGACGGGATTACCGTTATTACGTGGCCATGGCGCGCGGCGAGACCTCCGTGCCGTCCGAAGGCGGAGGCGAAGGGCAGTCCGCGGGCCTGTCGGACATCGGCCCGGCGGTGTCCGCCGAGCAGGTGGAGCGGTACCGGGATATAGTGCGTGGCTATGTCGGCTCCGACCGCGAGCTGGAGGTGCGCCCCGTGCGGCAGGTGAGGGCCTTTGCCCGCGAGCTGGCCGGGAGCGGAGTCGGTGCGCGCGACATCATGCGGATGCACGTGCAGGTGCTGAACGAACTCGACCAGCTGTCCGGCTCCGCAGAGCTTCACCAGTTGCTCACGGACACACGGCTGGTGCTGGTGGAATTGCTGGCGAACCTGGTGGAGGCCTATCGCGAGCCCGCGTCCGGCGGGGACGACGAGAGCAAAGACACAGCGGCGGAACCATGAGATGGCCCAGGAACGCATAAGAGTGCTGCTGATCGAGGATGACCCGGACGACAGTCTGCTCATCCGGGAGATGCTGTCCGAGTCCGGCGACGGTCGTTTCAAGGTGGAGGCCGCGGACCGTCTCTCGGAGGGCCTGCAGCGGTTGGACGGCGGCGACGTCGACGTGGTGCTGCTCGACCTGGGCCTGCCGGACAGTGTCGGTCTGGAGACGCTGGACGCGGTTCAGCGGCGGGCCCCCGACGTGCCCGTGGTCGTGCTGACGGGGCTGGACGACGAGGCCACCGGCCTGCACGCCATGCGCGAGGGCGCCCAGGACTACCTGGTGAAGGGGCAGGTGGACGGCGACCTGCTGGCACGGGCGACCCGTTACGCCATCGAGCGGCAAAGGCTGGAAACCCAACTGAAGAACGCCCTGAACCAGTTGGACCGGGAGTTCCGGACGGTGGCCGACGTGCAGGTGGGCCTGCTGCCGGACCGGGTGCCGGACGTGCCGGGTTTCGACCTGCTGGCCCATTACCGCCCGGCCGAGCGGGCGGGCGGCGATTACTTCGACTTCCTGCCTCTCCCGGAGAAGGCATGGGGTATCCTGGTGGCGGACGTCAGCGGGCACGGGGCTCCCGCCGCCGTGCTGATGGCCATGGCCCGGGTGCTGGTGCATACTTCGGGCGCGCTCAGGCCGGCCGAGGAGGTCCTCGGGCGCTTGAATCGGCAATTCATCGAGCACATCCCGCGAGGACAGTTCGTCACCGCGTGCTATGGGGTGCTGGACCCGGAGAAGCTGACCTTCCGTTACGCCAGTGCGGGGCATCCCCCGCCGCTCTACGTCGCCCCGTCCGGCGACGCGGAGTCCCTGGCCGTGGAGACGGACCCGGCCATGGGCATTCTCAACGAGGTGGAGTACTCAGCCTCTACGCTGCAGTTCGAGCCGGGCGGGCTTCTGCTGCTTTACACGGACGGCATAATCGAGGCCCTGAATCCGGCCGGCGAGGAGTTCGGCGAGGAGCGGCTGGCGCGGCTGCTTGAGTTCCACCGCGGCGACGATGTTGAGGAGATACGGCGCGCCATCAAGTCAGCCGTCGATAAGCATCGCGAACACTACCCCCTCCGCGACGATACCACCTTCATCATCATCCGCGCCACATAGTGACCAAGTCACGTCCGGCGAGGCCGATTCGGGACGTCCGAAGGGCAGGTTCGTGGTGATCGCCTTCAGGCGCTCGGTCTTAAGGGCTGTTCCCCGGAGGTCGCTTTGGATGCGCCCTCGGAGCTCAACCCTTGAGTGGCCGCTGGGCGGCCGCTGAAGCGACCGACGACGAGCACCATCTGGCGAGGCATCCCCTCCTGGTGGCGAAAGCGGGGCAGTTGGCTGAGTGATGGCGGTTTGCCGGATTGGCAAAGAGGCGTTCAGATGGACCTCTGGTCGGCATTTGCCCCGCAGCTCAGCGCCGGCGTTGACCGTCCGCCCCTGGGCCGCTATACTTCACCCCACTTTGCTACACCGGAGGCAGCAGGTATGGGCATCAGCGTTGGCATGGTCGGTCTGGGAAGTTTCGGTTCGCAGTTTGCACCGCTGTTCAAAGCGCACCCTCACGTGGACCGCATCGCGCTCTGCGACCGCGAACCCGAGCGCGTCGCGAAGTTCGCCGAACGCGATTTCTTTCAGGACAAGTTCGACCCCTCGGACGCTTTCTACTCGCTCGAGGACATCTGCGAGGCCGACCTCGACGCTCTGGTGATCATCACCCAGCCGTGGCTCCACGCCGCGCAGTGCATCCAGGCGATGGAGTCAGGCAAGCACGTCTACAGCGCCGTGCCCATCGTCAGCCTGCCGGACGCGGACGAGATACTGGACTGGTGCGACCGGCTGGTGCGGACCTGCGAGCGCACCGGCCGCCACTACATGCTGGGCGAGACGACCTACTACCGGCCGGAGGCTATGTATTGCCGCCGCCGGGCCGCCGAGGGCGCCTTCGGGGAGTTCGTCCACGCCGACGCACAGTACTTCCACGACGTCGATTCCCCAGGCTGCAACCTGCGGGAGGTCCAGAAGGCGCGCGGCGCCAGCAAGGCCGGCCACGAATGGGCCGAACTGGCCGAGACCTACTGGGAGCGGGGAGTCGTCAACGGGCCCATGCACTATCCGACCCACTCCGTCAGCGGGCCGGTCAGCGTGATGGGGGCCCACGCCGTGGAGGTCGTGGCCTGGGGGCAGCGGGACGAGACCGGCGACCCCTACTTCGCCCACAGCTTGAGGAACGAGACGGCCCTCTGCCGCATGAGCAACGGCGCCACGCTGCGTGTGTGCGAGTGCCGCAAGATAGGGCACACCGGTGAGGAGATGTTCCGCGTGTTCGGCACGGACGCCTCTTTCCGCGAGGGCAACTGGGTGGACAAGGAGAGCTGGACGGAAGTGAGCCGGGACGAGATGCGGGAGCCACTGCCCGATGAGGTCTCAGAAGCGTTCGCCGAGGCCCACGGGGAGGAGTTCTACGGGGGGCATGGGGGTTCGCACGCCTACCTGGTGCACGAGTTCTGCTCGGCCGTCGCGGAGGACCGGGTGCCGGCGATCAACGTGTGGGAGGCGGTGCGCTACATGGCCCCCGGTGCGACGGCGCATAAGTCCGCGCTGGCAGGGGGAGAAGTGATGGAAGTGCCGGACTGGGGGAACGCGCCGAAGGCGCGAAATGACAGATGACAAATTGCGAATGACAAATTGAACAGGCGCGGCCTATGGCGGGCGAGCGCTTCAAGAGTTTCGCTCCGCAGAGATGATGATGCTGGAGAGCAGGCGGCGGATCTCAAGGCACTTGTTCAGAGTTGGCCCCGCCTCTTCCGGCGCCAGAACTCCGGTATCCCGCAGCAGCCGCAACCAGTAATGGGCCTCGTAGGCCTCTTTGCGGGCGATCGCCATCTTCGAGATAAAATCCTTCCTGCTCTGGGCTCCCTGTGCCTCCTCGACGTTCGCTCCCACTGATGTGCCGCAACGCAGGAGCTGACTGAACATGACGCGGCCCGTCTCGCAGTTCTTCCGGCGCTTGTGCAGCCGGACTACATTGAGCGCGAAGGAATAAGCTTTCTCCCGGATAATGTTGTCGTCCATTTTGTCGTCTCCCGTTTGGTGGTGTCTCCATACTGGCGGGCCGGGCGAGCCCTGCGGATAGCGTCCGGAAGCATGGGACCGTTCAGTTTACGGTGTTTGTCGCGGTTCGTCGTAGTTCATTTGTCATTTGCCATCTGTAATTCGTCATTTCCGTTGCGTTGCAGGAACTGCAACGCCATGTTGCACAGCAACATGATTCCTGGCTCGAGCGCGACGCTGCCGAAGTCAAAGTGCGGGTTGTGCAGGCCCGCGTCCGTGCCCACTCCCAGGCCGAAGATGACGCCCGGCACGCCGCCTTGCTCCTCCAGGTAGAACGAGAAGTCCTCCGAGGTCATGCGCTGCCCTTCGGTCTCGAGCACATTCTCCGGCCCCAACAACTCGCCGCCGACCTCCCGCACGAGGTCCAGCAGGGCGGGGTTGTTGTGCACGGGCGGATAGGTCTCCTCCTCGGTGAGTTTCGCCTCGCCCCGCATGGCCCGAGCGATGCTCGTCGCCACCCTCTCCAGCGAGCGGCGCATCCGGTTGAGTGTCTCCATCTGCGTTGCGCGCGTGGTGCCCAGCAGCCGGGCGGTATCCGGGATGATGTTGCAGGTCGTGCCCGCCTGGAAACTGCAGAAGCTCAGCACGACGGGCTGGTCCGGGCGCGTCTCGCGGCTTACGATGCTCTGGGCCGCCGTCACGATGTGGGCGCCTATGAGGAGAGGGTCCACCGTCTCGTCGGGGACCGCCCCGTGGCCCCCCTTGCCCTGGATGTCGATGCGGAAGTTGGTCATGCCGACGTTCGGGGTCTCGGCGACGCGGATCTGGCCGACTTTCATTCCCGTGGCGCCGTGGAGGGCGAAGATGGCGTCCGGGCGCGGGTCCTCCAGGCAACCGTCCTCGACCATCAAAGCGCCGCCGGCCAGGTTCTCCTCGGCCGGCTGGAAGATGAACTTCACGCTGCCGGGCAACTCCTCGCGCCGCTCGGCCAGCAGGCGGGCCACCGCCAGCAGGATGGCCGTGTGGCCGTCGTGTCCGCAGGCGTGCATGACACCCTCGTTCTCGGAGGCGTAAGGCAGGCCCGTCTCCTCCGTCATGGGCAGGGCGTCCATGTCCGCCCGCAGAGCGACCGTCGGTCCCTCCGCCGGGCCCCTCAGCAGCCCGACGACCCCGGTGCGCGCCACCCCGGTGCGCACCTCGTCCAGGCCGAGGTCTCGGAGCGTATCCGCCACGAGCCGACTTGTGCGCTCCTCCTGGTAGGAAAGCTCGGGGTGCCTGTGCAGGTCCTCGCGGATTTCCCGGGTCCGACGCAGGACATCGTTTGGCACTTCCGTCATCCACAGTTCCATGGGCTTCCTCCGTTCATTCTGTAGACACATCATTAATCGGGCGATCGGGCAATGCGCAGGTGTCCGGTCAATCGCACGTCACGCTGCCAACCCGGGGCCGAACAGCGCACGGTGATGGTGTCGTCTGTCGAATCCACCCTGACCCGGCCGCGGGCGCCCCGACACAGGAGCGTTGCCATGGTGACCTCCCGCCGGAGTTCGTCCGTGCACCATCGGAGCATGGCGGACGGGTTGCGCGGTGTCGTGGGCGCGCTGACGGCCAGATGTCGTGAAGCCGGGACGTCGCACCCGTAGCTGACGGCCACTCGGACGCCGTTTCGGTCCAGGGTCGCGCCGGCTTTTCTGAGTTCGACTTCGGCGTAGGTATGCATCCGGGACTCGACCCTTCCCTCGAACGGGAGCACCACGCGGTCCAGGATAAGGAAGCCACGTGCGTCCAGCATCAGGAACAGCCGGCCGCAGAACTCCGCCGCCGGGCCGTCACGCGACTCGCCCATCGCCTCGGTGGCCTCCATACGGATTCCGACCATCCCTGCCCGCCGGAGCGCCTCGGAATTCGCCGCGGCAGGTTTCGTGATGCCCACCCCGTTGATAAGAATGGTGTTCTTGGAGGGCGGCATGGTCTCAAACAGTTCCCAGCGGCGGGGGCTGAAGGTCGTGTCGAGGTACTCGCCCACGCCGACGTTGGTGACCACCGCCTCGCCGTCAACCACGCAATGGAAGCTGAGCAGGTCTCTGTGGCCGTGAGGGACCTCGGTGGTGCCTCCCCGGACGGCCAGGTAAAGGTCGGGCTCGGGCATGCGGTCCGCGATGAAGCCCCAGTCCATGCCCCGGTAGAGGCGGACGACCTGCTCCTCCGGTTCCGGGGGTGCCGGCTGGCTGCGGGGATGCAGAAGGAGCCATTCGGCCGCGTTCGGCCAGCTTCCGCCGCCGCCTTCCCCCTCGGTCAGACGGCGGTGAAGGCGGTATTCGACGTCCGGGACGTCCAGCCGCTCGGTGGCGGCGTAGTGGATTGGCAGGGGGAACCAGTGGTTCGAATCGCCGAAGCTGCACGGAACGCCGCGGGGGCAGAAGTCGGGGGCGAACGAAAGCGACTTCCGGGTTTCCTCTTGCCGGAGCAAGGGATGTTCGCGACCCGTGGCTCTCTCGTGGCTCAGCAGGTACATTAGCGCGTAACGCATGCCATAGTTCCAGTAGCCGATGCCTTCGGTCCAGCCACCGTCGGTTTCGGCCAGGCTGCGCATGAAGGGTTCCAGCGACTCCTCCACCAGGGGCCGGGCCTGGCGGGCCTCGGGGAGTTCGTCATGCAGGGACAGCGCCAGCAGCCCGGCGCCGCCGGCACAGACGGCGTTCCAGTTGGAATCCTCCCGACCGAACCATCCCGGCGGCTGCCCCTTGCGCACGTGGTGAAGGAACGGACCCAAGGCCCGGTCGCGCGCCGTCGCCACGAGAGTGTCCCGTTCGTCGTTGGAGAGCGAATCGAACAGCCAGTCGAAGGCGACCGCCAGCGTGGCGCTGTTTTCCCCGTAGCTGAGATCAAAGATCGCTTCCGGACGGGAATCATTCCGTCTCCACGCGATCCACGACCAGTAGTCCCAGCCCGCCATCGTGCGGATGTGGTCCAGGGCGGCGCGCCGGAAACGGACCTCCCCGGTCTGCCGCCACCGCGTGATGAGCGAAACGACCCGTCGTTGCATTCTTCGGGCGCGAACCAGGTGGGCATTGTGTCCGCCCTTCAGGGCAACGTCGGCCGGACCGCGGACGTATTGGTCAGTTTCCTCGGCGAGCCGGCTCTGCAGTTGCCGCAGCACGGGAAGCTCCGGGTTGCGCGCGAGGCGTGCCAGTTGATCATCAGTGACGTACAGGCGCGGATGGTTCGCCAGCATGGGCGTGCTCATGTCCTCCTCCGGCAAAGCGGATGGGCTCGATGTGGTAGCGGCCTTACGCCACGGCCGGCCGCAATGGGACAGACAGAGCGTAGCCCCGGCAGGGGGAAGTTGCAAGAAGGCGGTGGGAGGATGCGCTCCGAAGAGGAGAGGATGGCTTCCCGGCCTGGACTCGAACCAGGAACGGCAGGACCAAAACCTGCTGTGTTACCAATTACACCACCGGGAAACCGGGGCCGCAAAAAAACCGGACCCTCACGGCATCCTTTGTACCGGAGGGCCCGGAGCGATGCAACCGTGACAGGGCGGTGGGCTCAACCGCCGTGGAATTTGCTCCACACCTCGGAAGATACGAACTCGTCGCCTTCGATGATGTACTCGTCCTCTTCCACGATGCTGGCGCGCGCGGTGATTGGATGGACCTGTGAGACTCGGACGACGCCCTTCCTATAAATCTCGCCGTTGGGGCCGCGTCCGAAGACCACCATGGTATCGCTCTCGCGGAAGCCCTTGTCTTCGCCGCCCTCGATGTAAACGAAGTCCGTGTCCGACTTGACCGAGATGACCTGGCCCGCCGGCTGCATCTCTTCCCGTTCAGCCGGTCCCTGGACCTCTTCCCAGTAGCGGTCCTGCCACATCTGGACCTCTTTCTGCAGGTCGGCCACCATCTGCTTGCGGGTGTCCAGTTCGTTCTGGTACTTCTGGCGCCACTCGGCGGCGGCTTCGCGCTGCGCGTCGGACTCCTCAAGCAGTTCGTTGTAGTCGGCGCGCAGTTCTTCCAGGTCGCTCTGGAACTCGGCCACGGCCTGATTGAGGCGTTCGCCCGTGTCCTCCTGCGTCTGGACCAACGACTGCTGGGTCTGTTCCAGGCGGTTGCTCAGGTCCTCGTTCTCGGCCCGGAGGTCGGCGACTTCGTCGTTCAGGGCGGTGTAACGATCTTCATAGAAGGTCAGCAGCCCGCTGATGGTCTCGTAAGTGGGGTCGCCCTGCGCCTGGACTTCCTGCTGTCGGGGGGAGTCCGCCAGGGCGCTCTGCATGCCGGCCACGCTTTCCCATCCCAGCGTGGGCATGACCTGATTCTGGTACTCGGCCGCCTCATTCAGCTTTGCCGCCACCTGCTGGAAGCTTTCGCCCTTATAGGCTATGCCCATCTCGTCGGCCGCAGCCGTGGGCAGGTCCCAGTTGTTCTCGGTGAAGACCGCCCCAACGCTTTCCCTGAAGTTCTCCTGATTCTGGGCGACGGCCCGCCTGACCGTGCGATACTGCTGGAAGAAGAAAATGCCACAACCAGCGCCGACCAGAGCAATCACCAGGAAGACCAGGGCCAACGTGAGCATAAGCCCCGTTTCGGAACCCCGTCGCATGGCCGCCATCGTATCTCTCCTCCACGTAGGGTAGGCTCGAGACTCTGCCCGCCACGGCCACACCAGCAGCGCCGGGCAGGAACCTTCTCCATTCCTGTCAGTTTACGCCCTATAAAGTTATACGCCCGCGAACCCTTTGTCAAATACTATCTCGACTTCCTCCACCGGCCCCCGTCCGCCCTCGCTTCGGTTGGGGCCACGGCCCCGGCGTGTTACAGTATCTTGCCGTTACCCCGCTGAGCCCAGTTGACCGGAGATAAGCCATGCCCGTCACCGTATACCCGGCGCCCGAAGGTGTTGAACCATCCCCTCACTACCGCCTGGAGGCGGACGGAGACAGCGTCTTCGTGCATGCCTGCTCCTGCGCCTCTTACGCCATGTTTGAGGCGGAAGGACCGGTTGAGGTGGCCGTCGAGGTCGCTTTCGAGTTCGAACGGGCCGTCGTCAGACCGCTCAGGCGCGGCATCGAGCCGGAGCGAACCGACACCGGACTTCGTTTCGCCCTGAAGGCCCCGGCGCTGCTGAGCGTCGAGCTGGACGGGGACCTGAGCCGGCCGCTGTTCATATGGGCGGCGCCGCCCGAGGAGGATGCCCCGGCGCCCGGCGAGGAGGGCGTCCGGTTTTTCCAAGCCGGGACTGTGCATGAACCCGGGCTCATGGAGATGGGCAGCGGCGAGACCGTGTACATCGAGGGCGGGGCGATGGTCCGGGGCGCCGTGCTGGCTGAGGGTGCCGAGGACGTTACCGTGCGCGGCCGCGGCGTGCTGGACGGCAGCGCGTGGTCGCGGGAGGGCGACGACAGTGGCCCCCGCATGCTGCGCTTCATCGACTGTCGCAACGTGCGTGTCGAGGGGCTGGCGCTGGTGGACAGCCCCCGCTGGACGCTGGTGCCCACAGGCTGCGACGGCGTTGAAATCGAGGGCGTCAAAATCATCACGGACCATGTCGGTGGGGACGGCGTGGACCTGGTCGGCTGCCGCAACGCGGTGGTCGAGGACTGCTTCTTCCGGACGGCGGATGACTGCGTGGCCATTAAGGCCAGCGCCCACGGGCATGAGTGCGGCGGGCGCGACGTGGAGAACATTCGGGTCCGCCGTTGCGTCTGCTGGAACGCCAAACCCGGCAACGGCGTCGAGATCGGCTATGAGACGCGATGTGACGCGATGACCGACATCGCCTTCGAGGACCTCGACCTGATCCACGTGCAGTACGAAGGCTGGCAGTCCGGCGGCGCGCTGACCATCCACAACGGCGACCGGGCCGAGATAAGCAACGTTCGCTACGAGGACATCCGGATCGAGGGCGCCGAGGAGAAACTGATTGATCTGAAGATCCTTTACGCGCGCTACAGCCGGGATCCGCAACGGGGGCAGATTCGCGATGTACATTTCAGGGATATAGCTGTCGTGGATGGCATGTTCCCGGTCAGCGTCATTCGGGGCTGGGATGGGGACCACCTGATAGAGGACGTGAGCATCGAGAACCTGACGGTCCACGGCCGCCCCATCCGCAACGCCAACGAGGCGAAGATGGTGGTGGAACTGGCCCGGAACGTCCGCTTCGAGTGAACGGTGCCTCTCGCTGTATCCATGCCCCTGTGACGCGGACACGTCGACGGTTTCAGGGACCACGGGGCAGACTCACAGCCGGCCGCCGCGGGCCTTCACAGCCGAGGCGGCTGTGCCAGGGCCGAGCGGTCCCTCATCGGTGCAGGCCATCGAGGGGCTACCTACGGAACGCGACCGCGCACGTTTGGGGAAGTGTAAAATCAGTCTTGCTCAAATGCCCCTCCTGTGGTATGTTATCGGTGCCGGTGAGGAGGCGAACACTGTTCCGGGAGACTGCCCCGGCGGGGCCTTCCGCAACACGGCTTTGCCGGGCTGACAAGGTCGGAAGCGTTCTGGGTGGACGGTCCTGAATCGTGTCCTCTTATCGTGGAAGGGGGCGGCGGGATGGCGAAACATATCTACCTGTCGATGATTCCGGAATCGCTTGTCGTTTCCATGCTTCCCCCGGAGAAGTTCGGCGCCTACCTGGCCGTCGGCACCCGCAAGCGCTCCAGCGGACAGGCGATGTTCTTCGAGGTCGATCCGGGCTTCAGGAGCGACTTCTTTGACCTGGAGGCCGCGCTCGATCGCTGCGTTCCCCATCCCGACGGTGAGCCCAAGCATTCGGTCTATGCCGGCATCTACCGCGTGCTGGAGCACGTGCCCCTTTCAGCCGTCGGCGACCTGTGGCTTGCCACGCGGGACGGCCGCGTGCTGGGCCTGGAGCGCGGCGTGCTGCCGGAGCAGTTTCCGGGCACGTACCACCTGTACCAGGAGATCTGCCCGGTCCATCCCCTGATCGCAAGCTGGCTGACGCCGGACAAGTTCTGCGCCTTCATCACCGACACCTCGACGCCGGTGTCCGTGCCGCGCATCTGCTTTGTGGACCTGAAGCTGCACGGACTGGCCGATGATCCCCGCAACGCGGACGTGCGCGACCTGCCGTATGCCAACATCGAACATCTGCGCGACTGCCTGTGCCAGCTCGACCAGCAGAAGGGCAAGCACACCAAGACGGTTGACCGCATACAGCCGCAGCAGTTCCCCTATCGCTGCGTGAGGACCGGTTTCTACTTGGGCGACCAGGATGGGATGCTGTTCTATCCCTTCCCGTCGGCGGAGGAACTGGAGACCGACTACTACGCCTGGTGGAGGTCAGTCAACGTGTGAGGACGACCCCGGAAAGGAGAGAGGCCGATGCAGAGAGACTGGTGGGCATCTGAGGCGGGCGAGTGGGCCCTGTTCTATATACTGACGGGGCTCGGCACCCTGGCGTTCATCGCTTTCTGGACTTGCCTGGCGCTGCACGTTTGCCAATCCTGAGGCAGGGCGCGGCCCGCAGCAAACCGCTCCGTGCGTTCCGGGGCGCGGTGGAGTGCGCTCCGGGGGACGGAGCTTTTTCTCTCTTGCCGGGGAACCCGGTCCCCGCCGGCGGCCGAAGGAGAGGAGACGACAGAATGGGAGTCGCGGCGGCGATCACGATACTGGTGCTCTTAACCTTCTGCATCCCGACGGCCGGGTGCGCGGCATCCTCGGAGCCCCGTAAGGCGCCACAGACCATCCTCGAGGAGTGGGACGGTGTTGAGGTTCCCGAGCCTCCCCGGCCCGAACCGGTCAAACTGGACCCGGCGACCACGGCACTGCTGGTGCTGGACATCCAGCGCCAGAACTGCAACGCCGAGCGCCGGCCGCGTTGCGTCTCAAGCCTGCCGGCCGTGCAGAGACTGCTGGAACGCGCGCGCGAGGCGGGAGCTGTCGTCGCCTACAGCCTGACCAGCAGCGCCGAGCCGGACGACATCCGCGCCGAGGTGGCCCCCCGCGAAGGGGAGCCTGTGGTTAGGTCCGGCGTGGATAAGTTCTTCGGCACCTACCTGGAGGACCTGTTGCGCCGTCGCGGAGTCGAAACGGTGGTGCTGGTCGGCACGTCAGCCCACGGGGCCGTGCTGCACACGGCCACAGGCGCCGCCGCGCGCGATTTCAGAGTCGTCGTGCCCGTGGACGGCATGTCGTCCACCGAGCCCTACGCCGAGCAGTACACCGCCTGGCATCTCGTCAACGCGCTCGGCACCCGCCGCCGGACGACCCTCACCCGGACGGACCTGGTAGAGTTCTGAGGGGGTGCGGCGCAATGCCCACCGGCCTGCAGCAGGCCAAAGACCTGATAGTTGCCGGACGTTAGTTGTTAGTTAATAATTGCTTGTTGTTAGCGGGGATGCTGGAAGGTGCCCAATCGCGCGTAGGTTCCCAGAGCTGCCAGAATCGCCTGCGCCGAGAACTGACAACTATCAACTAACAACTGTCTTTCGCGAACTCCACCAGTTCCTGCGCGTAGGCGAACGCCAGGCAGGTCACCGTGTCCGCCCCGCCGTAGTAGATGGCCATCCGCCCGGTGGCCGCATCGCAGAGCGCCGCGCAGGGGAAGACGACGTTCGGGACGTCCCCGACGCACTCGTATTGTTTCTGCGGGCTGAGCACGTATGGCCTGCCCCGCGCGATGACCTTCCACGGCTCATCCCGGTCCAGAAGCGCCACGCCGGTGCTGTAAACGAACCCGTTGCACGAGGTCAGCACCCCGTGGTAAAGCAGCAGCCAGCCCTCCTGCGTCTCGATGGGGACGGGTCCGGCACCGATCTTGGTGGACTCCCACCCGCCGCGGGTGCCCATCACGAACCGGTGCTTGCCCCAGAAACACATGTCCGGGCTCTCGCTGTAGTAGATGTCGCCGAACGGCGTGTGCCCGCGGTCGCTCGGGCGGCTCAGCATGGCGTAGTTCTCCCCGATCTTGCGGGGGAAGGGCACGCCGTCGCGGTTGTAGGGCAGGAACGCGTTCTCCATCTGGTGGTAGGTCTCGAAGTCCTTCGTCCACGCCATTCCGATGGTGGGGCCGTGATAGCCGTTGCACCAGACGACGTAGTAGCGGTCTTCGATCCAGCAGACGCGCGGGTCGTAGCCGTAGGTGAAGTCCTGCAGCTCCGGGATGTCGCACTCGAACTCGATCGGCTCGTGCTCGATCTGCCAGTCGATGCCGTTGCGGCTGCGCCCGGTGTGCAGCAGCATCCGTCGCGCCTTGTTGTCGCATCGGAAAACACCCGCGAACTCGCCTTCATGGGTCACGACGGCGCTGTTGAAGATGCTATTTGAGGTGGGAATGAGGTCACGCGGGATGACCGGGTTGCCGCTGTAGCGCCATACGACCTCCGAGCAGCCCTCCGGGCGGTCTTCCCACGGGATGTTGGGCAGTTCCTCACCGATCACAAAGTTGTCTGCTGCGGCCATGGCCTTGCCTCTCCTGAGCGAAAGCTGAAAGGGGACAAAATGGTTTCAAGCCGATGTTACGGGCGAACCCCGTGTGGCACAGCCGCCCTCGGCTGTGGGTAGCGGGCATGCGTCCCGTTCGCGCGCTGATGCTACGGTGCGGGCGAAGAACCTGCAAGTGCGAACTGTTCGGGCGCTGAAACACGGATGTGGTTGTCACCGTCCGTCAGCACGGTTACAGTGCACCGATTCGAGCGAGATTGACTCATGGCCGAGCGGAGAGCGGAACGATGCCGAGAGAACTGAGAGCCGTTGCGCCGAAGACGCTTGAGATGGTCGAGTACGAGGAGCCGGAACTGAAGGCCGGACAAGTGCGCGTGCGCACGGAGTTCGCGGCCGCCAAGCACGGGACGGAGATGGCCATGTTCCGGGGCTACGCCGCCGAGCGCGGCTCGTTCAACCGTGAGCTGGGCATCCACGAGAAGCCGGAAGGAGAGGGCGAGTTCTGGGGCTTCACCGTCGGCAACATGTTCGTAGGCGAGGTCACAGGAGTCGGCCCGGATGTGCAGAACATCGCAACCGGCCAGCGCGTGCTCGGCTACGGTGGCTTCCGTGAGACGCAGACGGTCCCGGCGACGGGACTGCGCATGGCGCCCGATGGCGTGCCGTGGCGATCGGCCGTTTGTCTGGACCCGGCGGACTTCGCCATGGCGGCCGTGCGCGACGGCCAGGTGCGAGTCGGAGACGCCGTGGCCGTCTTCGGCATGGGCGCCATAGGGCTGATGGCGGTCCAGATCGCGAAGTCCTCCGGTGCATACCCCGTCATAGCGGTCGAGCCGCTGACCAACCGGCGCGCCGCCGCAGAGGCGTGCGGGGCCGACCTGACGCTGGACCCGACCGCCTGCGACGCGGGCCGGGAGATAAAGCTGGCCACTGACAAGCGCGGTGCGGACGTGGTGATAGAGTACAGCGGAGCGCGGCAGGCCCTCCAGCACGCTTTGCGCGGGGTCGCCTACGGCGGGAACGTCGTCGCGGGCGCCTTCCCGCCGCCCTACGGCGCGGGCCTGGACCTGGGCGCCGAGGCCCACCTGAACGTGCCCAACATCATCTTCTCCCGCGCCTGCTCGGAGCCCAACCGGGAGCATCCCCGCTGGGACGAGGACCGCATCTACGCCACCTGTTGGCGCATGATATGCGAGGGGCGGCTCAGCGGCGAAGACGTCGTAACCCCCGTCGTGCCGTTTGAGGAGGCGCTGGAGGCTTATATGGACATCGACAGGGCCCCCGAGAACAACATCAAGCTGGGCGTCGAATTCTGAGGAGAGATGGCGATGGAACGTATCAACCAGTCGTTCTGCCTGGGCTGCTTCCTGAAGGAAGGTGTTGACCTGGACGAGTTGTTGCGGCGCGCCAGTGAGATCGGTTACGCCGCGGTGGAAATCTGGGGCCGGGAGGGCGCCCCGTTTGAGCAGCTCACCGAACTGGCCCCCAGGCACGGCCTGCGCATCGCCTCCATGAGCGGACACAACTCGCTGACCGACGGCCTGAACAATCCGGACAACCACGCCCGCATACGCGATGAACTGCTGGAGTCCATCGAGCTGGCCGAGAAGCACGACATCCCCGGGCTCATCTGCTTCAGCGGCAACCGGGACGGCCGGGATGACGAGGAGTCCATCGAGGTCTGCGCCGAGGGTCTGCGACCCGTGATGAAGGCCGCCGAGGACGCCGGCGTGAACCTGAACATGGAACTGCTCAACTCGAAGGTCAACCACCCCGGCTACCAGTGCGACCACACCGATTGGGGCGTGCGCGTGTGCAAAGCCGTTGGCTCACCGCGGGCGAAGCTCCTCTATGACATCTACCACATGCAGATCATGGAGGGGGACCTGATCCGCACCATCACCGAGAACATCGACTACATCGGGCACTTTCACACGGCGGGCAACCCGCGACGGGGGCCGCTGGACGAGACACAGGAGATATACTACCCGGCCGTGATGCGGGCCATCGCCGACGCCGGGTTCGACCTGTACGTGGGACACGAGTTCGGTTTCGAGGGGGACCCGGTGGAGCACCTGCGGAGGGCCTACGAGACGTGTGATGTCTGACGGTTTGCTGGGAATAGGGATCCGAGCGTGCTCCTGCAGGCAATGACCAAGAGCCCGGCGGTCGCATTGGTAGCGCCCTTACAGGGCGCGCCGGTGTTGTCTCGCGTTCCTGTTCCCAGGGCTGCGCCCTGGGCTGGCATGTTGCGCGCCCTTGGCGCGACGGGCGGGCTTCCGGCCGGTCAACCGGCTCCGCCCCGACAGATGTCTGAGCACGGATACAAGAGGCGAACGACGTCCCACAGAGCCTGCCTTCCGGCGGGCGGCAGGCGTTAGCCCCGGACGTGAGTCCGGGGGGACGGTTTGAAAGGAAGAGCTGAGTTCGCCGCATGGCGAACGGCACATGCGGTGCGTTTCCAAATGGCGAGTAAGAGCACGAGTACGAGAATGCGGCGTGTAGAGTGTGCCCCAGGCGTCATCCGCTCGGGTGTATTCGCTACGTTTACGAGGAGCACGACATGCTGGCTGCAACCCCGCCGATGGGCTGGAATAGCTGGAACACGTTCGGCCGCGAAGTCAACGCGGATATCGTCCGCGAGACCGCGGATGCTTTTGTCGAGCACGGCCTGAAGGACGCCGGCTACGAATACGTGGTGATTGACGACCATTGGGAGGCCGACGAGCGCGGCCCGGACGGGCGTCTGCGCGGGCACCCGGAGAAATTCCCGGACGGGATGAAGGCCGTGGCCGACTACGTCCACTCGAAGGGGCTGAAGTTCGGCATATACTCCTGTGCCGGCAGCCACACCTGCGGCGTGCGCCCCGCCAGCTTCGGCTACGAGGAGGAGGACGCGCGGACCTTCGCCGACTGGGGAGTGGACTTCCTCAAATACGACTTCTGCTACAAGCCGGTCGGCGTGGACGGGCGTGCGCTCTACGAGCGGATGGGGCAGGCACTGCGGGCCACCGGCCGGCCCGTCGTCTTCAGCATGTGCGAGTGGGGCCTGATGAAGCCCTGGGACTGGGCCGCCTCACGTGCCGGCGCCCACATGTGGCGCACCACCGGCGATATCAACGACTCCTGGGAGTCGATGGCGGAGATCGGGTTCGAGCGGCAGAAGAACCTGGCCCGCTTCGCGGGTCCCGGGCACTGGAACGATCCGGATATGCTCGTCGTGGGCATGCGCGGCCAGGGCAACGTGGCGCGCGGGGGCTGCACCGACGAGGAATACCGCACCCACTTCAGCCTGTGGTGTATGCTGGCGGCCCCCCTGATGATCGGCTGCGACGTGAGGGAGATGGACCACGGGACCCGCGAAATACTGACGGCCCCGGAGGTCATTGCCGTGAATCAGGACCCGCTGGGCCGTCAGGGCTACTGCCTGGGCCGCGACGGACACGGCGGCGAGGTGTGGAAGAAGCCGCTGGAGGACGGGTCCGTGGCGGTGGCGCTGTTCAACCGCGGGGAGAAGCACCACCGAATGGTCACCGTGTCATGGGAGGCGGTGGGCCTGCATGACCGCCGCCCGGCCGTGGTGCGCGACCTTTGGGCCCGGGAGGACGTGGGAGAGTTCACCCGCGCCTTCTCCGATCAGGTGCCGCCTCACGGCGTCAAGCTCCTGCGCCTCATCCCGCAGGCCTGAAGCGCAGGCATCGTGCTCGCACTCGCATTCCGGCTCGTACTCGCCGTTCGGCCGCCCCGGACGCAGTCCCTTCACCGCGCCTCCCGGCCGTACAGCGTCACCACGCTGTAGCCCGGCACCGTCAGCGATATCCGGCCTTCCTCGACGGGCAGGTCCGGCTGGGGGGCGAAGCTCTCGTCTTCCTTCGTGCGCCAGACGCCGTAGCTGTCCACCGCGGGGCGGTCGGGCACGGCGATCTGCACGTCCTCCTCGTCCGACAGCAGGTTGACCAGCACGATGGTCACCGTGCCGTCTTCGTCGTGCACGTAGGCGGAGGCGTTCAGGCTGTGGCTGGTGTCCCTCTCGCTGCCGGAGCCGACGGCCATCGGCGTCATCTCCACCCGGACGGCGCCGGGCCTCACGTAGCGGGAGAAGTGCCTGTAGGCGCTGAACTTCTTGCCGTTGGTGTCCAGCGTCCGGCTCAGCAGGGAGCCGCCCCCAGGGCGGTCGCGGCCGCCCAGAATCTGCCAGTACACGTACGCGCTGACGCGACCCCAGACCATGGCGTTGTGGATGTTCTGGGCCACGCGGATGGCGCCCCGGCCGGGCGTGCCGTCCTCGCCGGTCAGCCACTGCTCCCGTGCGCCGCCCATCTCGGCTATCCAGTAGGGCTTCTCCGGGAAGCCCGGCGCGTAGAGCCACTCGGCCCACGGCAGGTGCGGGGTGGCGGCTTTCCCGTCGCGGAAGCCGCTCAGCATCTGCGCCCCGTACTCGGGGTCGATGTAGTTGCTGGTGTAGATGCTCAGGAAGTCGAACAGTTCCGGGTCCTCGTGCTCCTTGACCGCGCGCACGAAGTTGCACTGGTCGTTGAGCGCCCACGGATTGTCCGGCTTCTCGCCGATGTTGCCCATGTGGGGTCCCCGGATGCGCGTGGTGATGCCTTTCTGGTGGAACTCCTCCTTGACGGCCTTGAGGGCGGCTGCGTATTGCCAGTACTGGCCGCCCTCGCGCTCTCCGTCCGGCCCGGGGGCGTGCAGGTAGGTGCAGCTTGCGAACGGGTTCTCGAAGCTCAGTTCGTTCTGCAGGCTGATATTGTCAAACTCGATGCCGAAGTGCTGCCCGAAGCCCTGCGTGTAGGCGACGATGTAGCGGCCGAACTGCTCGAGGTTCTCGGGGGTCTGCTTCAAGCGCCCGCCGACGGTGTCGGTGCCGTTGAAGCTGACGAACGGGGTGGGGCGGGGCGGCCGGCCGCCGAAGGACTGCTCCGCGCCCGTCGGGCCCTTCATCCAGTGGGGCGGACTCCAGAAGTCGGCCATGAACTTGACCCGCTCCGGCTCAAGCGCGTTGTCGCGCAGATACTGGGCGACCTGGCCGAAGATCTTCACCCGCTCGTGCTCGAAGTTGAACTTCGCGATGTTCTCCTCCACGTCGTCGCCGAGCGGCACGGGATCGTCCAGCCGGCCGCTGGGCCCCTTGAGCGCGTGCGGGCTGAGCTGGATGCGCAGGATGTTGCAGCCCAGCTTGCGGGCGTAGGCGTCGATGAACCGGGGGTCGTGGTAGGGGCTGTCCGGCCCTGCCATGCGACCCCAGAAAATGAGGCAGGTACCCCAGCCCTCGATGTTCTGGTGGCGCACGTCCTCATCGATGGTGAAGCGGGTCGTCTTAACCGGGCCTGCTCCCCATGCCGGGGCCGCCAGCAACCAGCCCATGGCAATGATAACGGTGAATCCCGTCTCCAATGTCCGTTCTGCAGTGCGGAGATTCATCTCGCCCCTTTCCCTCACAGGTTCTGTGCCGCTCAATAGTCAAAAACCAACATATCCGCAGGGGGGGCCATGTCCACACAAAAAGGATCCATCTTCGCCGCCGTTTCCCCGCTCTCTGGAGAAGCAAAGCGGGCAGGCGTCTCACATCCTCACCAAGGATGCCGTCATGCTCTTTATCACCGGCCGAGGGTCCACACGTCCGGCGTCTGCCGCTGGAGATGAGCGGGGAAGTAGCCGAGCCCGAGTTCGCCTGACAGGGCCCGGCGAATGCCCCGTTTTCAGCATCCCTCGCAACCCATACAGGGACCATCCGGACCGAGGTTGTCAACGGGCTATAGCGCTCCCCTTTCCAGACATATATGGTCAAGAACCGGTCTGTCCGAGATATCTCTGTAGAGCCGCTGAGATGTGGTGACCGTTGCCCCGGGCAATGCGCCCATTCGGTCCAGCAGATGCTGCTGCATCCGGTCGACATGTTGAGGCTGCAGCGTGTTACCGGGTCCCGTTGGCATCAGTAGAGGCCCCAGCCCGATGTAGAAGATCGGCCCCTCCGGCGCGCCTATGATTCCGCATTCCTTTGACTCCGGGTCGTAGGAAGTATTGTCCCCGCACTCTACTTGCTCTACGAAGTTCGGGCAGCCGTCATCGTCTTCGTCGTCGTAGGGCCCCTTATCTCTGCTTTCCCACCAATCGTCGACTTGCTTGCCGGCCAGGTATCCTGCTCCCCAGACGGCCACGCCACCCAGGAACCCGCCATGAATGCCGGCCTGGCCCTGCGCTTTCAACATATCGAACAAACCCTCAAGCTGGCCGAAGATGATGCCCGGATCCACCATGAAATCTCCCATATTAGGCGGGAGGTTATAGCCGCCCGGGATCACCAGGATGCTGCCGGCGTCGAAAGGATCGTGTACGCTGGCGGGAAGTTGGCGGCCATGCTTCAGATAAACGAGCACGGGCAGAACCCCCGCCTCACGGTCATCCGGCTTGAAGGTTGCCTTCATGTCGTATGAGCTATCTTGCGTCTCGCCCGTCGTGGTTACGGATATGTAGTAGACGCCGGGGTCGAGGTGGCGTGCCAGCCTGACCTCCCTGGCGGGGTCGTCAGCGGCCGTCCGTGCCAGCTGCTCCCGGCCTTCGCTCTCCAGGACCAGGTCCGCCCTCGCATCCGTCCGCAGGGAAAGCGACATGCGCCCGGAGAGCAGTACGGGGAATCTGAACCATTCGGCCTTCCTCTCCCTCTCCAGGCTGACATCCTTCAGCCAGAAGAAGGTCGGCAATGGGATGGCCCTTTGCCGTGGGTCGTCTCTGCGGACGGGGGTTAGGTGCTGCACCTCGGGCAACTCCCTATGTTCCAACTGCAAGCTGCGCTTTCCCCCGGTTTCGGTGCGGGCCGGTTGTTCAACCGCAAGGGCCGCAGGCACTTCCCCGGCCTCTGGGATACCGGTCTCATCCCCTCGGGTCTGGCCGGAACCTGTAAGCGAACAGAAAACGAACAGTAAACACATAAGGCAAGTCTTCTTGTTCCGTGGTGGTTTCATCTTTCCCCCCGAACATTCTTCCTCGTGATGTAGCTGGGCTGATCGGCTGCGGGCACTGCGGAGTAATCTCGGACTCCCCCGGGCCCTGGCACATCCCCCTTGCGTTCCTGTCACGCCGACCCCGGTCTCTCACCGCCACGACACGCGGCTAATGCCCGGGCCTGCACGTTTCGACGCCCATACACTCTCTCACCATACCCCATTCCCCCGTTCCGACAGCAAAGTGCCACCGTGCCGTTTGTAACCTGAGTTTACCTCCCCCTTGAGGCTTGTCAAGACTTATTTTTGGGCTTGAGAGGCTGCCGGAGAGTGTTTGAACGTCCCGGTACGCATGCCCGACGGCCGGCGTACGGGTGAGCATGAGGACCGAAGTGAGGTCCGCCTGGCCCTCGGGCGCCACTTTTATCCGGTCCGGATCCCAGCGGTCCGGCTACGAACAAGCATGGCCCTCTAAGGCAGGGTCATTCTCGGGCGTTCTCACGTTCCGCGGCTTCCCGCCGTCTGCGCTCTCGTTCACGTTTCTTCCGCAGTTCCTCTTCCATGTACGACAGCCACTTCCGCCGCCACTGTGCCACCTCTTCGGGCGTCTTCTGCTCCCACTTCAGGCGGGCGACGTGTATGCCGCGCCCGTAGCCGGCGATGTAGAACTCACCTCCGTGCTCGATGACCTCCGGCGCCCACTTGCCGCCGTACCATATCTCGGTCATGTGGGCCACGAGTTCGGCGTTGTTGAAGTCCAGCGGGTCAGTCGAGCGGTAGACGCTCATCTGCTGCCACAGGTAGTAGTGACCGTCGTGTTTCAGCATGAAGGGGCTTTCCGGGTTGCCCTCGGTGCGGACGGGTATTTCCTTCTCGCTCCAAGGCCCCTCGGGGGTGGGCGCCGTGCGGGCTACCATGGCGCCCCGGCGCCGGCCGTCCACCTCGGCGGTGCCGCAGTAGTAGGCTATCCACCGTTCGTTAGCCTCGTCGTGGAAGACGCAGACGTCGCGCCCCATCGGGAAGAAGACGTCCTCCCCGGCCACGTTTTTGTGCGGTCGCCAGTCCTTGCCGTCCTCGCTGATGAGGCAGTAAGCCGGCCCGCTGTTGTAGAACATGTAATAGCGGCCGTCGTGCCGGAAAGCGTGCGGTGCCTGGACGGACGTGAACTCCGGCGGTCGGCCGCGCTTGCCCCGGGGGACCTCCATGATGCCGACCGGCTCCCAGTCGGGTTTCGTCAACTCATCGGAGCGCCAGTGGTAGAACAGCCGCCGGCCGTAGTGGCTCGTGCCGCGGATACACGAGACGCAGTGCCAGGTGCCGTCTGCGTCGCGGTAGATGGTGAAGTCGCAGGCGTTCTCCTCGCCGGTGCTCCACTCGCCGATGTCGGGTGCGTCGGGGGCAATCTGCCACCAGTCGCCCTCCACCACGGGCACGGCGATGGTGCGGGCGGGGGCGGGTGTCTTCTCTCGCTCCGCGGCGCTGGTCACACCGCCGGCAGTCAGTACCGTAAGGGCCGCAAGGCCTATGACCGCGGCTTGGAACACCGTACGGGCTCTGCGCATCGGGTCTCCTCCCTGGTTTCTCCGAGCGACCGGTACCCGTATTAGCAGGCGCACCGGCAGTTCACAAGGTCTGTTCACGGCAACAAAAGGCTTGTCCCAGGCGCTGGATATTGCTATAAATGGTTCGGCCGTGGGCCTTTCAGCAGCGTCTGGAGGACGGAGGTCGACGTGGCGGACAGCGTTGACAGCAGAGCGGAGCGGATGAGCCGCCGGGTGACGGCGCTTATCTGTATGGCGCGGCTTCTCCTCAGGGCTAATCGGCTCAAGGGCGCGGCGCAACTCTACGAGGAAGCGCTCGTTGTCCAGCGTTCGGCACTGGGCGAGACTCACTCCGCTGTCGCCACCACGCTGGCCGAACTGGCCGAGCTCCGGCGGGGCCGATTTGGCAGCCTCGGCTTCCGATGTCCAGGTCCCGGCCAGGATGTTCTGGCAGCAGTCGAGCATTATGACGCGGCGCCGGCACGGGTGACCCTGGAAAGCCTCCTGCACGTCTTCAACGGGCAAGAGGGAGGCACCGAAAACTTCCGGATCGCCGCGTTCCACTCGCGTGTCCGCCGGCAGCAGGCAGGGCCGGCCCTCCACCATGCCGCCGTGCCCCGCGAAGTAGAACAGAACTGTATCGTGCTCACCCGCGACCTCGGCGGCCTCGCGCAAGGCGCGCAGGATGCCGTCGCGGGTGGGGGAGAGGGCATTCTCCAGCCGGGGAGGGGACATGAGCACGGTCAGCTCGAGGTCCTCGCTCGGCTGCGTCCGTCGCAGGGCCGTGGCGACGCTCTCGGCGTCGTTGGCCGCGCAAGTGAGGTCCGGCACGGCGCGGGTCGCGTAGCGATCGATGCCGACCACCACCGCCACCAGCCGGCCTGTGCGTCTGGCAAGGTCTGTCCCCGCATGGCCGTTCAGCGACCCGATGAGGCGTCCCCCGAAGACCCGCAAATAACGCAAAGATTACGGTGGCCGCTAACAGTGTATCGGCGATGGCGCGTCCGGTCAACTCTGCCGGACCCCGCAGAGAACGCCCCGGGGCGGCTTGCCCGCCCCAAGCCCCGGGCGTCGGGAGTGGCGCGCCTCAACGGTCCGTATCAGCAGCCCGGGGCGGGATACTGATGGGCCAAAAAAAGACTTGAATTTCTGTATTCCCGGTGTAGAATGCGGCTTCCGCTGAGGGGGCGTGGCTACGCCTGCGACCATGCTGCCTCCATGTGTCTCGGGGGGGCCCAGGCCCGCGCCGATTCCTATCCGCAGCGAAGTTCTTACCAGTGCGCTTCTGGGGGAAAGGAGGCTGCCGATGCCACTGCGCATCAGGGATGGTGTGACGGAAAACGGTCGCTACTCACTGCGGCTCCAGCCGCTTGAGCCGCGTCTGCTTCTTAGCGCTTTCGGTCCCGGGGCCGGTGAACTGGCCGGTGGCGAGCAACCGTTGCCGGCGGGCGTCACCGAGGTGGGCGTCTTCCGCGGCCTGGATGTCATGTACCCGGGCGACGGTGTCGCCGCGTTCTGTTTCGGCTACGAGGTCGAGGGTTCCGAACTGACCCGCCTGCAGGCGACAACTCCATGGGGCGAGGTCTTCGACTCCGACACCATACTCCCGGGGGACTGGTCGGGGGAGCTGTTCGAGTACGAAGACGTCGACCTGAACCTGGAATTCGAGGCCGAAGTGGACGGCGGGGTCGCCTACTTCGACCTGGAGTGGGAGTACCTGACGGCAGCGGAGTGGTCGGACATCGGGTCTAACCAGAGCGACCTGACGGTGCACTACACCGGAGGTGACTGGTCGGGGTCGGTCGGTTTCTTGTCCTGTCCGCTGCCGGGGGAGACCCCGAATATCACAAATCCCTCCCACAACGCGGGATCGGTGCCGCTGACACCGACTTTCCAGTGGGATGAGTGGAGTTCGCCAGGGGCCGACGGTGGCATCTGGTGGGAGCTGACGGAGCACAACGGGGACGACCTCTACGAGATGGACGAGGCGCCGGCGGACACGACATCCTGGACGCCGGGCTTCTCATTGGATGCGGACACGGACTACAAGTTCAGCCTGGACTTTCACAATGCGGTGGCCGCCGACGTCAACGGTGTGCCGACGAACATCGCCTCGGGCGTGGAACTCGAAGTCTTCTTCACCACGGGGACGTCCGGAACGGCGCCCGAACTGCTGGTCGAGCGTGGGGTGGACGAAGGTTACCCCGGGGACGGGCTGAGCAACTACGAATACGGCCTGGAGGCCGAAGGCGAGGACCTGAGGGGCCTGTCCGTCCTGACCCCGTGGGGTCATGTCTGGGATACTGGCGACTACCTGCCGTCGGGTTGGTCCGGCGCCGAACTCGACGGTTACCACAGCGACTTGGGCCTTGAGTGGGAAGCCGGCTCCGACGGCGGAATGCGCTACATCATGCTGTCCACGAGCGAGGTAGACGCGGACGACTGGGACCTCATAGACACGGGGCCCGCGAGCGTTGAACTCTACTACGACGGCGGCGTCGCCAGCGGACCGGTGGATTTCGGCTCGACGGCCGTTCCCGGGCAGACGCCGAACATCACCCATCCCGCGCACAATGCCACCGATGTTGAACTCACGCCGACTTTCGAGTGGGACGAGTGGACCTCGCCCGGGACGGGAGCGGGCATCGCCTGGATTCTGGCCGAAGCCGGGAGCGACATGGAGCTGTACGACGTTGTCGGAGAGGACCCGGCCACCACGCAGTGGACGCCCGGATTCGAGATGGATCCGGCCACCGAGTACGAGTTCGAGCTCACCTTCTACCACGCGGAGGAGACGACGCTCGGCATCGCCGATCTTATCGTCGCGTCCTGGAGGGAGGGTGAGGTTGCCTTCACTACCAGCAGCGCGCCCGGGCCGCGGCTTCTGTGGGGCCTGAACGATGCCGGAGGCATATTCGTTCGCGACGGCATCAATGACACGAATCCCACGGGGGTGGACTGGCTGCGCGTGCCGGGCCGGTTGATGCAGGTCTCGGTGGGCGAGGGGAACGTCTGGGGGTTGAACGCCAACGGCGGCATCTTTGTGCGCGAGGGTCTGTCGGAATCCTCCATCACGGGCACTGGCTGGAGCCGCGTGACCGGTTCGCTGGCGCACGTCTCCGTCGGCGAAATGGGGCTCGTCTGGGGCCTGAACGATTCCGGCGGCATCTTCGTGCGCTCGGGGGTCACCGAAGCGAGCCCGGCCGGCACAAGTTGGGACCGGATTCCCGGCAAACTGGTCGAGGTATCCGTCGGCGAAGGCATGGCCTGGGGTCTGAACGCCAACGGCGGCATCTTCATCCGCGAGGGCGTCACACCCGCCAGCCCCGCCGGTACCAACTGGCTTCGATTGGGCGGCAGGCTGGAGCACGTCGCGGTCGGGGAGCAGGGCCTAGTCTGGGGCCTGAACCCGGCCGGCGGTATCTTCGTCCGCGTCGGGGTGACCCCGGTCACCCCGGCCGGCACCGGCTGGCACAGGGTGCCCGGCCGGCTGGCCCACGTCTCGGCCGGGTTCGGCAGCGTCTGGGCGGTTAACACAAACTGCGGCATCTTCTGGCGTGATGGAGTCACCGAAGCCAACCCGGCCGGCACAGCATGGAGCCGATGCACCGGCTCCCTCCGAGAGGTGTCGGTGGGGCTCTGCACCGTGCGAACCACCCAGACCTCGAAGGAGCGCGCCGAACCGCTCTTCGATTACGACGCGCCGGGGTTGCATCCGGACTCGTCGGCGGAGGCGGCTGAATGGCCCGAGTGGCTGAACTGGACGGAGGGCGCGCTGGTTTGACGCCTCTGCGGCTGTAAGGTGAAGAGCCCCGTTGAAGCTGCCCGGGGGGCTTCATCTGCCGGCCGCCGCATCACCGCTCTGGACTCCACCAGTTGCGCGGGTTGCTGGCAGCGGCGTGGACGGAGGGCACCATCTGAGGCAGCGAAAGGCCGCTGCATCCCCAGGATATCGGGCCGGAGACCTCAGCTCACCGTGTTTCGCTCAGCTTCTCGGGTTGTCCCCATTGGGCTGGGGCGGAGCAGTCGCCGGGGCCGGACGTCCCTGGATGCGAGACGGCCCGACTCAAGGCGTTGTGCGCACGGTCGAAGGGGGGCCGGGGACGGGGGGCGGGGATGGGCGGAAGCTCACGGTCCGGGGCGCGAGGCTCTGGTGGGCGCTTCCCCGGGGAGGCGGTCAGGTCGACGGGGCGTGCGCCGAAGCGACGCCAGCGTCGGTTTCTGTGCTGATCTGGAGAATCGGCCGTCTTCACTTGCGGGCACACGGACGGTGTGCTATCCTTTGTGTCTGCACCCGGTCGGCGGCCGCCGGACCGGGCCCGCCCGCAGCCATGGATGGCGCCGCGGAATGCGTGCGCGCCGGGGCTTCCGGGCCGGGCCGAATTCCGGTGAAAACCTGATCGGGCTTGACAAGAGATACGGAGTGTGTTCTAATACACATGTTGCGCGGGGGACAAGCAGAAACGTCCCGCGCAACGAATGCCCGGCCGGCTTGGGGTGGTTGGGCGGGCGAGGCAGGATGGTCTGGTTGACTGTTCTTTTTCCCACACGATAGAGCGGTGGGAGTGTCTCGCCGGAAAACCGCCCTGGCATTTGACAGGACGGCCGAGCATGGTATAATGGAAGAGAATCGAGAAGTAGCGCTCTTTGACAAATCGGAGGCGGGCGATCGAGATCGCCTGCCGGAAGGCTGTGTGTGCCTGACAAGTGGTAAGACCACTATGTGACGAGAGCCCGGCCGACGGCACGTGCCGGCTTACGAGTGCGTGCCGTGTTTACCAGTAGATTACTCTTTGAAGGGTATGATACTGGCTCAGAACGAACGCTTGCAGCGTGCCTTACACATGCAAGTCGAGCGAGAAATCCCGCTTCGGCGGGAGAGTAAAGCGGCGAAAGGGTGAGTAACGCGTGGGCAAGTTGCCTTCGAGAGCGGAATAACAGCGGCCGCTTCGGCGGCCCTTCGGCGAAAGTGCTGCTAATGCCGCATATAGATGCGGAGACACCTCCTTATTCGTAAGCAGGTAGTCACCGCGTTGAAGGGGCGCATGGATTCGTCCGTGCGTTCGCTCGGAGAGACGCCCGCGTCCTATTAGCTAGTTGGTGAGGTAACGGCTCACCAAGGCAACTATGGGTAGCCGGCGTGAGAGCGCGACCGGTCACACTGGGACTGAGACACTGCCCAGAGCCCTACGGGGCGCTGCAGTGGGGAATCTTCCGCAATGGGCGAAAGCCTGACGGAGCGACGCTGCGTGCGGGAAGAAGGCCTTCGGGTTGTAAACCGCTGTCAGGGGTTAGGAAATCCGTCCGGACCAATAATCCGGCCGGTTGACAAAGGCCCCAGAGGAAGTCATGGCTAACTCCGTGCCAGCAGCCGCGGTAAGACGGAGATGGCTAGCGTTGTTCGGAATCACTGGGCGTAAAGGGCACGTAGGCGGTCAGGCAAGTTGGATGTGGAAACGCTCGGCTCAACTGGGCGATTGCGTTCAAAACTGTCTGACTTGAGCACGGTAGGGGAGAGTGGAACTCCTGGTGGAGCGGTGATATGCGTAGATATCAGGAGGAACGCCGGCGGCGAAGGCGACTCTCTGGGCCGTTGCTGACGCTGAGGTGCGAAAGCCAGGGTAGCGAACGGGATTAGATACCCCGGTAGTCCTGGCCGTAAACGATGGGCACTTGGTAGTGGGGTCTGACCCCTCTGCCGGAGCTAACGTGTTAAGTGCCCCGCCTGGGAACTACGGCCGCAAGGCTAAAACTCAAAGTAATTGACGGGGGCTCGCACAAGCGGTGGAGCACGCGCCTTAATTCGAGGCAACGCGAGGAACCTTACCAGGACTTGACATGCCGGTGGTACGAACCCGAAAGGGGGAGGACCCCGTTTACTCGGGGAGCCAGCACAGGTGTTGCATGGCTGTCGTCCGTTCGTATCGTGAGATGTTGGGTTAAGTCCCGTAACGAGCGAAACCCTTGTCCATAGTTGCCAGCGCGTAACGGCGGGGACTTTATGGAGACTGCCGGTGTCAAACCGGAGGAAGGTGGGGACGACGTCAAGTCATCATGGCCCTTATGCTCTGGGCGGGACGCATGCTACAATGATTGGTACAACGGGAAGCCAAGCTGCAAAGTGGAGCGAAACCCTTAAAGCCAGTCTCAGTTCGGATCGGGGTCTGCAACCCGACCCCGTGAAGTAGGAATCGCTAGTAATCGCGAATCAGCCATGTCGCGGTGAATATGTGCCCGAGCCTTGTACACACCGCCCGTCAAGCCACGGAAGCTGGAGGTGCGCGAAGTCGTGTGTCTAACCCCGCTTTGCGGGGAAGACCACTCCCACCGCAAATCCAGCGACCGGGACTAAGTCGTAACAAGGTAGCCGTAGGAGAACCTGCGGCTGGATCACCTCCTTTCTAAGGAGAGTGCCGGAAGCCCCATTTGAAAGGGTCCCCTACATTCTGAGGATCCG
>JAWODG010000195.1:0-7907 GCA_046483385.1 Candidatus Brocadiia bacterium | reverse complement strand
TATGCGCCGCCACGCCCAGCCGCCCCAGCGTGCTGAGCACGCGATAGTCGAGCACCCGTGGATACGTCTGGCCGGTCACCGGAAAGACCCGGTCGAAGCCCATCTTCTCGGCCACGAGCCGTTCCAGTTCTTTCACCTTCCCGGCGTCCCCGTCGAACAGGGCCAGGTAGCTCGCCTGCGTGCCCGTGGTGCCCTTCACGCCGCGGAACGGGATCGCAGCGGCCATCTCCCGGATGGCGCCGAGCGCGTCCAGCAGGTCCTGCAGCCACAGACACGCCCGCTTGCCCACCGTGGTTAGCTGCGCGGGCTGAAAGTGCGTGTAGCCCAGGCACGGCAGCTCTCGGTACTGCTGCGCGAAATCCGCCAGGTTCCGGCAGGCCTCCGCCAGCGGCGGCTGCAGCAGTCGCAACGCCTTGCGCATCAGGATCAGGTCCGTGTTGTCCCCGACGAAGGCGCTGGTGGCCCCCAGGTGGATTATCCCGCGGGCCTTGGGGCACTGCTCTCCGAACGCGTGCACGTGCGCCATCACGTCGTGACGCAGTTGGCGCTCCTTCTCGGCGGCGACCTCGAAGTTGACGTCGTCGCGGTTCTCGCGCATCTCGTCAAGCTGCGCGTCGGTGATGTCCAGCCCCAGCTCGCTCTGGGCCTCGGCCAGGGCGATCCACAGCCGGCGCCAGGTGCGGAACTTGGTCAGGTCGCTCCAGTTGCGGATCATCTCCGCGCCGGCCCAGCGGGTCACGAACGGCGAGCGATAGACGGCCTCCGGGATACCCTCGGTCATGTTTCCACTCCCAGCGTTTCGGAGGTGAAGAGCGCGCTGAAGGGCACGCCGGCCTTGCGGAAGTTCTCCTCGGCGCCCTCCTGTCGGTCCAGCACCACGACGGCGGAGACGCGCCCGGCGCCGGCCGCCCGCAGCGCCTCGACGGCGCTGAGCGCCGCGCCGCCGGTGGTCGCCACGTCCTCGACCAGCACCACGTTTTCGCCGGGCTGCAGGACGCCCTCGATGCGGTTCTCGGTGCCGTATTCCTTGCTCTCCTTGCGCACGATGACGTAGGGCAGGTCGGTGGCGAGCGCCACGGCGGCGGCCAGGGGCACCCCGCCCAGCTCCGCCCCCGCCAGCCGGTCGGTGTCCTCCGGCAGCATCTCGGCCAGTTCGCGGGCCACGTCCCGCAGCAGGCCGGGATGGGTCTCGAAGAGGTATTTGTCGAAGTAGTAGTTGCTTGTGCGGCCGCTGCGCAGGGTGAACTCGCCCGTCAGCAGGGCGACGTCCTTCAGGCGCTCGGCGAGCTGCTGTTTCTCCATGGGCGAACTCCTCGCGGCAGGAGGTATAGGGACGAGAGGCGATTATAGCGGGGGCGCGCGCAACGCACAAACCGGCGTCAGTTGATAGTTGCTGGTTGATAGTTGGTCGCCGGAACGCGCTCAACACGCAGATCGCCCTCGTTGCCTGAGCGACAGCGAAGTTCGCCGTACGGCGAATCGGCCGTTGCCGTTCATTCAGCATTCATTATTCGCGGCGAAGCCGCGCCGCCACGCACTGCTTATAGCCTTGCGCGCACCGCCCGCTCTTTGTAAGCTTGAGGCTGCACACGGGGACGCGAGGAGCCGCCTGCCATGCCCAACCACCGCATCTACTTCGCCGACAGCCGCCGGATGCCCGAACTGGACGCCGAGTCCATCCACCTGGTCGTCACCTCCCCGCCTTACTGGTGTATCAAGGACTACGAGCACCCCGGCCAGATCGGATACGACCAGTCCTACGACGAGTACATAAGCGATCTGCGCGACGTAGTCGCCGAATGCCACAGGGTCCTCTGTACCGGCTGCCGCGCCGCCGTCAACATCGGCGACCAGTACCTCCGCGCCTCCGAACACGGCCGCTACCGGGTCCAGCCCATCCCCGCCGACATCATCCGCCTCGCCCGTGACATCGGCTTCGACTTTATGGGCAACATCATCTGGGAGAAGATATCGACCACCCGGACCACCGGCGGCGGCTCGTGGATGGGGTCGGTCTACCACCCCAAGGACGGCCACGTGACCTACGAGCACGAGTACATCATCCTGCTGCGCAAGCGGGGCGACTGGCCCCGTCCGACTCCCGAACAGAAGGCGAAGAGCCGACTGACGAAGGAGCAGCGTAGCGAATGGTTCCGCGGCATCTGGCGCATCCCGCCCGAGCGGCAGGAAGGGCACGTGGCCATGTTCCCGCTCGAACTGCCGCGCCGTCTGATCAAGATGTACAGCTTCCACGGCGAAACCGTCCTTGACCCCTTCACAGGCAGCGGCACGACGGCGCTGGCGGCGGACCTGGAGGGCCGCAACTCGGTAGGCTACGAGATAAACCCGGACTTCGAAGCGACCATCCGCCAGAAGCTAACCGCCGACGATCTGTTCGCCGACGCCGCAGACCTCGTCTTCAAGACGCGCCCGGGCCGGCAGCCTGTCGGTCACTCGTAGCGCCACGAAGCCCCAAAGGACCTGAACTTCGCCCTTGGGCCGGCGGGCGGAGCATGGCTCCACAACGGCAAAGCGGCAGCATGGCTGCCGCACTCCAGAGCCAGCGGTCCACGCGCGAACGGTGTTTTGGAGTGCGCAAGTCATACTTGCGCCTTCTGCCGGGTGAGCCATGCTCGCCCGGTTCCCGTACTTCACATTGCCGGGTACCCTCAAAAGTCATCCCGCACGTTCACCCTGTCACATCGGAACGAATCCACCTTGCGCCTGAAGGGATCTTCCGCGTTCATCCGGAACCAGCGGGCCGAGCAGAACGGGTACCGCTCCGCCACACGGGCTGCCCCATGTTTCACCGGGTTGGTGTGCACATACTTCAGACGCGCGAGATAGCTCCTCTCGTACGTCAGGCACGTGTCCCAGTACTGGAACCACACCCGGCGCCCCGTCGCATGGTCCGGTCGGTTCACCTGCCGCGCGGTCTGGGAATGAAGCCGCTGGACCATCTCCTTCAGCGTCGGCGCGTCCTCCGGGGCGCGGGCGATGAAGTGGTAGTGGTTGGCGAAGACCGCCCACGCCTGCAACCCCCATCCGTAGGCGTCCGTGACCTCAAACAGAGCCTGCTGGAGTTGACGCAGCCGGGCGTCGCCGCGGAAGTGCGGCAGCTTGCGATAGGTGCCGGCGGTCACCATGTAGAACGCCCCGGGTTCGAACACGTGGGCGGGCGCGTGGTGCCAGAGTTGTGGAGTGTTCGCCATATCGTTCGCCTCTTGGTACTACCGGCGAATGCGCATTTAGCGCGGAGCATGGCTCCGGCCTGCCGGCTTGCCGGCAGGATGCAAAGCGGCAGTTGCGCTGTACGGCGAACTGCCGCACTCCAGAGCCGTCTGAGCGCGCCAAACAAGACGGGTCATTGTAATATCCGCCCTGCGAGGGGCGCAGTTGTACGGGGTGGCTTCCGGTCGCGGGGCAGAACGTTCCCACTCCGTCTTGCCTTGTCCCGCGGGCGGCCGGGGTTTTGGAGTGCGCTTCCGACCGCCCCGGCGGTCGGCGCCATGCTTGCGCCTTCCGCCGGGTGAGCCATGCTCGCCCGGCTCCCATTTCGCCCTCAGTCCACCAGCTCAGTCGCGGCGTCCTTCGCCGCGCGGTAGTTTTCATCCAGCGTCGGGCCCATCAACAGGATGGCGGCAATCCGGCGGACCATCTCCGTCACATAGCGGGCTTCTTCCGGCGTCAGGGCGCGCCCCAGCAGCGCCTGCTCCCGGTAGCTGAGCCATTTCTTGATGACCGGATAGCCGCCGAGCGTGTAACCCCAGACACGTTCGGGCACGTTCCCCCAGAAGACATCCTCATTCAGGTAGATATCCCGGGTGGTCTCCCCCAGCAGGTCCGTCGCCTCGCCGAGCGCCGCTGCCTCTTCGTCGGTGTAGGCCCGCTCGATGATCTTCCCCTGTCCCGGCATGGTGGCGTTGGCGACGCCCGCGTAGCCCCATCCGGCGGTGACCGCCAGGTCCCCGGAGCCCGGGTTGAGCGGGCGCCCGGCCTCGTGTGCGATGAGTCCCAGGACGGTCAGCGGCGGAGGTAAGTCTCCGGTGGTGACACCCTCGGTCTCGGCCTCCGGGTTCAGCAGGTCGGCCAGTCGGGAGCCCAGTGCGGCCGAATCTTCCAGGAGGGTGCGTCCGTCGGGCAGGGGCACGCGCGGCCAGTCCTGCCGCAGGGCGCCGCCGTTCTCCGTTCGATAGAGCGGCGCGTGCAGGACCGCCAGCACGTGGTGGAACAACGCGTCGGTCCCCACCTCCATGTCCCCGTAGCCAAGCCCCTCCAGGTAATCGTGGGCCGCATTGGTCAGGTTGGGTCGCGGCTCGTCCGGCGGCGCGCCGTTGAACAGGTCCGACTGGCCGCCGTTTGGGTACACCGTTCGAGGGAACATGGCGACGTTGGATTCCACGATATGGTGGTCCGCCAGGCGCGACGTACATTGGGGAGCGTAGAACTCGAGTTTGCGGTTCCTCCGGCCGGAGCTGAGCCAGACGTTCCCCGGCTGGACATGAGGGATGTATTCGGAACGTTTCTCGTCCAGCAGCTTCGTGTCGGGCTCCCAGTAAAGCCACCTGAGGTCGAGGGGACGATAGCAGTAGCGCACCACCTTCTCGGGCAGGAAGCCCCGTTCGATGAGTTTCCGCCGGACGGCCCGCGCGTCGAAGCGGGCCGTGGATTCCATGGTGCGCGGACAGATACGCGCCATCTCCTGATCGCTGACGGCGGGGTCGAAGTACTGCTCCATCCGCTCCACGAGCCGTTCCCGGTCGATGTCCACCACCAGGTCGTCCCGGCTGGTCTTGACGCCCGGGAAGGAAACCGGCATCAACTCCGGCACGCGCGGCCAGGCAAAGTACTCGTCGCTCAGGGTTAGAGGCATGAACGGAAAGCCCAGCTCACAAGACGGCTCCAGTTCCTCGTAGAGTGAGCGACCGTCGTTGTCCGCGGTCTCCAGCAACTCCTCCCTCTTGCGCCGTCCCCAGAGATGACGGAAGAAGACGGACGCGCCCTCTTCGGTCGCGCCGCCGGGTTCTGCAGCACCCGGATCGTTCCGGACAAGCAAACCGATGGCCGTCCCGACCTGGATGCCTTCCCGGTTGAACTCCGTGGAAAAGATGCTCGGGTCCGGCTCGCCCCAGGGGGTGACCTTGCCGGTTTTGTACTTGTCGCCGTTCAGGCAGTCGATCCAGGCACTGTCGAAGGCGCTGAGGTAGTGCTCACGCATGCCGGTGAAGGAGAGGCCGTCGAGCCAGGAGTAGTTGGAGATGAAGCAGACCACTCCCTTGCCGGTCTTCTCAACGATGCGCCGTTCGGCCATGCGGTAGAACCGGACGTAAAGGTCGTTCAGTCCCTGTCCCTCGGGAGCCGGCGCCCTGTCAGTGGTGCGGTATGCCTCGGAGAGTTCGCGTTCCTCGGCCATGGCGACACCGGCGTATCCGTAGTAAGGCGGATTGCCCAGTATCACCAGGATGGGCTTCTCCTGCTTGACCTCCTGCGCAGCGTCGCGTTCTTCCTCGAACTCCATGAACGCGAGCCGGCTCTGGGGCCCCTCCGGTGGCTCCCAGCCGGTGAGAGCATTGGTCAGGTAGATGCCGGCCCGCTCTTCGCGGCCCAGCGGGGCGCCGAAGTCCCCCAGCGTCATGCCCATCTGCAGGTGTGCCACCACGTAGGAGGCGGGGAGTATCTCGAAGCCGAACACGCGCTCCATCGCGGCCGTCTTCAGGTCGTTAGCCACCAGCGCGTCGTCGGTCCCTTCACGCAGGGTCCGCTCGATTCTCTGAAGCACGCTGACCAGGTAGGCGCCGGTCCCGCAACAGGGGTCGAGCACATACACGTTCGGGTCGGCCAGCCCGTTGTCTATGCCCAGTTCCTCACGGAGGACTGTATCCACCCGTTCCACCTGATAGTCCACCACCTCCCGGGGCGTGTACCAGACGCCCAGCTTGCTGCGCAACTCGGGGTCGTATGCTTCAAGGAACGGTTCATAGAAGTACTGGACGGCCTGCTGCTCCTCGAAAGCGGCGAAAAACCCGTCGCGGTCCACCCTGTTCAGAACGTCACCTGTCCAGTCCAGGACTTCCAGCAGCCCGACGCGCCGTAATTGTCCGGCGTCGCTTATCTCGTGGTAGAGCTTCCGAAGGACCGGCACGTGGAGGTACGAAGTCGTATACATCCAGTCGAAGGTAGCGGAGGTCTCGGACGGCGGATTATCCCGACTCCACAGCACCCACGCGGAGAACACGCCGTAGAAGAGCGTCTGGACGAGAGTGGAGCGGAAGAAGTGCTCTCCCTCCTCCCCCTGGAACTGCATCCCGAGGGCTTCCTCGAGGGCTTCGCGGAGGCCGGAGAGCGCCCGCAGCCGCGACCCCTCCATCCGGGCCAGGGCCTCCCGCGCGTAGGAGGCGAGGAACCAGGCCAGGTCGCGCGGTTCGGTCAGGGGGGCCGGACGCAACATGATGCGCGTGAGGAAGTCCACGAACCGGTCGCCGGCATCGTTGGCCGCCCGTCGGGGGTGCTGGGCCAGCGACCAGAACCCTTCGACGTCATCTGCCAGGGAGAAGCTCTCCAAAAGACCTGGAGAGCCGTCGGCCTTCTGGCCCACGAGCACGAAGTCCCGGTAATTGGTCACCAGAACCTGCCGATACCTATCCCAGTACGTCGAGACCTGGACGCCGCTCGCGGTGGCCAGAGAATCATCGGCCAGATCCTTCACCTCGACGACCCCGCGGGCGGGAGGCTGCCCGGGCCTCGGTTCGCTCCCTTCTCGTGCCCGGCATTGGCTCTCTGTGTAGAGGCCGAAGTCGGGATGTCCCGCGCCCGCATCCGCTGGCTGGGGGAGTGCACGGACTTCGGGCGAAAGCTCGGAGCCGACGGCGTTCAACAACCCTTCCAGGGCGCCGTAATAAGACAGTTCGGGTGTGGCGCCGCCCGTGGCGCGTAACTGCCGCATCTGGGTCAGGTAACGCTCGAGTGGGTGCATGGGTCTGCCTGTTCCACTATGCTTGAAGTTGACTGGCGGCCTTGTCGCGTGCGGTTCGTGCCATCACGTCCCTCGCTGTAGACCGTCACCGTGACAGGCGGAGCATGGCTCCGCAAAGGCAGGGCGGTAGCATGGCTACCGCACTCCAAAACGGTCACTGCGCGCAGCCTAACCGCTACGTGGCGTAATGTCGGACGGGCCTCCTCAAGCATCCCTGAGACTCGCCTCGACGCGACAGCATTGTGCACTATGCAAAAGGTGGCATCAAGGGCGCGCCGCGGGAACGTTGATGCCTCGCGGGCGTTTTGTTATCATCCTGGTCGCTCTCATCTCAGCGGAAACACCGCCCATCATGACCACCGATACCCTCAACCTGCAGCAGCTTATCCTGAGGCTTCAGGATTACTGGGCCGACTATGGCTGCGCCGTCGTGCAGCCCTATGACGTGGAGGTCGGCGCGGGGACCTTCAACCCGGCCACCTTCCTCCGCTCGCTGGGGCCCGAGCCGTGGAAGGCCGCCTACGTGGAGCCCTCCCGGCGGCCCACCGACGGGCGCTACGGCGAGAACCCCAACCGCCTCCAGCGACACCACCAGTTCCAGGTGCTCGTCAAGCCGGCGCCCGCCGACAGCCAGGATATCTACCTGGACAGCCTCCGCCGGCTGGGCATCGACCTGGTGGCCCACGACGTGCGCTTCGTCGAGGACGACTGGGAGTCGCCCACCCTCGGCGCCACCGGGCTGGGCTGGGAGGTCTGGCTGGACGGGATGGAGATAACCCAGTTCACCTACTTCCAGCGCGTCGGCGGCATCGACCTGGACCACATCAGCCTGGAGCTGAGCTACGGGCTGGAGCGCATCTCGATGTTCGTGCAGGGGCTCAACAACGTGTACGAGCTGGAGTGGGTCGAGGGGCTGACCTACGGGGAGCTGTTC
>JAWODG010000097.1:0-12606 GCA_046483385.1 Candidatus Brocadiia bacterium | reverse complement strand
GCTATCAACAGTAATGGGGGCACATACTATTATGGTGGGGTCGTTGGCACCAAGGCAGACAAAAAACTGCTTCCATCGAAAATTTTTAGCTAAATTAACTAGTGATTAAATATGAGTAATAGAAAAAACTATGAATAAAAAAAAAACCCAATATTCTTATATCTATTTGTTAATTGGATTTATTTCTCTTTTCTTTTTTAATGGAAGATGGATTATCCCGATTGCTGCTTTTATAGCACCCATATTTCTAATTCGCTTTTTACGGTTTCAAAAACCATTTAAAGGATTTCTGATCATTATTCTTGCTGGTTGGGTGTCAAACATATTCGTCTGGAAGGGAATGATGCCCATGTCAGGATTTTTATACTACTTCGTTACTTTTATGATGAGCGTATTTATTTCCCTGACATTTCTATTAGACAGAATTTACACTCAAAAACTTAAAGGAATTGTTTCGACGCTCATATTTCCTACTGTTTATGTAATAATGGATTATATTACCATTTCAACTAATCCTTCAGGTTCATATGGTACTTTAGTTCATACCCAGTCAGCATTGCCTTTATTACAGCTGGTCTCAATTACTGGTATTTGGGGAGTAACATTTCTAATTACGTGGACTGCATCAATTATAAATTGGCTTTGGGACAACTATTTTGAGAAAAGTAAGATTTATTTAGCGTTTTGGGTATTTGGTATTCCTTTTCTCTCAATAATTATCTGGGGACAGTTCCGATTATCAAATCCCGTTAATTCGCCTACAGTAAGAATTGCTTCAATCAATAGCTCTAAAGCAGAATATCATCATCGCATGACAACTAATTATGATACTTTGGTTGAAAAGGCAAATGAAGGATTTTTAAGGAATTGTGATATAGCAGTATCTTCAGGAGCCAAAATTGTTTTTGGACGAGAAACCATCATCAGTTTGCCGGTTGATAAAGAAATTGACTTTATCGAAAAAGCTAAATTAATAGCAATAAGTGATAGTATTTACCTTGGATTGCCCATGCATGTGATTCCTATAAGATATCCTGATGTGAACCCTGAAAACAAAATTATATGGATTTCTCGCCAGCAGGAGCCCCAGCACGGCCAGCAGCAGGAAGCCGAGCGCGCCGACGCTGTCCAGCTTTTTGGCCACGCCGAAGGGCAACGCCCGGAAGGCCCGCTCCTTGCCCCACGCCAGCACCTCCAGCACGAACGCGCAGGCCAGTATGACGCCGCCGGCGAACCCGCCGCCGGGGGTCAGGTGTCCGAAGGCCATGATGTAGAGGCCGTAGAGGAATATGAACCCCACCACCCAGCGGGTCACCGTCTTGACGACTATGCTTGTTCCATCCATATCAGGCTGACTCCGTGTCTTCGACGTGGCTCTTGCGTCTCAGCAGGGCCATGGCGCCGAGGACGGCCGCGAACAGGACCGTCGCCTCGCCCAGCGTGTCATAGGCGCGGAAGTCCAGCAGGACGGCCGTCACCAGGTTGCCCGCGCCCGTCTTGCTCAAGCCTTCCGCCATGTAGGTGGCCGCCGGCGCGTCCGCCACGCGGGAGACGGCGGGCACACCGAAGGGCGGCAGCGTCCCGAGAGCACCGACGCTGAACACGACCAGCAGCAGGAGCAGCGCGCCGGCCACGGCCAGCCCGAACATATCCCGCGTGCCCCGGGCGGTCTGGACGTCGGCCCGGACGGTCGCCCGGATGAGGATGACCAGCGTCAGCACCTCCACCACGATCTGCGTGAGCGCCACGTCCGGAGCGCCCAGCAGCAGGAACGCCACGCTGCTGCCGAAGCCAACCGCCCCGACCGCTATCACGGCCGACAACAGGTCATCGGTCCAGACCGCGACGATGGCCGCAATGACCATGAACACCATCAGTAACGTGAGCAACTGGAACATGGCGGTTGTCGTCTCCTGTCAAAACGCTCTCATTGGACGCCCAGCCGGAAGAAGAACCAGAGCAGAACCACAAGGCCCAGCACGCACCAGGCGACGTAGGTCAGCAGTAGCCCGGAATGGAACGCCTGCAGCGGCAGACCAACCCAGGCTACAAAACGCTGGCCCAGGTCGTAGATGTCATACCACTTCGCCTCGGCGTGGCGATACAGCGTCTCGAGCGTGGGCAAACCGGCGATCGTGCGGTAGAACTCGACGCCGGAGAAATGGTAGGACGCGCTGCCCCGCACCGGCTCCCCGCCGATGTAGGCTTCGTCCTCCCGCACGGCGCCCAGTGCGCCTATCACATAGATGACCAGCCCCGCCGCCAGTGCGACCAGCAACAGAACGGTGGCCAGTCCAGGCTGCCAGGCCGCCTGGGCGAAGTCGGCCCGGAACTCCATCGGCACCGCCGGAAGCAGCAGATGGCGCACCGGCACCGAGTAGGCGAACACGCCGAACACGACGCACAGCGCTGCCAGCACGACCATGGGCAGCCCCATCAGCACGTTGGGGCTGCGTCCCTGCGGCTCTTCCGGTTGCGGTTGGCCCAGGAATACCGAGTGAAGCACCTTCACGAAGCTGGCCAGCGTGAGGGCGCTGCCGAACATGGCGGCCACCAGCGCTACCAGCCAGATGTAGCCTTCCTGCTGCGCCATCCGGATGACGCCGTGATAGACCATCCATTTCGAGGCGAATCCGTTCAGTGGCGGGATGCCGGATATGGCGAAGGCCGCGATCAGGGCGCACCCGAAGGTCACGGGCATCAGCCTCGCAAGACCGCCCATCCTGTCCAGGTCGCGCTCGCCCGTCCGTCGTTCGGCCGCGCCCGTGGTCAGGAACAGACACGATTTGTAGATGGCGTTGTTCAGCATGTGAAAAAGGCCGCCGATCACCCCCACCGCCGTGCCCGTGGCGATGCCCAGCACCATGTAGCCGACCTGGCTTACGGCGTGGAAGCCCAGCAGCCGCCGCACGTTGTGCTGCATCAGGGCCGCCATCACGGCGGTCACTATCGTGACGGCCCCGATCAGGACGAACAGGCCCTGCATCGCCGGCGTGATCAGGAAAAGCCCCATCGTGATGCGCGCGAAAAGGTAGATGCCCAGCAGTTTGTCCAGCGAGGCCGGTAACAATGCCACGGCGGGCACCGGAGCGGTGGCCGCGGCGTCCGGCACCCACGAATGCAGCGGCACGGCCCCGGCCTTGGCCAGAGCCGCCGCCACCAGGCAGAGACACGCCACCACGTTCATCCCCTCCAGCATCAACGGCCCCTGGAACAGGTTCAGACGGCCGGTTACCGAGAAGATGATGGCCACGCCCAGGATCATCAGCGAGTCGGTGCCGCCCAGCACGATCAGCGTCTTCTTGGCCGCCAGGTCGGCGCCCTCCGAGCCCATGTTGATCAGAAGGAAGAAGGGGATGCCCATCAGCGCCCAGAACCCGACCAGCACCATCAGGTCACGGGCCAGGATGGCTCCGCAGGTGGCCCCCACGACCCACAGGAAGTTGGCGTAGTAGGTCCGTGCGGAGACATCCTCGTCATCGAGGAAGCCCACCGAGTAGACGGCGAGGGCCAGGGAGAAGAACCCGGCACCGAGCATGATCAAACCGCCCAGCGAGTCCAGCCCGAACCAGTCCAGCCCGCCCAGCCAGCCCGGAGTCCATGTGAACGGCTGACCGTGGAACATGACGACCGCTGCCCACGCGACCACCGCCGTCACCGCAAGGGTCAGGATCTTCGTCAGCAGGGCCAGGCGCCGGGGGATTACCAGAGCGACGACCCCGGCAGCCAGTGGCAGTCCTATCGCCAGCTGCACGGCGAGCTCGATGCTCATACGCCCATCTCCTTCCGCAGCCGTTCGGTCTTCTGTCGGGACAGCTCGATGAGTGCTTTGCCGTCCAGCATCTTCTTGCCGCTGCCCGCGTCATAGACGCCCGTTCGCTCGGTGCAACTGTAGCAGGGGTCCACCGAGGCCAGGATGATGGTGGCGTCGGTGATGGACTCCCCCAACACCGTCTCCTCGCACGTGGGCAGGTTCATGTAGGTTGGCGCGCGGGCTTTGTGCCGCACGGGCCTGTTGGTGCCGTCGGAGCGCACGTAATGGAACGTCTCGCCGCGGGGCGCCTCCGCGTGGCCTATGCCCTCGCCGGGGGGTATCTGCTCGGGATTGGCGTCTATCTCGCCTGCGGGCATGTCCTCCAGGCACTGGCGTATGATCTTGACGGATTCCAGGCTCTCCAGCAGGCGCACCGCCGCCCGGCCGTACACGTCGCCGCCGTCGGCCGTAATGACGTCCCACTCCACCCGATCGTAGGCGGCGTAGGGGTCGTCCCGGCGCACGTCCAGCGGCAGGCCGGAACCGCGCACGGTCGGCCCCAGGGCGCCGTAGTCGTGGGCGGCCTCCTTGGTCAGCACGCCGACACCTTTCAGCCGGGCATGCAGCACGGGGTCGTCCACAACTGCGCCCAGCAGCATCTTCAGCTTCGGCTCAACGTCGTCCAGCCGCTTCAGAATCCCGTCGAAGGCGGCCTCATCCAGGTCGCGGCGCACACCGCCGACCTTGATCATCGCGTAGTTGTTACGGTTGCCGGTCAGTTCCTCGCAGATGTCGAGCACGGGCTCCCTGTACTTCCACGCCCACATGAAGACGGTGTTGTAGCCCAGGAAGTGTCCGGCCAGGCCCACCCAGAGCAGATGGCTGTGCAGCCGCTCCAGCTCGGCGATGATGGTCCGGATGTAGAGGGCGCGCTCCGGCACCTCGATGCCGGCGGCGTCCTCCACGGCCTGCACGTAGGCGATGGGGTGGGAGGTGGAGCAGATCCCGCAGATGCGCTCCACCACGAACGGCACCTGGTCGAAGGTCTTCCCCTCGCAGACCTTCTCGATGCCGCGGTGGTTCCAGCCGATCTCGACGTCCACGTCAACCACCGTCTCCCCGTCCACGTGGAGCCGGAACAGCTCCGGCTCCTCCTGCAGCGGATGGAACGGGCCTATGGGGACTATGGAAGTCATACCTCTTTCCTCACTTTCCCTTCCCAGGGCTTGCCCCGTCGCAGGGGATAGACCCCCTCGGGCCAGTCATCGCTCAGGATCAGCCGCTCCGGGTTCGGGTGCCCGCGGAACTCGATACCCAGCAGGTCGCGCATCTCCCGCTCGATGAACGAGGCCCCCTCGATCATGGGAGCCAGGGAATCGAACACCGGCTCCTCGGCGTCAGTTCGAACACGCAGGCTCACCAGCACGTGCCGGGAATCGAAGGCGAAATGATGCAGCACCTCGAACCCGTCCACGGTCTCCATGCCGGACGCGATCGCGTATCGCGCGCCCATGCCCTCGAATAACGCCCGCGCGGCTTCCACCAGGTCCTCGGGCGCCACGTCTATGTAGATGCGGCGGTCGGAGTGGACGGTAAGTTCCTGGATCTTCTCACCCAGGGCCTGACGCAGGTCTTCGACAACTGCTTCACTCATGACCGTTGCCTTCCAGAGTTCCCAGAGCTTTGACGACACCCATGATGATGGCTTCCGGCTTGGGCGGGCAGCCGGGCACGTAGGCCGTCACCGCATCGGGCAGCACCTCGTCCAGCGGCGTGGTCAGCGCGTAGCTGTCCTTGAAGATGCCCTGCCCGCAGGCGCACGAGCCCACCGCCACCACCAGGCACGGCTTGGCGGCCTGCTCGTACAGCCTCTTGACGCGCATGGCCGATTTGCGGTTCATGGCGCCGGTCACCAGCAGGGCGTCCGCGTGGCGCACGCTGCCCACCAGCAGCGCACCGAACCTCTCGATGTCGAAACGCGGGCAGAGGCAGTCCAGTATCTCGATGTCGCAGTTGTTGCACGAGCCCGCGCTGACGTGGAAGACCCAGGGCGATTTGGCCAATGCCTTCAGTCGCAGTCCCATGTCATACTCCCAGAAGAGCCAGGATCACGGCGACCACCGCCAGGCCCGACACCGGACCCCAGAAGAACTTCATCGCGTGCTCGATGCGCAGCCGCGGGTTCGTGTTGCGCAGCAGGACCACGGCCACCAGGAGCACCAGATATTTGCCCACACCCAGCAGCACCGACCCGACGCTGCCGCCGAAGCCGCCCCAGAGCACAACCACAAGGAACATCGGCGCCACCAGCAGCATCATGGCCTTGGTCAGCTTGAAGATGCCCAGCGGCGCGCCCGAGTACTCGATGAGCGCCCCGCCCATGATCTCCGTCTCGGCCTCCGCCTGATCGAACGGCACCAGGGCCAGCTTGGCCTGCAGGCACGGTATGACGGCCAGCAGCGCCAGCACTCCGGACGGGCTCCAGGCAAAGGACCCGTTCTCCGCCTGCCACGCCAGCAGAGCCCCCAGCGACAGCTCGCCTCCGCTCTGGATGATGGGCACCAGCATGACCAGGATGAAGGGCAGCTCGTAGCTGAGCAGCAGCTTCATCTCCCGGCTGGCCCCCACCGACGCCAGGGGGTTGCCCGACGCGATGCCCCCGAGGATGACCGCCAGCGACGGCATGACCAGCAGGTAGAGAACCACGATGATGTCGCCGGTGAAGCCGGCGGTGGGCTCCAGCGCAGCCGAACCGATCAACGTGGCGGCCAGCGTCACGCCCGCCAGCCCGATCAGCGGGGCGCCGAGGAACGCCACCCGAGAGCCGCGGGCCGGCACGATGGTCTCCTTGCCCAGCAGCTTGACGAAGTCGTAGAGCGGCTGAAGCAGGGGCGGACCGACCCGGTACTGGATGCGGGCCGTCACCTTGCGGTCCACCCAGCTTACCGCCAGCCCGGCCGCCGCGGTGAACAGCAGTCCCGGGAAGACCAGGAAACGGAACAATGCCGTACCGATTTCCGCGTTCATGTTTCTCCCGCCGTTTCGGTTTTCTGCCAGACCGTCGCGCGCGCGGCCAGATTCTCGCCCAGCAGGTGAAGCTCGGGCTCCTCCCCCACGTCCGCGAACGAGATCGCGTTCTCAGGGCAGGACTCCACGCACTCCGGCGCGCCGTTGACCCGCCCGGCGCAGTAGTCGCACATGCTGTCGCGGAATTGCAGCGCCGCCGGTATCAACGTGCCGAACGGGCAGGCCACGCTGCAGGAGAGGCACCCGGTGCAGCGCATGTTGTAACGGCGCAGCACTCCCTCCGTGTCCTTCTCCAGTGCGTCCTGGGGGCACGCCTCGACGCAGGAACGCAGCTCGCACTGGCGGCAGACAAACTCCTGCGCCACAAGCTCCCGCAGGCGAGCTATGCCGTTGTTGTCCGGATGGTGCGGGTAGCTGCAGGAGGCGGTGCACTCCGCGCAGTCGCGGCAGACGTCCATGTCGATGACGAGTCTTCTGCTCATGGTCTCAGGGGTCCTCACCAGATGTCTTCGATCCCCTCAATCTGCGCGTAAGTGAACACGGGGCCGTCGCGGCAGACGTAGTAGGGTCCCAGGCGACAGTGCCCGCACTTGCCGATGCCGCAACTCATGTTCTTCTCCATCGACAGGTAGATGGTCTCCGGGGTGAAGCCCTCCTCCATCAGCGCGATGGTGCCGAACTTCATCATGATGGGCGGTCCGCAGACGGCGCTCACCGCGCCGGCCGGGTCCAGCTCCACGTCTTCCAGCGTCTTGGTGACGACCCCGACCTTGCCGTCCCACCCGTCGGTGGCCGCGTCCACCGTCAGGTGGACCTCCAGGTCATCCCGGCCCTCCCACTCCTTCAACTGCTCTTTGTAGACCAGGTCCTCCGGCGTCCGCGCCCCGTAGCAAAGAATGACCCGTCCGAAGCGGTCCCTTTCGGCCAGCAGGGCCAGCAGCAGTGATCGCAGGGGGGCCAGGCCGACGCCGCCGCCCAGTATCAGGATGTCCCGGCTCTCGAAGTCCTCCAGCGGATAGGTGTTGCCGTACGGTCCCCGCAGGCCGAGCTCCCCGCCCGGTTCCATCTCGTGCAGGGCGCCTGTGACGCGGCCCACCTTCATCACCGTCATGGCGATCTCCCGGTCCTGCTGCGGGCTGGAGGACGGCGTGAACGGAGCCTCCCCGAGACCCGGCACGGCCAGTTCCATGAACTGACCGGCGCCGAAGGAGAGCGGCGTTTCCGGCGCCAGCAGGAACGTTTTGATGTTGCCGGTCTCGGTGCGGACGTCCCGCAACTCGCTCCTGACGGGCTGATAGGGGTTATGCATTGACCAGGTCCCTCAGAGTCTCGCGAATGTCCAACTGCCCGGCGCAGGCCTCGATGCACCGCCCGCAGCCGACGCAGCCCCAGACATCGAAGTTGGCTTTGATGAAATCGAACTTCTTCTCCAGTCGCCCGTGCAGCCGCTCCGCGCGGCGTGCCCTGGGATTGGCTCCGCTGGCCTCGAGCGCGAACGCCTGATAGAGGCAGGCGTCCCAGTTGCGGAAGCGCCGGAAGCCCTGGCTCTCCTCCAGGTCCACCAGCAGGAAGCAGTGGCAGGTGGGACACACGAAATTACACGCCCCGCACTCGACGCACTGCTCCGCCAGCCGATCCCACAGCGGGTCTTCTCCATCTTCATTGATGCGGGCTCGCGCGGCGTCGGGGCCGTCCAGGCCCGCCTCGCTCACCATGCCGGCGACTTTCTTGTCCACCGCCGCGCGGCGGCTGTCCCGCATCCGGAGCTGTTCCTGCGTCGCCGCAGTCAGCTCTCCCCCCTGCTCCTCCAGCAGGGAGGCGCCCGTCTCGCTGCCGACCTCGATGAGCCAGGCATCCTCAATCGGGGACAGGTTCAGATCGAATCCCTCCTGCGGATACGGCTTGCCGCCGCTGAAAGTGCAGAAGCAGACCTCGAGCGGCTCCGTGCAGTCCACGGAGACCAGCAGCGTGTCGTCGCGGCGCGCCTGGTAGTAGGGATCCACGAAGTCGCCGCCCAGGAACACCTCGTCCAGCACGTTCAGGGCCGCCAGGTCGCAGGCCGTTGCACCGACGACGGCCGCCGGCTCGCTCGGGACCTCCGCCGCGTCGTCAAAGCAGCGCCCCACGTCCTGCCGGGGCCTGAAGAACAGGGACTTCAGTGGGTCCACCCCCCGTGCGACCGGGATCTCAACCTGCTCCGGCGCCGTCGGAACCAGCCGCGCGTGCCCCTCCACGGTCTGCACGCCGTACGTCTTCCGGCCTCCCAGAATAGCCCGGAGGAGGGGTCTGAGGGACGCCTGCTCTACGTAGAACACACTCATTCGCCTTCCTCCCCCTGCGGGAGAAGCACTTCGAACGTCGTACCTTGTCCGAGTTCGGTCTCCACGGCGATTCTGCCGCCGTGGGCCTCCGCTATCTGGCGGGCGATGGCCAGCCCCAGACCGGTGCCCTGGCGCTTCTTGGCCTCGTCGCCGCGGAAAAACGGCTCGAAGATCACCTCCCGCTCCTCGGCGGGGATGCCGGGCCCGGTGTCCGCGACGGCCACCACCACGTAGCCGCCCTCCGCGCCGAGTTCGACGTGTACCCGCCCACCGTCCGGCGTATAGCGCATAGCGTTGTCCACGAGGTTGAAAAACAGTTCGCGCAGGGCTTCGGCGTCGCCGCGCAGTCGTACCGGTTCTCCCGGTTCGTTCAACTCGACGGCGACGTCGTTGCGATCGGGATTCTCGCGTGCGGCGGTGATCGCGGCTCGGAGGATGGGGCCGACCTCGACCCTCTGCTCGTCGACGTCCACGCCACGGGACTCGACGCGCGCGAGGGTCAGCCAGTCCTCCATCAGGTCCAGCAGCAGTCCCGCTTTGGCGGCCGCCCGCCGTATCAGGTCGCGGCATCCGGCGGAGGCTCCCTCGCCCAGAGTGGCCAGCGCCGTATCCAGGCATTCCTTCAGGGAGGCGGCCGGGGCCTTGAGCTGATGAGCCACCATGGCGGCGAAGTTGTCGTGCATCCGCTGCCTCTCGCGTTCACCGGCCGCCACGTCCAGGGCCAGGCGCCTCTTCTCCACCGCCCGGTCCATGATCATGCGCAGTTCCTCCGCCTTGAACGGCTTGGGCAGGAAGTCATAGGCGCCGCCCTTCATCACGTCTATCGCCGCGCCCAGCGTCGGATAGCCGGTGATGGCCACGGCCACGACCTCGGGGTCTATCTTGCGCGCCTCGGCCAGGAACTCCTCCCCCGACATGCCGGGCATCTTCAGGTCCACCAGCATCACGTCGGGCTTTTTGCGGCTCATGGCCTCGAGGGCGCCCCGGCCGCCGGGGGCGGTGACCACCTCGAACCCCTCGCGCGTCAGCACCTGTTCGCAGGAATCGCGCATGGCCTCCTCGTCATCCACCACCAGAACCACCGGTGTGTGCCCGTCGCCGCCTTGTGGGCCTTGGTCGCTTTGCGGCATAATCCACGTCCGCTCTCACGCACTCGAACTCGACGGCCGGTGTTCCGCCAACAATCTCTCCAGGTGTCTAAGCAGTTCGGACGGATCCACGGGCTTTTCCAGAAAGTCCTCTACCGGGAAGTAATCCTCGTCAGTGGTCGGCGAGAACTGGTAGCCCGTCTTCTCCGAGACGCAGCTCACCGACAGCACGGGGGGCAGTTCGCCGCCGGCCTCGGACTTCATCTCATAGAGGAAGTGGAACCCGTCGGTCGCCTTCGTCATCATGATGTCCAGTATGATCAGGGCCGGATCGGCCTGCTTCAGCGCCGCCAGCCCCTCGTCCTTGGTGTGCGCCGATACCACCTCGTAGTCGGCCGCCTCCAGCAACTGGCGCATGGCGGCCTGATAGTCCCGATCATCATCCACAACCAGAATCGTCGGTCTCTCGCTCATGTGGCCACCCCCCGCGGCGCTCTCAACCGCCTGACAAAGCTCCGCACGGTCGAAAGTTTTCAAGTAGTAGTAGACGACCTCGTGCCGCCGTACTTCGGCCTCCAGTTCCCGTGTATTCTCCGCAGCCGTCACAACAACCGGCAGGGCGGGCGCCAGCCGCTGCAGCATGGGGATCGCACGCAGCCCCGGGACATCCTCCAGCTCGACGTCCACCACCGCGCAATCGAAACGGTGTCGTGCCAGACATGCCAGCGCCTCCGCTGCAGATCCGACGGCCTGTGGGATGCAACCGCGCCGCGCCAGGAACTCGGCCTCCCGCAGCCCGGCTTCCCTGTCGCCGTCCACTATCAGTACTCGGCGTCCGTCCATGACTGCGACCCGGAATATCGCCGACCGACGAAGTGCGCAAATCCGACGCCAGCGGGCCCGCCGAAGGTCCTGAGATCCCGAAATGTAATCACGGGACAAGCCCCGCGTCATCATACTTGCAGCCCCACGCCGGCACAGATACCTGTGTCTAAAAGCTTTCCATAAAAGCATTTAGATTGCTCATGTCTGGCGCGGCACAGGTGCGCGGCCTGGAGGCGGAGAGGAACGTGGCGGGGGGCAGCCGGCGGGGGCGAGAGGTGTATTTCGCTCGCGGGCAGCCAACCCGGCAGGAGGCAGACGTGGCACTCTGCCCCGCCCGCGGGGCATTATGCCCCACGGCGGGCTCGCACTCGGGGCACGGCCGCCCCACTTCACGCCCGCCTCCCTGCGAGGGGGGAACACGGTTGACGCACGTATCCCCGGCGCGTATGCTGCGCTCAAGGAGGGGAGACAGGCCGCCTCAGGGGGGAACCGTCATGAGCGCCGAAACGTTCATCCATCGCATCGATGCCGACAACGTCATCGAGTTCGTAAACGGCGTGTGGCTCCGGTTCGCCGCCGAGAACTGGGACGCCGAGAAAGCCGAACGCGTCGTGGGCACGTCCCTTTGGGACTACGTCTGCGATTCGGGTGTGCGGCACCTCTACGAGGTGCTGCTCGGGCACGTCCGAGAGACCGGCCAACCGGTGCGGGTGCCCTATCGGTGCGATTCACCGGACGTGCGGCGCTACATGGAGATGGACGTGGTCCCGCTGCCGAACGACCGTGTCGAGTTTCGCTGCCGGACCATCCGGGAAGAGCCGCGCGATCCCGTGCCGGTCCTCGACGCCGAAGCGCCTCGCGGCGGTGAGATGCTGGTCATGTGCTCGTGGTGCAAGAGGATAAATGTCCCGCCGTGGATGGAGGCCGAGGACGCGATCCGCGAGCTGGAGCTGTTCGACGCTCCGACCATGCCGCCCATCTCCCACGGCATCTGCGAGGAATGCCGCGACGCCGTGCTGGAGGCCGTGCGATAGGACGAGGACGGCATAGTTAACCACAACGACCACTACGAACACCACGAACGGCATTACGGCAAACGACCGGGTTGTGCTCTCTCTTCTCCCGGCCAACCGCAAAGCCCCACATGGTCTGCTGTCGCAGTGGTCGTCGTGGTCTTTGTGGTTTTGTCTGCGGCCGTTTCTCCGCGGTCTCTGCGGTTCGAAAAGACGAGGACGAGACCGAGGACGACGACGAGGACGAACGGGGACACGTCTCACCTGACGTAGCGTAGTCCGTTGTGGTCGTTGTGGCTACGTTCAGCCGTTCTCCGCGTTCTCTGCGCCCTCTGCGGTTCGAAAAGACGCGGACGAGATCGAGGACGACGAGGACGAACGGGGACACGTCTCGCCTGTCGTAGCACAGTGCGCTGTGGTCGTCGTGGTCAGTTCTGGCCGTTCTCCGCGTCCTCTGCGGCCTCTGCGGTTCGAAAAGACGAGGACGAGATCGAGGACGACGACGAGGACGAACGGGGACACGTCTCACCTGACGTAGCGTAGTCCGTTGTGGTCGTTGTGGCTACGTTCAGCCGTTC
>JAWODG010000085.1:0-10675 GCA_046483385.1 Candidatus Brocadiia bacterium | reverse complement strand
GCAGGCGGCGGGGATGGAGCGGCACGGCGACCACCGCGGACGGTGTCTCAATGTCCGGCGGCGCTCCGGCACTGCGCAGGATGCCCTTCAGCAGGCGCGGCCCGAGGAAGAAGTCGCCCCGGAACTTGTAGGCCCGCACGACCGGTGCGATGGGGCTGTCGTAGGGGAAGAACGAACGGGCCCGGTCAAAGTAGCGCTCCTCGGCCATGCACGTCAGGCAGAGCGACTCGCCGTCCGCATGGCCGGGGAGCGGCAGCCCGCAGCCCGCGCAGAAGTGGCGGTCGATTCGTCGCTCCAGCAGGGCGTTCGTGCAGGTCGGGCAGAGCACGTTCCTGCCCGGTTCGTGGATGGGCTCTCCGCAGTCATAGCAGTGCCGGGGAAAAACCCAGTCGAGAAACGCGCCCGCGAGAGCCCGGGTACCCCTGAGCCAGACGGCAGGCGCGCTCTCAGCCACGCGTTTCCTCCCCCGGGCAGCAGACCTCGAACATTGCACGCACGGTGCCCTCGTGGATGCGCACCGTATCGTTGACGTCCGCCGCGTATCCGCCCGCCAGCACGACAGTTACCGGCACCTCTCGCTCCGCGCAGGTCCCGAGCACCATGTCGTCCCGACGGCGGAGGTCCTCGAACTCCAGCCCCAGCGTGCCCAGCATGTCATGCCTTGACGGATCGGCCCCGGCCACGTAGAGCACGAACTCGGGATCGTGCCGTTCGAGCGCCGGAAGCAGGTTGTCCTCCAGTTCCCGTAGATACCGCTTCCCGCTGCAGAAGTCCGGAAGGCCCACGTCAAGATCGCTCTGGCGCTTGATGGGATAGTTGTTTTCCTGATGGATGCTGAACGTGAAGACGTCGGGGTCATCGCGGAAGACCCACGCGGTGCCGTTGCCCTGGTGCAGGTCGCAGTCCACCACCATCGCGCGTTCCACCCGCCCCTCCTGCTGCATCTTGCGCACGCCGACGGCCACGTCGTTGATATAGCAGAACCCCTCCGCCCAGTCGGGAAAGGCGTGGTGGAAGCCGCCGGCCAGGTTCATAGCGAAGGTGTTCTGGGCCAGGGCCGTGCGACAGGCCAGGATGGTCCCACCGGCGCCCAGCACGAACGCCCTCACTATCTCCTCGGAGATGGGCATCTCGCTGCGCATCGTGCGGGCCGTCTCCCGGCCGGCCAGCAGGTCGTCCAGATACTCGGGGGTGTGGACCAGCTCCAGGTCGTCGCGTGGCGCCTTTTGCGGCTTCAGGAAATCGTCGGGCGTCGCCAGATCGGCCTCGATCATCCGTTCGTAGAGCAGGCGGTACTTGCCCGTCCGGAAGACGTGGTCGCCGATGTCGCAGTAGTAGTCGGGGGAGTAAACGAAGCGCGGTCCGGTGCTGCAGAATCCGCCGCTCATGGCTCCAGAACCAGGGGGAAGGAAGGCTGCCGGCCGGATTCCCACTTCTCGGCCAACTCCTCGGCGTCGCTCGCGTAGAGGGGGCTGATCTCGATGAGGGGCTCGGAGAAGTCCTTCGGCATCTCCACGTCGGCACCCGCCTTCTGCAGCCAGTGCACCCACATGCGTTGCATCAGGTGCCGGGCCGTCTCGGGGCTGTCCTCGCCTTCGGCGTTCTTGACCGGGGCGAACTCCGTGTCCCGTCTCACCTCGACGAAGGCACACTCTTGCGCGTAGGGGAGGGCCTCGAAGACGAACTGCTCGAACTTGCGACAGCCGTCGGGCGGAGATTCGGTCTTCTCGCCGGACTCATCCACGACCTCATAGGTCTTCTCGGCGATGTGCCACGGCAGCGGGTTGTCCAGGCCGGCCACGCGTTCCGCGAAGGGCACGTCCATGATGTGGATGGCGATGCTGCCGAAGCGGTAGCGGAGTTTGCCGTTGGGCAGCCGTTCGCTCGCCACTTCCTCGGGCACGTCGATGTACTCTATGACGGCCGGCTGCCCGGCCTTCAGCACCGCCAGGCCGAGCCCCTCTTCGGGGTCGCGCTTTGCCACGACCTTGCAGGAGAAGTCGGCGCTCATGTTCACGTGGTGCCCCAGAAAGCGCGGGTCGGCCACCGTCACCAGTGGGTTGTCCACCTGGAAGTAGCTTATCAGGTCCCGTCCGCCCTCGCGCAGCACCTCAAGCAGACCGGCATCGGCGAGAGCGTCGAAGACCCCCCCGTGGCCGTCGGGACCCACCAGCAGATCGTCCCGCTCTGCGCGCAGGAGGCGCCCGTCGGCGTCCAGTATCGGGTTCGTCTTCTGGACGAAGAAATGGACCGTCTCCTCGCCCAGCCCGAAGAAGTCCTCCTCCCGGAAATACTCGCGTGTCTCCTCGTCGTTGGTGTGGCCCGTCATAATCAGCCACGGCATGCCGCAGCCGTAGCGGTTCCGGGCGGCCAGTATCTGTTCGGCGAACAGCCGGAAGAGGCTCTTGTTCTCGATGGGGCTGATGGGATACATGCCCTTCGGATGGTCGTATCCCAGCCGGGTTCCCTGTCCTCCGGCGACAGTGAGGGCTGCCACGCGGTCGGACTCCAGCGTCTGCCGTCCCAACTCCGTCACGCGGTTCTCAAACTTCTCCTGCCGTTCGGTCAGGGGCAGGCGGCGGACGGGCGCCGGCTCCACGTCGTCAAAGGATATGGAAGTGGGGGGTGTCTCCAGCAACGTGCGGAAGCGTTCGAGTCGGCCGAAGTCCAGCGTCTCAAGCTGCTTCCGCAGCCGAGTGGCCTCCTCTTCGGTCAGGTCATCGAACCAATCCCGCACGTGTTCCTGCCCGTGCTCACTCAGTCGGTCCATCAACTCGTCGTCGGGTCTGTCGGCGGTCAACGTGGCGGTCCTCCGGTCAGCTCAACAGATCCGGGGCAGTTGCTCGCCGCTGAGCATCTGCAGCAGCCGTCGCGTGCCCAGCCGCGTGCGCAGAGCAACTCTGCCCGGGTAGTCCTCCGTGATTTCTCCTATCATCCGGCTTTCCTCGGCTCCCGCGGTCTTCTTCAGGGCGTCGACGACGGCCCCGGCGCTCTCGGCGTCCACGACGGCGGCCAGCCGGCCCTCGCACGCCAGATACAGCGGGTCCACGCCTAAAAGCTCGCAGATGGACCTCACTTCCTCGCGCACGGGTATCCGCTCCTCGTCCAGCAGGACACCGGGGCGTTCCGGGGCGGTGGCCTCGTTCATAACGGTCGCCAATCCGCCGCGGGTCAGGTCGCGCATGAACTCGACGCGCCAGCCAGACTCCAGCACTGTCTGCGCGACGGAGGTGAGGGGGGCGCAGTCGCTCAGCACACTGCTCTGCAGGTTCAGGCCCTCCCTCTGCGAGACGACGGCCGCGCCGTGCTCGCCCACCGGGCCGCTCACTATAATAGCGTCACCAGGACGGGGCTGTCCACCCGGGACGGCACCACCTTCGCGCACCACGCCGAGACCTGCCGTGTTGATGAAGAGTTTGTCCGCCTTGCCGCGCGGCAGCACCTTGGTGTCGCCCGTGACGACCTCCACCTCCGCCTGCTCGGCCGCCTCCCGCATGGACTCCAGCACCCGCTCCAAATCCGCCGTCGGGAGTCCTTCCTCCAGCATGAGGGCGCAGGAGATGAAGCGGGGCACCGCCCCGACGACGGCCAGGTCGTTCACCGTTCCATAGACGGCCAGCTTGCCGATGTCGCCGCCGGGGAAGAAGATGGGGTCCACCACATAGCTGTCGGTGGTGAACGCGATGCGGCCGTCGCAGGGCTCCAGCAGGGCGCTGTCGGGCAGTCCCGCCAAACGGGGCGAGCGGAAGTAACGCAGCAAGGTGTCCTCGATGAGCCGCCGCGTCAGGATGCCGCCGCTGCCGTGGCCCAGCTTGATGCGTTCGTCGCTCATGTCAGGTCCCGTACTTGTGGAATGCGGCGCAGGCCCCTTCGCTGGAGACCATGCACGGGCCGATCGGCGAGTCGGGCACGCACGCCGTGCCGAACAGGCTGCAGTCGGTGGGGCGGGCCACGCCGCGCAGCACCTGAGTGCAGAGGCAGCGGTCGTGCTCGACCGACGGGGCGGCCGGGTCGGGCGGGTCCACCGCGTGGTCGCGCCACTCCTCGCGCACGTCGAGTCCGCTGTCCGGGATCATGCCCAGCCCGCGCCACTGGCTGTCCGCCGGTTCGAAGACCGTCTCCACCACGCGTCGGGCCGTCGGATTGCCGTCCGCGTGGACGGCCCGGCGGTAGCGGTTCTCCACGGTCGGTCGCTCCTCCGCCACCTGTTCGGTCAGCGCCAGCACGCCCTGCAGGATGTCGCTCGGCTCGAAGCCGGTCACGCAGCAGGCCGTACCGAACTCCCGCGGCAGGAAGCGGTAGGGCTCCGGCCCGGATATGGTCGAGACATGGCCCGGCAGCAGAAAGCCGTGCAGCGCCACCTCCGGCGCCTCCATCAGGGCGCGCAGCGCCTGCGGCATGGTCTTGTGGCCGCTGAGGACGCGGAAGTTGCTCAGCCCCTCGGCCCGTGCCTCCATGATGGTGGCGGCCACGGTCGGAACGGTCGTCTCAAAGCCCACGCCGAGGAACAGCACGTCGTGGCCGGGGTTCTCGGCGGCCGTCTTCAGCGCGTCCCGAGGGGAGTAGACAATGCGGACGTCGAGGCCGCGCCCGGCGGCGTCCTCCAGCGATTCGGAACCGCCGGGGACGCGATACAGGTCGCCGAACGTCGTCAGAGTGACCGGGCGCTCCGCGTCCTGCTCTGCCAGTTCTATGGCCCGGTCGATGTAGGTCGAAGGCGTCACGCAGACGGGACAGCCGGGCCCGCTGAGCAGTTCGATGTTGTCCGGCAGCAGGTGGGGTATGCCGAACCGGTGGATGGCCATCGTGTGGCCGCCGCAGACCTCCATGAAGCGCATCGTGGGGGCACCGTCGGCCGCGCGTCGAATGCGTTCGGCCAGGGCTCGCGCGGCATCGGGGTCGCGGAATTCGTCAACGAACTTCATCAGCCTCACCGGTCTCGGTCATCATCTCCCGGAACAGCTCCAGCGTCTCCAGCGCCTCCTGCTCGTCCACCTTCTGGATGGCGAACCCGGCGTGCACCAGCACGTATTGGCCCACCTCGGGCTCTTCGATGAGGCGCAGCCCCACCTCACGCACCGTGCCGGCAAGTTCCACCTTGCCCACCGGGCCGTCCACTTCGATTATCTGTGCCGGAATCGCCCAACACATGTCACATCTCACCCGCTAAACCAGAACCTTTCGGTCCGTCGCTATCGGCTTTGTTCACCACGAAGGACACGAAGGGCACGAAGGAAAACGACATGCCTGCAACTCTCAACGGCCTTCTTGCCGATCTTTCGTTCTTCTCTGCCGTCTTCGTGGTCTTCGTGACCTTCGTGGTTCAATCTCGACGCCAGAATCACCCGGAGCCGTCCATTCGGGCGTAGACCCACGCGGCCTGGCCCAGGCAGATGCCGCCGTCGTTCGGCGGCACCACAGTCTGCAGGAGCACCTCGAAGCCGTTTTCGCGCAACGCCGGCACCGCCAGGCCCAGCAGCGTGCGGTTCTGCATCACGCCTCCGGACATCGCCACCGTCTCCAGTCCAGTCTCCCGGCGCACCCGGCGGCATGTCTCCAGCATAACATCCGCCATGGTTTTGTGGAACCGCGCGGCGATGCGGCCGGCCGGCACGTCCTCATCCAGGTCGCGGCAGATGCCACGCCACAGCCCCTCAAGCAGTATTTCGTCTCCGTCGTAATCGAACGAGTAGCGGGTGTCGGCGGTGCCCTCGCAGGCGGCTTCCAGTTCGCACGCGGGCTGGCCCTCGTAGGTGGCCTCGACGCGGATGCCCAGCAGGGCCGCCACGGCGTCGAACAGGCGCCCGGCGCTGGATGTCGGCGGTGAGAACTCCTCCTGCTCCATGACCCGGAGCGCCAGCGCGCACCGCTGCTCGCCCATCACGGGTCCCATGCGGGCCCGCGCCTCCTCGGGCCCGAGCGATCGGGCCAGATGGGCCAGCGCCATCCGGGTGGGGTGCCAGACGGCTTGCTCGCCGCCGGGCATCGGCACGTAGGAAAAATGCTGTCGACGTTCGTAGCGGCGCCGGTCGGCGATCATGAACTCCCCGCCCCATATGGCCCCGTCGCCGCCGTAGCCCGTGCCGTCCCAGCTCACGCCGATGACCGGCCCGTCGCGGTGGTTCTCGGCCAGGCACGAGACGATGTGGGCGTGGTGCTGCTGCATCTGCATCAGCAGCAGCCCGCGCTCGCGGCAGTAGCGGCGGGCAAAGTCCGTGGTCGGGTAGTCCGGGTGCAGGTCGCAGACGACGGCCGTCGGTTCCACCCGCAGCAGGCGGGAGAAGTCCCGGAACGCCCGGGCGAAGTGCGCCGCGTTGTCCGCGTCCGAGACGTCACCGATGTGCTGCGACAGGAACACGCGTCGCCCGCTGGTCAGCGCGAAGACGTTCTTCAGCATGGCGCCGGTGGCCAGCAGAGGGGGGCCGTCGGTCTCGAGGATGACCGGCTCCGGCACGTAACCCCGCGAGCGCCGCATGGGCAGCGGCTCCCCGTTGAAGCAGGCGACGACCGAGTCGTCGCATCGGTTCACGATGGTCCGGTCGTGGGTCAGCACCCCGTCAACGATGTCGCTCAGCTCGCCCAGCACGTGCTCGGCGGTCAGCGCGATGGGCTCCTCCGAGCGATTGCAGCTCGTCATAACCAGCGCGGGCGGCATGTCATCGCCCTCGAACAGCATCGTGTGGAGCGGCGTGTAGGGCAGCATGATGCCGACGTCGGCCAGGCCCGGCGCCACGGCGTCGCAGACCGGCGAATCCGCCCGCTTGCGCAGCAGCACGATGGGCGTCTGCGCGGAGGTGAGCAGGTCCGTCTCCGCCTCCGACACATGTGCCAGTTGGCGGCACGTGTCAAGGTCCCGCGCCATTATGGCGAACGGCTTCGCGGGGCGCTGCTTGCGCCGACGCACCTGCTCAACAACCTCCTGCCGGGTGGCGTCGCAGGCCAGGTGGAAGCCGCCGACGCCCTTTATCGCCAGGATGGCGCTGTCCTTCAGCATCCGCCGCGTCCGCTCCAGCGGTTCGTCAAGCTCCCGGCCCTCTGTGTCAAGAAAGCTCAACGACGGGCCGCAGGCGGGGCAGGAAAGCGTCTGGGCGTGGAAGCGCCGATACCGCGGCTCGGAGTACTCTCGCGAGCAGTCCGGGCAGGGCGGAAACTCGTCCATGGCGTTGGTTTCGCGGTCGAACGGCACCTCCCGCGCGATGGTGAACCGCGGCCCGCAGGCGGTGCACGTGTTGAACGGGTAGCGGTGACGTCGGTCCTCGGGGTCGTGCAGTTCCCGCAGGCACTCCTCGCAGGTGGCCAGGTCGGGCGGGATGGGCAGCAGGCTGCGCCCCTCCGCTGCGCTCCTGACGATGCGGAAGCCTTCCTCCCCGCGGGGCTCCTCCTCCCGGACGCTCATCTCGTCGACGTGCGCCCGGTCGGGGATGATCTCCCGGAAGTTGTCCACGACCTCGCGCAGGACCTCCTGAGGCGCTTCGACTTCAATGACCACGCCTTCGGGGGTGTTGCAGATGCTGCCGGAGCAGCCGCGCTCGGTCAGCGCGCGGTAGAGGGTCGGACGGAAGCCGACGCCCTGCACGCGTCCGCGGACGGTGATGCGGTAACGCTTCAGGCCGCTGTTGGTGGCGGGGGAGGGTTCCATTGCACTGCCGGCTCAGCCGGCGACGTTCTCCGCGTAGTAGTCACACAGGCCGCTGACCGGGCAACTCTCGCAGTCCGGATTCTTCGCCGTGCAGATGCGGCGCCCGTGCGTGGTGAGCAGTTGCGTGGCGCGCGTCCAGCGCTCCTCCGGAATCACCTCGCAGAGCTGCGACTCGATCTTGTCCGCGTTGCTGCCCTCGGCCAGCCCCAGCCGAGTAGCTACACGCTGCACATGCGTGTCCACGGCAATCGCCTGCCGGTCGAACGCGTTGCCCAGCACCACGTTGGCCGTCTTGCGCCCGATGCCGGGCATCTCCGTGAGCGCGTCCAGGTCGGCCGGCACCTCGCCATCATACTCCTCGGCGATGATGCGGCAGCACTCCTGCACCCGCTCGGTCTTCTGCCGGTAGAAGCCCGTGGACCTGACAATCTCCTGCATTTCCTCTTCGTCGGCCTCGGCCAGAGCCTTCGCCGTCGGGTAGCGCTCGAAAAGCTCGGGCGTTACCTCGTTGACCCGTTCGTCCGTGCACTGGGCGGCCAGTATTGTGGCCACCAGAAGCTGCAGGGGCGAGTCGTAGTCCAGATAGATGCGCGCGTCCGGATGCTCCCCCTCCAGCCTGTCCAGAATCTCGGTCGCCTTCTCCGACATGTCGTCCGATGCGGCGCTCATCCGCTGCCCCCTTCCGCCTCGCGTTCGACGACGAAGATGGCCAGACTCGCCGTCAGGTTGGCCAGAAAGCCCGGCAGGACCTTGTAGCCGGGCGAGAGGTAGATCGTGTCGAGGACCCTCAGCCCCTGCTCGCGGCAGAAGTCCAGGAAGTCCTTGATGGTCAGCAGGTGAATGTTCGGCGTCTCGTACCACGTGTAGGGCAGCACCCCCGTGACCGGCATCCGCCCCGTGAACACGAACTTGCAGCGCACCCGCCAGTGGGCGAAGTTGGGGAAGCTGATGATCGCCCGCCGGCCCACCCGCAGCATCTCCTGCACGACCCGGTCCGGCTGGGGCGTCTGCTGAAGCGTCTGGCTGAGCACCACGCAGTCGAACCGCCCTTCCTCGAACATCTCCATCGCCTCCAGCATGTCCCCGTGGTAGACGGGCACGCCGCGGGCGATGCAGCGGTGGACCTGCGCCAGGTCGTTGTCCACGCCTATCCCGGAGCAGCCCTTCTCCTCGATGAGCTGGCCGAGCAGCGTGCCGTCGCCGCAGCCGAGGTCCAGCACCGCGGCCCCGTCCGGCACGTATTCCTCTATCATCTGGTAGTCCAGCCGGACCGGCATGGCGTTCACTCCTCCGTGGGGCTCTCTCGGCGCACGGCGCCCTGGGTGTGGCGCAGGAACTCGCGGATCGCCTGGCTGAGCTGCTCGTCCTCCAGCAGGAACGCGTCGTGCCCGTACTCCGACTCCAGCTCGCAGAAGGTGGTCAGCACGCCGTTGGCCTGCAGCGCCCTCACCAGCTCCTTCGACTGGTAGGTGGGGAACAGCCAGTCGCCGCTGTAGCTGATGACCAGGAAGCGGCTCTTCACGTCGCGGAAGGCGTTGATCAGCGACCCGTAGTCCGCCCGCAGGTCGAAGTAGTCCATCGCCTTGGTGATGTAGAGGTAGGAGTTGGCGTCGAACCGCTCCACGAAGCTGCCGCCCTTGTAGCGCAGGTAGCTCTCCACCTGGAAGTCGGGCGGCCCGAAGTCGTAGCCCACCTCCTCCCTGTCCTGCAGGTTGCGGCCGAACTTCTCACGCATCGAGCTGTCGCTCAGGTAGGTGATGTGGCCCACCATCCGCGCCACGGCCAGGCCGCGCTTGGGCGGCTCACCGCCGTAGTAGTCGCCCTCGTTCCAGTCCGGGTCACTGTAGATGGCCTGCCGCCCGACCTCGTCGAACGCGATCCCCTGGGCACTCAGCCGGCTGCTGGTGGCGATGGGCACGGCGCTTGCCACCATCTCCGGGTAGTCGATGGCCCACTGCAGCACCTGCATGCCGCCCATCGAGCCGCCGGTCACGCACAGCAGCCGCTCCACGCCCAGGTGCTCCCTCACCAGCGCCTGCTGCACGCGGACCATGTCCTTGATGGTCACCATGGGGAAGTCCAGCGCGTAGGGCCGCCCCGTCTCGGGGTTGGTGCTGGAGGGGCCCGTGCTGCCCTTGCACCCGCCGATGCAGTTGCTGCATATGACGAAGTACCTGTCGGTGTCGATGCCCTTGCCCGGCCCCACCATCACGTCCCACCAGCCGGGCTTGGGGTCGTCGGGCGAGTGGCGGCCGGCCACGTGCGCATCGCCGCTGAGGGCGTGGCAGATCAGCACGGCGTTGTCGCGCTCGGGGGTCAGCTCGCCGTAGGTCTCGTAGGCCACGTCGATGGGGCCGAGCCTGGCCCCGCTGCGCAGTTCCAGTTCGTCCGGCGGCTCGGCGAAGCGCCAGTGCTTCGTTTCCACAATGCCGACGGAACCGTTGTCAGTCATGGGGCAACGATATCCCTGAAAAGAAACTCGTCAAGGAGGGGTCCTGCATCGTCTATCCTACCGCAGAAGGGCCTCAGCCTCAAGTTTGGGGCCGTGCCGGGAAAGGCGAAGGCGAACCACGGAGGCACGGAGGCCACGGAGGACGGCAGTTGCTGGTTGATAGTTGCTTGTTGAGAACTCGGCGCGACTGGCCGTGCAACGCGGCGGTTGGGTCCGGCCCCGCCCGCACCGAGGTGGCCCAGGCGGAACGACCATCGTCCTGGTTCCCCGGGCTGCGAGGTTCGCCATGCGGCGAACGAAGCAGGCTCGTCCCTGGGGCTCCGTAGCCTCGCGCGGAGGAGGCTCGACCCCTGGGCTCCGAAGCCTTGGCGGAGGAGGCTCGTCGTCGTCCCTTGGGCTCCGTAGTTCGCCGGACGGCGAACGAAGGAGGCTCGGCCTTCCAACAGCAATCCGCAGATTGCGCAGATTACACAGATGACGTACGGGGGAGAGACATGCTCACTTGCCCTCGTGCTCTCACTCGTGCTCCTGCTCCTGCTCGCCGCCGACCGGCAGTTGATAGTTGCTGGTTGATAGTTGATAGA
>JAWODG010000056.1:0-24908 GCA_046483385.1 Candidatus Brocadiia bacterium | reverse complement strand
TAGAGTTGTTGCCTCAATGACATCATACCGATTCGTAATCGTTTGTTCTCGATCTGGTTCATCTTGACACTTACGAGGTGCTCGTACAGTGAAGCGCAATTTGTAAACCATACATGTCCCATCTCAAGAGCTGCCGTCTCTTCCCATTTATTGATATCAAGTTTACCATAGGCGTCCATAATAGCTGCTCGGATTCTTGTACCTGCTTCAGTTGCCGATCGTCATCTCCCACGGGTCGATGACTTCCGCGCTGTACTCGTGCTCCTCCGGCAGCTCGAAGGCGTACTCGGCCGGCTGGCGCACGCCGAAGTAAAACAGGTAGTATTCCTGCCCCTTGGCCACGCCGCCGGGGACGGGTTCGAATCCGCACGCCGGGCCGTCTTCGAGGATGTCCTTCAGGAAGGCGATGCGGGACGGACTGTCGCCGTGCAGCACGCCGCCCTTGGACCACCACAGGATGTCGTCGGGATGCAGGTAGGTCTCCCCGTGGCCCACGTAGCCGCCTCCGACGGTGCCCAGCCAGAACCGGTGCACAAGCTCCCGAGCACTGATGTTGCCCCAGTTCTGACGGACGTTGCCCTCGTAGCAGCACTCGTCCACGACGACGGGTTTGCCGTAACGCTCCCGCCAGTGCCTGACCCGTCCGAGTTCCGAACTCTGCACACTGCAGTGGGTCACCCACGGCTTGCCGTGGTCGTAGAACTCCCGGCAGTTGTGGACGGAACGGAGGTGCTGGTAGGGGTCGCTCTCCTGCACTATGCGGAAAAAGCGGTCCCAGTCGCTCATGCTCTTGGTGGACATGATGTCGAACTCGTTGGCCATCGACCACCAGACGTTGCGGAAGGCGGCCAGGCGGGCCACGGCGTAGCGCAGGTAGCGGTCGTCGGTCTCGGCGTCCATCCGGTCGAAACCCCAGCGCCCCCCGTCGTAGGGGTGGAACAGGATGATGTCCGCTTCCACGCCCAGCTCCATTAGCTGCCCGACGCGCTTCTCCAAATGCTGCCAGAAGACGGGGTCGAAACGCGTGAAGTCCCATTCCCCGCCGTCCGTCCGCTGGAACGCATAGAGCTCCGGTTCGTTCTTGTTGTAGGTATAGTCCTTGGGGAACACGCACATGCGGAGCTTGTTGAACGGCGCGTCGCGCAGCGTCTCCAGCGTCTGCTCCTCCAGTTCGGTGCCCTGGTGCACCCAGGCGTAACACGTGGTGCCGATCTGATAGAAGGGCGTGCCGTCGTCGTAGGCAAAGTGATACTTATCCGCCACCCGCACGGGGCCGTGATTGTCACCGGTCGCCGGCGTGCATTTGAAGGAGCCGGTCCGCCCGGCAAGCTCATCCACGTTGCTGCGCGTCTCGTAGCGCCACTCCCCTTCCACGTCCGGCATGAAGCGCACGCGGAAGGTCTCGTCCCCATCGTAGAAACCGTCCACCTCGACGCTCCGGTGGCCGTGACTGAAAACGGCGCCGAAGTCCGCGTCCACGAACGGGTTGCCCGAGACGGGCGCATGCACAGCCAACTCAAACGTGCTCCACCGTTCCACTTCCTCAATGCTTTCGGACATTCCGGTAGCTCCTGAAAGTGTATGATGTGCGCAGTCCGAACGCCTCAGCGGCGACGTCGCCCCGCTTCTACTGCGCGGCGGAGTTCTGAGGCGGCCCGGCGGGGGTCGTCGGCGCCGCAGATGGCCGAGACCACGGCCACGCCGTCGGCACCGGCGCGCATGACGTCCGCCGCGTTCTCGGCGTCGATGCCGCCGATGCCCACGAGCACGTGGCGGGACTCCGGCCGAAACGTCTCAAGCCCCTCCGGTCCCCATTCCGGGGCGGTGTCCGCCTTCGTGGAGGTGGAGTATACCGGACCCACCCCCATATAATCCACGTCGAGCGTCTCGGCCTCCATGGCCTGCTCGTGCGAGTCCACGGAAAGCCCGATGATGGCCTCGGGCCCCATCAAATCCCGCGCCAGAGCGGGCGGCATGTCGGCCTGTCCCAGATGCACGCCCTCCGCATCGACGGCCAGGGCCACGTCAACGCGGTCGTTGACAATGAGCGGCAGTCCGTGCGGTCTCAGCAGCGCCTTCAGGCGCAGGGCGAGATCGACGTATTCACGCGTGGTGCACTCCTTGTCGCGCAATTGCACCAGCGTCACACCTCCGTCCACCGCGGCCGAGACAACGTCCTCCACGGGACGCCCGGCACAGTATTGCGGCACGGCGACGAGGTAGAGGCTATAGTCGGCCTTCGTCTTCACGCGCTCTCCTCCAGCTTCTCCACCCCCGCGAAGAACGCCGGCCAGAAGGGGTCCTCCTCCGGCACGGCCAGTTCCTCCACCGTGCCGTCCCGCCGGGTTATGACGCGGCGCCCTGCTTCAGGGATGATGCGGCCAATCTGCGTGCAGGGGATGTCCAGCCCCGCCAATGCGCCTATTACCGCGGGCGCATCCTCCTCGGGCACCGCAATCAGCAATGTCCCCTCCGCGATGGCCGCCAGCGGGTCAATCGACAGCGTCCGGCAGAGCGCATCGACGTCCTCCGGCCACGGCATCGCGGACGCGTCGACCTCCATCCCCACGCCGGCGGCCTCGGCCATCTCCCACAGGCCGCCCAGCACGCCGCCTTCCGTGGCATCGTGCATGGCGGTGACGGCCCCCGCCTCGGCGGCGGTCAGCGCGTCCACGACCACCGTAATCTCGCCGCAACGGGCCAGAGCCGCCTCCGTGAGGGCATCGCCGTGGGCCTCGCGCAGTTCGTCCTCGTAGAGGGTGGCCAGCAGCCCCGTCGCCTCGATGGCCGGCCCCTTGGTCATAAGCACCACGTCCCCCGCTCGGGCGCCACCCGGACTGATCACCTCCGCCGGCTCGGCGATGCCCATCACCGTTATGCCGCCGATTATGGGCACCGTGACCACCGGGTAGTAGCCGGTATGGCCACCGACGATGGTAACGTCCAACTCAACCGCCGCCCGATGTATGGACTCGACGATGACCTCGAAGTCCTCATCCGGCGTGCCGGGCGGCATCAGCAGGGAGTAGGTGGCCAGCTCGGGGCGGACGCCCAGCACGGCCACGTCGCTGGCGCCGATGTGCATGGTGAACCAGCCGAACGTCTCCAGCGGCAGGCCGACGGCCGGGAAGATGGGGTCCTCGGCAATGACGATGCTCCGGTCGCCCACGTCGAAGACGGCCGCATCGATGCCGGTGCGCGGGCCGATCCGCACCCGATCACTCTCGACGCCCAGCCGGGGCATGAGGAACGACTCGAACGTCCGCAGGTCGATCTTGCCCACTCTGTCCTGCCGTGCCATTCAGGGCTTCCTTTCCATCTTCTTCCCGGTGACCTCTTCGACGTCGCTGACCTTGCCTTCGATCCGGCCGGTGGCGCCCTCGCGGTCATCGATGGAGATGTGGGTCAGGACGCGGCCGGTGAACTTGCGGCCCACCTCGTGCGCCTCCCGCACCACCTCCATCACCTCGTCCCATTCGCCCTCTATTTCGGTCGTCATGGCGTTGAGGCGGTACGGCAGCCCGGACTCGTCGACGACTTGCAGCACCTCGGCGATCTGTTCCTTCAGTTCGGTGCCGCTGCCGACCGGCACCACGCTGAACGCGGCAATCATGACTCCTCCTCCTGAAGAATCCCCACCTTGTCAGGTTAGCGGCCCGCACCCGACGCGGCAAGTCGCTGTTCGCTCGCCCGGCATAAAAAAGGCAGGCCGGGAAAAACCCGGCCTGCCCGCGAGTCACGTTCCCATCACGTTCAGTCGTAGAACGTGGTGGCTTCGGTTTCCTGCACCGGTCGCGTCAACGTCTCGCTGGTCATCCTGACCGTGAACCGGACGTCTCCGGCCCGGACGGCGCGCACCGTCACGTGCCACTCGGCCTCGTCTCCGGGGGCAAGCCTGGCCAGCGGGCTGAACGTCACCTGCTGTCCGCGCAGCGTCCCCTCGGTCGCGCCCGTCGAGGACTCATACTCCATGGTGTCCTCCAACGTGGCCACGATCTGGATATTCTCGGCCGCCCTCGAACCCTGGTTGGTGACCGTGATCTGGTAGTGCTCCTCATCACCCAGAGCTATCGGGTCCTCCACGTCGATGACCTCGAGCAGGAGGGCCGGGATGCCGGCGACGACCGTCTCGACCGACGCCGTCACCGCGTCCGCGCAGTAGGCCTCGGCCATAACTCGCGCTGTGGCCGTGGTGATTTCCTCCGCGTTGTAGGTGACTCCGACCTGACGCTCGGCGTCGGGATCGAGTGCGCCCAGTTCCCAGCGGACCCTTCCATCGGCCATGGTGCCTTCATCCGTGGCGCTGACGAGTTCGAGACCGTCGGGCACGGTGTCCTCGACCACGGTGTCCCGGGCCACCCAATCGCCGGTGTTCCTCACGGTGATCTGGTAGCTCACGCGCTGTCCGACGTAGCGCTGTTCGGGCCCGGTCTTGCTGATTGCCAGCGCGGGGCGTCGCACGGCGGTCGAAGTCTGAGAGTCCTCCTGAAGATCACCCTCTCCCATCGCCGTGGCCGGGATGTTGTACTGCCCGGTCCGGACGGCCTCCAGGCTCACCTCGAATTCTTTGGACTCGCCTTCTTCAAGATCACCCGCGTCGAGGGCGACGGTCCGGCTGCCGTCGAGCGTCACCAGCCCGGCGGGCAGTTCGCTCGTCACACGCACGTCGTTGGCCGTCCCGGTGCCCGTATTGGTGACGGTGTATTCCACGGGGATCGGGTCGCAGAAGACCGACCGCGCCGGGGATGCAACGGTCAGGCCCAGCGACGGCTCGACGACTGCCACGCTCAAGCAGACGGGCATCTTGTAGCTTGCCGTGGCGCAGTGCGTGACCATTCCTCGCGAGGTCGCCACGCCCGTCACGCTGATGGTCTTCGTCTGGTCTGCTTCCAGGGAACCCACCATCCAGTGGACCATGTCGCCCTCGGTCCCGGAAGCGGCCGGTGTGCTGTCGGTCATCCTGAAGTCGGGCGACAGCCGGTCCACGACCTCCACCTCATCCAACGTCTGGTCGGTCTGGTTGGTGACGTGGATGCGATAGGTGAAAGACTGCCCCACGCTCACCTCGGAAGGCCCCTCCTTCTCCAGAAGCAACGGCTGGTTCACCGTGACAACCCGCGGCGGCGCGGCTTCGGGTTCCATCGGCTCGTTGGCCGGGGCCGGCGGCGCCGGCTCGGCGGCCATGGTCGTCGCCCCCTCGGATGCCTCCGCTTCCTCCCAGCATGCGGCACAACCCACAGCAACGGTCAGCAGAACAGCGCACAAGAGCAGTACAATGGCCCTACCTCGTACTAAGAGCATCGCTTCGCCCCCCTTCAGAAAAGAGATCATCAAGATGCGCTCAACTCGGGCAGGGAAGCCCCCCAGCGGGATCGCCCCCAGTCGCAAAGCTACGAATACCTGCACAAGTACCAATAAATCACATCCTTTGCCTGATGTCAAGCCATTTGCCGCCCGTTCGCCCGCGCAACGGGCGCCCGTTCCGACTGCGTTGTCCCCCAGGGCACGAACTCGTATCATGTATGTGAGGGGACACGCTGCCGTCGGCCCCGGCGTGACCGCGTGCCGAGAGGAGCTACGGGGGACTCAAATGCGCAAAGCCGGCCAGAGCACCATCGCCGAGCAGACCACAGTGCCCGACCGGGTGCGTCCGCAGGTTGCTTCAGCGGCGGACATGTTTCTCTCGCGCCTGAGGCTGCGGCTTTCCCCCCTCGGTCGCGAAATGGACTGGTTCTGCACGACGCTGGAGGACAACATCTTTCCCGCCGCACGGGGTATGCTCTCTTTCGAGTCAGAGGTGGCCTTCACGACGGATGCGTCAGGACGTACACTTCTGATCGAGACGGGGCAAGAGCAGATGGGGCCCTTCTCCCGGCTGGCCACCTTCCTCCGTGGGATCGGGGTCCGAGAGCTCCTGCTCGACACCGACCTGGAATCCAACCAGGTGCATGACGTGCTCGTGACCGTCTGGTCGGTTCGCCGCCTTCTGAGCGACAGGGGTCCCGGGCCCCTCTCGCGCGTGCTTGGGCGGCCGAAAGTTTGGGAGGCCGTACTGTCCGAAAAGGGGCTGCACGTCTCATGCACCGACGTCAAGTTTGATCCCGATGAGGGCCGCCTCGCGCTGCGCAACTCCTACTGCCCACTCACCTTTTCCCGGGCTGTGACCTGGTATGCGCAGAAGGTCTCCCGGCTGGACGACCACAGGGCTTTCTTCCACGCGGCGCCGCGCTACGCCCTGGCGGCCGTCGTGCTCTTCCTGCTGCCCACTCTGCTGGTGATGTGGCTCGGCTGGCCGCTCCGAGTCGCCCTCTACATTGACGTCGTGCTGGCGGTCTTCGTCGGCGCGCTGGTTCTCATCCTCTTCGAGACAGTGGGGGCCGTCCAGTATGACAAGGAGTACCAGGCGCGGCAGTTGGAACTGCGGAACGAAGAGCTTATGGACGCGATGAACCGCATCCAGTCCGACCTGCGCCGGGCCCGACGCGTCCAGCGGATGTTCATCCCCAAGGAACCCGAACAGCCGTTCCCGAACGATGTTCACGTCTTCCACACCTACGTGCCGGAGATGGCCGTCGGCGGAGATTATTACGACCTGAAGCGTGTCGGAGACCGCGGCCTTGCCGTGTTGTTCTCGGACGCCTCCGGCCACGGCATGGCCAGCGCCTTCGTCACGGGCATCATAAAAACTACTTTCGAGTTGTCCGACGACGGGCAACTGCAGCCGGAGCACTTCGTCCGCCGGGTCAACGAGGTTCTGGAGCAGTTCACGCCACCGGACAGCTTTGCGGCGGTGCTGTTCGCGCTCTACGACGTTGAGGCGCGCACCCTGTGTTACGTGAACGCGGGACACCAGCCCTTGCCTCTTCTGCTGCGCTCCGGCAACCCGGCCATTCAGGAACTCGACGGCGAAACGGGGCTGGTCGCGGGAATCAGTCGTGGTTTTGACTACCAGGCACATTGCGCCCGACTTGAACCGGGTGATCGGCTGGTGTTCTGCACGGACGGCATCATCGAACGGATGAACGAACGGCAGGAGGTCTTCGGTATCGGTCGGCTTCACGAGTTGCTCGTGCAGCGATCGGACCTCCCGGCGGCGGCGCTGCCCGACTTGATCCTGCGGGCCGTAGCCGAGCACAGCGGGGACGTGCCGCAGGAGGACGACCAGACCGTGCTGGTCATGGAAGTGCTGGGGTGATCTGTGGCGGTGCCCTCACGGGGCCGGCGGGCAGAGGTAGGTGTAGTAGCCCGTGCCGAACTGGCTTCGCTCGCGGCGGTAGGCCGGGTCCTCGTTGGGTGAGGGCGCCCGGCGACGGGCCGGCTGCGGGTTCGCCGCCACGAACAGGGTTCCCTTCTCGTAGTCCACCCCGACGTATTCCTCGCGGTAATCCCCGACGATGTCGAGGCAGACGTGATTCCGGTCCTTCAGCCGCGTGCCCGTGGGCAGCTCGGCGCCGGGCAGGGGATACTCGTCGAGCCGTTCGTCGAGCCCGACTATCGCCTGGCGGCCCCTGTTGATAAAGGCCGTACAGCCGTCGGCCCGCCAGCCGACCGCCGCGTAGTGGTGGGCCTGCCAGCGGGTGAACTCGCCCAGCACGCGTCCGTCCGGGTAGTAGACCGGGAAGTACTCCCGCTCGCCCTTTTCGGCAGCGTGGATCATCAGCGTGTCCCCGCAGCCTTCGTGGCGCCCGATCCAGCACCAGTGCGCGTGGCCGAACGGCTCCTGCCAGATCGTGCGTCCCCCTTGGTCCACGAGGTAGACGCCCGGGTTGTGGCTTTCGACCAGAAAGAGCGTCTGCAGGCCGGGCCGGTCCGGCAGGTACCGGGCCGGCTTGGACACATCCGTATGTCCGAACGGCTCGGCCTGCCACAGCACGGTGCCGTCGCCCCGGTAGCAGACGCCCCCCACAATGACTTCCTGGCGGCCGTCATCGTCCACGTCGCCGATGTCTACGTTGTGCCCGGCCGGCCTTTCCTGGCGCACCTGCCACTGGAGTTGTCCGGTCGCGCCGTCCACGGCGGTCACGAGTTCGTCGCCGTACGTGCCGTCCACCACAACGACCGACGGCGCACCGTGGTCGCCCCGCAAACGGCCGACGTTGAGCATGACCCGCGGATGAGTGCCCGGCCACGGGGCCTGCCAGACCGTCTCGCCGGTTTGCCCGTCCACGGCGACCAGTCGCTCATGGGGCTCTCCCCGTTCGTAGTAATCACCTTCAAAGCCGTCCTCACCGGCGGTGTGGAAGACGACCTCCGTGCGGCCATCGTCGTTGACGTCCCGTGCCATGAACGGCACGTGCCACGAGCGGCCGTCCCAGCCGCCGGCGGCGGGCAGGCCGGTCTCGGCCTCCCACATTACCTCCCCATCTAAAGTGTAGGCGGTGAGCACCAGCCGACCGTCCTTCCCGTCGAGCACGAGAAACTCGCAGCGCCCGTCATCGTCAAGGTCCCCGACGGCCATGCGCACGCGCTTCAGCGACGGTGCTCTCACGAGAGCGAACTCGACGGCCAGGTTCGTCGCCGGCAGCGTGGTGTCCATCGACACCGCCCGGGACGGCCCACGCGCGCTGACCACCCGGTAGCGGTAGAGCCCTGCCGGCTCCGGAGTGTCCGTGAACTCCGTGGCCTCAGTGACCGGTGCCTTCGTTATCTGCTGCCAGGGGCCCTCGCCGAACCGCCGCTCGACGTGGAACGCCTCCCGGGGGTCGTCCTCGGGGAGCAACCGCCAGTTCAGGTAGACTCTGCCCTTACCGCGCGGCAACGCGACGAGCTGTCGCTCCGTCTCAGTGGTTCCCACAGTTCTTTACATCCTTTTCCTGGGCGGACAGCGATGGCAAGAGACTGCCCGGGGCCCGGCCTGTTGTCAACCCCGCGGCTCGGTAAAGGGCCACCGGACCTTGCGTCCACCGGGTACGACGTTTACCCTCTTGCCACTCCACATTACCCGCGGAAGAGACCGGAGAGAGAACATGACGGATGAGCTTCGCTGGGGCATCATCGGCACGGGCAGCATCGCGCACCAGTTCGCCCGTGGGCTCGCGCACTCCCGGACGGGCCGGCTCGTGGCGGTCGGCAGTCGGCGCCGCGAGACGGCTGAGGAATTCGGCGACGAGTTCAACGTGGCCCACCGGCACGCCGGCTACGACGCCCTTCTGGACAACGCCGACGTTGAGGCAGTTTACATCGCCACTCCCCACCCTTTCCACGCCGAATGGGCCGTGGCGGCGGCCGAGGCGGGCAAGCACATTCTGTGCGAGAAACCGCTGGCCATCAATCACGCCGAGGCGGCCGACATCGTGGAGGCCGCCCGGCACAACGATGTCTTCCTGATGGAAGCCTTCATGTACCGCTGCCACCCCCAGACGGCGCGGCTGGTGGGACTGCTGCGGGAGGGCGCCATAGGGGATGTCGGTTCCATTCAGGCGACGTTCAGCTTCCGCACAGGGTGGAACCCGGACGGGCGCCTGCTCAAGAAGGAATTAGGCGGGGGCGGCATACTGGACGTCGGGTGCTACTGCACCTCGGTGGCACGGCTCATCGCCGGGGTGGCGCGGGGCGAGGACTTCGCCGAGCCGGTCGAACTGAAGGGTTGCGGCCATCTGGGCGAGACCGGGGTAGACGAGTGGGCCATCGCCTCCCTCAAGTTCCCCGGCGGCATTCTGGCGGAGCTGGCGACGGGTGTGCGCCTGACGCAGCAGAACGTCGTGCGCATTTACGGCACGGAGGGCTACATTGAGGTCCCCTCCCCCTGGATCCCCGCGCGCGAAGGCGGCTTGGTGCACATCCTTCTTCACAAAGGCGGCGAGGCGCAAAAGATAGAGATCGAGACCGGCGACTGGCTTTACGGCATCGAGGCGGACACCGTGGCCGCGCACCTGGAGAACCGCCAGGCCGCCCCGCCCGCCATGACCTGGGACGATACGCTGGGCAACATGAAGGCGCTCGACCGCTGGCGCGCCGAAATCGGACTGGAGTACGAAGCCGACCGCGAAGCCTGAAGCGCACAGACACTATCGAACACAGCACGGAGTCACAGATGGAGTACGGCCGGATAGACAACATCGACAAAGACATCTCCCGCATCTTCATGGGCAGCATGGCCGCCGACAGCCCCGAAGCGGCCGACCGGATATACGGGCATTTCCTCGAGCGCGGAGGGAACGCCTTCGATACGGCCTACATCTACCGCGGCGGCGAGAGCGAGAAACTGTTGGGGGAGTGGATTGAGCGGCACGGACTGCGGGACGAGGTGGTCATACTGGGCAAGGGCGCCCATACACCCCACTGCACTCCGAAGGGGCTGAACAAGGAGCTGAAGAAAAGCCTGAAGCGGCTGCGCACCGACCACGTGGACATCTACATGCTGCACCGGGACAACCCGGAGGTGCCGGTCGGCGAGTTCGTGGACGCGGTGAACGAGCACATCGCGGCCGGCCGCATCGGCGCGTGGGGCGGCTCCAACTGGGACTTCCGGCGCGTGGACGCTGCCAACGCCTACGCCCGGGAGCATGGCCTGCGTGGCATGGCCGCGCTCAGCAACAACTTCAGCCTCGCCCGCATGGTCGAGCCGGTCTGGGACGGATGCATCGCCTCATCGGAGCCGGCCTACCGCGAATGGCACGTGCGCACCCGGACGCCGCTCATCGCCTGGTCCAGCCAGGCGCGCGGATTCTTCACCGAGCGGGCCCATCCTGACAAACGCTCCGACGAGCAACTCGTGCGCTCGTGGTATAGCGAGGATAACTTCCGCCGCCAGGCGCGCGCCCGCGAAATGGCCGCCCGGAAGGGCGTCGAGCCCATCAACGTCGCCCTCGCCTACGTGCTGTGCCAGCCCTTCCCCACCTTCCCCATCATCGGACCGGAGAACACCGAGGAGACGGAGTCATCGCTGGTCGCCCTCGACGTCGAACTGAGTCCGGAGGAACTCGACTGGCTGAACCTCGAGTCTGAAGAATGACACAGCGCCATTCCAACCGCTGCCCCTTCCCAGGAGGAGAGCGACATGGACGCCATCGAGCTGCGTCCCCACCACCTGATTGACGTCGTCACGGGCTATGAGTTCGACGATGATCCGGACTACGAGCCGGCGCCCGGCGAGAACGGCGTGCGAGCGCTGGTGCGTATAGTCGGCAGAGACCTCAACCGCCCGGCCCGGTTCATCGTCGGGCCGGACTTCGTCTGCCGGCCCTGCTCTCACCTCCAGCCCAACGGCCGTTGCGACCGCATCCTGGAGCACCACGACCCGCCCGAGGCGATGGACGACTACAACGACCCGCTCGACAGGCGCATAATGGAGGCACTCGGCATCGCCCCCGGTGACGTGATGCCCATCCGCGAGTTTCTGGAGATGATCAACGAGCGCATGCCGGGCTTCGAGCGCATCTGCACTCACCCCGGCCAGACCCGGGCCGAGCGCCGCGAAGGGCTCATGCAAGGACTGCGGAAGCTCGGCATCAGAACCGGACCGCAGGATTGAGAGTCTCACGAAGCCTTGGGGCGCCCTACGTGCGCACTATCGTCGCCATGGCCCGGTACGTCGCGGGGGCAGAGATGCCCCCGCGTGGCCGGCAGGGATGCCGGCGCTACAAACGACCCGTGAACGCGGGCACCCGCTGTAGCGCCACCTTCCGACCTTCGCCCCAAGGCGAAGGCTGGCCACCTGCGGGCACCTTTGCGGCGCCGCCTCTTCCCCGTCACGTCAGGAACAACTCAATGACCGGCACCGTGGCGTCGGGTTTGCGCACCGGCAGCTGTAACGTCAGTAGACCCTGGTCTTCACCCTGCCCGCGCTGCATCGGGACCTCCGAGGCGTCGTTGAGGAGCTGCGCATACTCCACTCGGTCCGCCATCCCTTCCACGTGAAGCTGTTTGAACGGCCAGCTAAAGACGTGCAAATAGAGCCGGTTAGCGTCCGGGTTGTAGGTGTAGCGGCAGTCATCGGGGCACGCGTATTCGCCTGGCGCCTGCGTGCAGCCGTAGACCGACCGGCTGTGCCGCTTCATCCACTCGCCGATGCCCGCGAGGCGGTCCAGCGCCCGCCGGTCGAACTCGCCACGCCCCGTCGGCCCCACGTTCAGCAGCAGGTTGCCGCCCTTGCTGACCGTGTCGATGAGCATCCGGACCAGCATGTCCACGCTCTTCCAGCTCGCCTCGTCGCGGTGGTAGCCCCACGACCCGCTGAACGTGTGACATGCCTCCCAGATGACCGGCTCGCCGTCAACCCGCAGCCAGTCGCGCGGCACGTATTGCTCCGGCGTCTTGATGTCCTGGTCGATCTGCAGCCGGTCGTTGATGAGGATGCCGGGCTGCAGCTCACGCACCATCTCGATCAGTTCCTCGGCGCGCCACTCGTCCTTGCCCTTCCCGGGGAAACGGTCGGACGCGGTGACCGAGAAGTCGAACCACATTATGTCCACGTCACCGAACCGTGTCAGCAACTCCCGTGTCTGGCCGTGGAGGTACTTCACGTACCTGTCCCAGTTCCGCTGCTCGTCTGCGGCGATGTAATCTTCGTTCTCCCGCATGGGATGGAACCGGTCCACGGTGTAGTCGGGATGGTGCCAGTCGATCAGCGAGTGGTAGAAGCCGACCTTGAGGCCGCGGTCGCGGAATGCCTCCACCATCGGCTGCAGCAGGTCACGTCCGGCGGGCGTGTTGGGGGCCTTGTAGTCGGTCAGGTCGCTGTCCCACAGGCAGAACCCCTCGTGGTGCTTGGTCGTGACCACGAAGTACTTCATGCCCGCCCGTGCGGCGGCATCGGCCCACTCTTCCGGATCATAGAGGTCCGGGTCGAAATGCTCGAAGTACTTCTGGTAGTCCTCGTTGCTGATCTGCTCGCGGCTTTTGACCCACTCGTGGCGTGCCGGCAGCGCATAGAGCCCCCAGTGGATGAACAGGCCGAAACGGTCGTGCACGAACCAGTCCGTCTCTCCCGGTGTCGGTCGCGTCTGCAACGTCATGGCAAGCCTCCTCGGTCGAGTGCATTCAGGTCGGATTGAGTTTACAGGTCCCCGGCGACGCCCGCAATCGGGACCGCCCGGGTCAGAATCCGGGGATGGCACCCCCGGACGCGATGCGCAGTATGCCGGAGACGCTGCTGATGAAAAACTCCACCACGATGACGGCGATGAAGAAGTAGCGCCCCTGCCGGAGCGCCCGGCCGCCGGCCAGCCTCATGACGCCCATCTTGATGAGCCACCCGATGAAGAACTGTATCCACAGGTGGCTGGTATGGCCGCTGGCCGCCACCAGCAGCCCGATGCCGTGGACCGGCCACCAGTAGAACCGCGCGCGCATCACCATCACGAACGCCATCGCGACCGCGCCGAAGGTGAGCGAACCGAAGAAGGGGTTCACAGACTGCGACGGCTGTGTGATGATCGAGTGGGCCCGCTGCATGTTGCCCATGGCGATGTTGACCTGCAGGTTGGCGTCCCAGAAGTTCAGCGCTCCCTGGCTGTAGGCCTGAGTCAGAACCGTGTAGGACGTGCCCGCGATCGCCACCAGCAGCGATATCATGAGGACCGGCACCAGCAGGCGGCGCCGCTTCTTGAACACCTCCGCGATGCGGAATGCGTTCATGGTCTGGGGCGCCACCAGCGTCGTGCGGCCACCGAAAAGCAGCCCCTGCTGAAACGAAGCAATCACTGCCCCGGTCGCCCCGAAGGCGTAGCCCCCCGTGCCGCTGTGCATTATGTCCGTGAGCGCCCACATGTTCGTGGCGACGTAGAGGCCGCCCTGTGACACAATGCGCGCATAAACCAGGAACCAGCAGAAGGTCAGGAACAGAACGCCCACCGCCGTCAGGGGCCGCATCCCGTGCCAGATATACCAGGTCAGACACGCCCCGATAGCCGCCCAGAAGCCCCAGAACGCCACCGGGTAGCTGAGCGGTTCGTCGGAGTCGTCCACGCCGCCCCGCCCGAGCGCCTTCCGGGCCACCGCCAGCAGGTGGCGCCGCGCCATGAACAGCATTCCGCCCACGAAAGCCAGGTAGCTGCCAAGCTGCTGCCATCGGAAGAAGGTCGCGCGGCCGCTCTGCATCACCGGGAGCGCCAGCCCTTTGGCAAGTCCGATCTCAGCCCGGCCGAACAGGTAGAAGAACCACACGCTCAGCGAGACATCCGCCGGCACCAGAAAGGCAAAACCCACACCGCTGACGCTCAGCCCGGTGTTGTTGAAGCCGGCGGCCTGCAGGGGTGTACCCTGGAAAACGTCCGCAAACGGAAACCGGATGTTCCACCCGCTGGCTGCGCCCGCCAGAACGGGCAGCGCCCGAATGAACCGCCACGCCAGCGCGACCGTCAGACCGAGCAGGAAACCCTTGTTATGGAAGATGTCGGGCAGCCAGCCGCCGGCGCTGCCCTCGGTGAACTCCAGCGGCACGCGGGCCAGTGGAAACATCAGCCGCTCCGACTCCACCCATTGCCGGCGCAGGATGACGCAGAGGCAGAAAATGGCGGCATACATCGGCACCAGCAAAAGCACCCAGTGCATCAGGGGCCGCATCCACAGGGCCCACGGCACGCGTCCCCTGTCGGTGCCCTCGTAGTATTGCCGGGCCGCCTCCGAGTAGGGGTCCTTGCTCAGAACCAGTCCCTCCGGAGCGTGCGTCAGCGAACCGTTCTGTTCCCAGTGCATCTCCGGGCGGCGGGAAAGATAAGCCGGTCCCGCGATGAGCTGGTACCAGTAACGCCCCAGCCCCTCGCACGGCACCGCCGCGGATACGAAGATCATGCACCAGACCAGCATCAGCTCCGCCTGGCTGAACTCCCATCCCCGCCGGAACAGCTTCAGCCCCACGTTCACGAACACCGTCAGCAACACCAGCACGAATACGGCGCCGAGCGGGAAGGAGGAATATGTGAACCACGAGCCGTACTGGCTGATGAAGGACGTAAGCGGGTCCACGAGGCTTATGACGGCCACGAAGACGAGTCCGATGAGGAAGGCGCGAAGAGTCATCTGACCTGCTTTCTGGCCTGGGGTCGCCGATACGGAGTGCCAGACTATAGGCGATGCGTCCGTGCCCGACAACGGCGCCGCTCTGCTGCTTGACGGGAAAGGCCGGAATTGCTATCGTATTTGTGTTCAGGCGGATGTTCCTCCGGCCGTCCCGCGCTGATTGACGCTCCGAACTCCCGCCGTTCCCGCGACCCGACCCGCTCCTCGATCGACGCACCCAACGCCATGAAAACTGACGAAATACGCAGCAGGTTCCTCGAGTTTTTCCGCGCCCGCGGGCACAGCGTCCTGCCCCCCGACTCCCTTGTGCCGAGCAGCGACCCTACACTGCTGTTCACCGGGGCCGGCATGAACCAGTTCAAGGACGAGTTCTACGGCCACGGCGACAAGTCGCTCAAGCGCGCCGCCACCTGTCAGAAGTGCCTCCGCACCGGCGACATAGAGAACGTCGGCAAGACCGCCTCCCACCACACCTTCTTCGAGATGCTGGGCAACTTCTCCTTCGGCGACTACTTCAAGCGGGAGGCCATCGAGTGGGCCTGGGAGTTCATGCTCGAGGAAATGGGCATCCCGGCCGACCAGATGGTGGTCAGCATCTTCGAGGGGGACGAGGAGGCCGAGCAGATCTGGCGGGACGTCATCGGCGTGCCGGAGGAGAGCATCTTCCGCTTCGGCGAAGGGGAGAACTTCTGGCCCCCGCACGCCCGCACGCAGGGACCCAACGGACCCTGCGGCCCGTGCAGTGAGATCTACTGGGACAAGGGCACCGGCTGCGACAAGCCCGACTGCGACCCTTCCTGCGACTGCGGCCGCTACGTGGAGGTCTGGAACCTGGTCTTCCAGCAGTATGACCGGCAGCCGGACGCCACGCTCGACCCGCTGCCGATGAGGAACATTGATACCGGCATGGGCCTGGAGCGCATGGCGCGCGTGATGCAGGGCGTCGAGAGCAACTTCGAGATAGACATCTTCGTGCCCATCGTCCGGGCCGTCAGGGACATCTGCGGGCTCAGTGATTCCCCCTCCCCCGAGGAAACGGAGAAGGTGCAGCGAATCGCCGACCATGCGCGGGCGGTGGTCTTCTGCATCGCGGACGGCGTGATTCCGAGCAATGAAGAGCGCGGCTACGTGGTGCGCCGCCTCCTGCGGCGGGCCGTGCGTGACGCCTTCCAGCTCGGCGTGGACGGGCCGTTCATCACCGAGCTCATCGACCCCATCATAGCGGTCTTCGAGGATCCTTACCCCGAACTGGAAGAAAGCCGGGCGCACGTCGAGACCGTCATACGCCAGGAGGAGGAGGCCTTCCAGAAGACCGTCAGGCGGGGTTCGGCCGTGTTGCAGGAGCACATCGCGAACCTGAAGCGACAACGCTCCACGGTCCTGCGGGGCAAGCAGGTCTTCGACCTCTACCAGACCTACGGTTTTCCGGTGGAGATGACCGAGTCCATCCTGGCCGACGAGGGCATGCAGGTGGACACGCAGGGCTTTCTGCAGGAGATGGAGGCCCACCAGTCGCTGTCGAAGGAGGCTTCCGGGTTCGAGAGCAGCGTGTTCGTCAGCGGACCCTTGAGCCGACTGCAGAAGGAGGCCGAGGAGACCGAGTTCACCGGCTACAGCACGCTGGAGAGCGTGGCCACCGTCATTGGCATCATCCGGGACGACGAACTGGTGGACAGCCTTGAAGAGGGCGAGAAAGCGGCGGTGGTTCTGGACCGCACGCCGGCTTACGGGGAGGCGGGCGGCCAGGTGGGCGATATCGGCTTCATCGTTAGCGACGAAGCCGAACCGGCCGAGTTCGAGTTCAGCGGCGTCCGCCGGGAGAAGGGCTTTTTCCTCCACATGGGAGAGCTGAGGGAAGGAACGCTGGAGAAGGGACAAGAGGTGACCTGCCGCGTGGACAAGGAGACGCGCATGGCCACCGCGCGCAACCACACGGCCACCCACCTGCTCCACTTCGCGCTGCGGGACGTTCTGGGCGAGCACGCCACACAGAGCGGCTCTCACGTGTCCGCCGGAAGGCTGCGGTTCGACTTTTCCCATCCGACCGAGGTCGGGCCGGAGAACCTGCGCAGAGTCGAGGACCTGGTCAATCGCAGGATACTGGCCGACGACCCCGTGGCCAGCACCCGCATGAGCCTGAGCGAAGCCCGCGAGGCGGGTACCGTGGCACTCTTCGGGGAGAAATACGGCGACATCGTCCGCGTGGTCAGCGTGGGGGACTACAGCCGGGAGCTCTGCGGCGGCACGCACTGCGAGCGGACCGGCCAGGTAGGGCTGTTCCGCATCACCCGCGAAAGCAGCGTTGCAGGCGGTGTGCGACGTATCGAGGCCGTGACGGGCATGAACTCCCTGAACCTGCTGCGGCAGCGCGAGGAACAAATCGCCGACGTCTGCGACATACTGAACACCCAGGAGGCCGACCTGGTGCGCAGGGCGCAGGAGGTGTTGGAAGAGATACGCTCGCTGCAGAGTGACCTGCAGGAGGAGCGTGAGCGCGCAGCGCGCAGCATGGCTTCCGGGAGCCTGCTGGACCGGGCGGAACAGGTCGGCGACGTGCAGCTTGTGGTCGCGCGCATGCCGGGCTCTCACGCGGAGCTGCGGAGCGCGGTGGACGTACTGCGCAACGGACGGGAGAAGACGGCCTGCGTACTGGCCTCCGACTCCGACGGCAAAGTGGCCATCGTCGTGGGACTCACCGACGACCTTGTCGAGCGAGGCTGGAGCGCCCGCGAACTGGCTCAACAGACCGCGTCCATGGTGGGCGGAGGCGGCGGTGGGCGAGACGACATGGCGCAGGCCGGCGGCAGCGAAGTCGAGAAACTGGACGAGGCGCTGGAAGGGGCGCGCCGCATGGTCCGCGAGATGGCAGAGGCCGGCTCAACTTGACACGCGGGGCCCCAAAGCGTAGAATCCCCAGTCCGCCGGTGGGTGGGTAGCTCAGGCGGTAGAGCACGTGACTGAAAATCACGGTGTCGTGGGTTCAACTCCCACCCCACCCACCATCCCTCCGGTCTGTCCGCCTTCCAGCGAGTCGTTTACGCCACTTCCTGCCGCCGGCCCACTGCGCGTCCCTCTTGCAAGAATCGGACCGTTGCGGTAAATTCAGCCTCGGCTCGGCAAGTGACGTGTCGCCGATTTCCGGGAGGGGCAGACACCCGTGGACTCATCCGCCGGCAAACAGGCGCGTTTCCACGTCGTCGTGACGGGACGGGAAAACGACGGCCGTCGCTTCGACATCGGGAGCGACGGACTGCTGGTTGGCCGATCAGACACGTGCGACATCGTTTTCAGCAACCGGGAAGTTTCCCGCCGCCACGCCTACTTCTACCCCGACGGGCACGCCTGTTGGGTCGAAGACCTGGGGTCCCGCAACGGCATACTTGTCAACGGGCAACGCGTGGAGCGTCAAAAGCTGCGCGACGGGGACGTGGTGGACATCGGCCCCAGTCACTTCACCGTCGTTTCATCGGACGGCGTCCGGCGATTCTCACGCTGGCTGTCACCCGCCCACGCCCCGGGACAGGGTGCAGAGGCGGAGACCGCGGCGCTGCCCTCCCCCGCCGCGGTGCTGGCCGTGGCGGGACTGGTCTTTGGGGTCGCTGCCTACATGCACTGGGTCCTGGGCCTTTGTGCCCTTGTGCTGGCGCTGCTGGCCTTCTGGGAGATGACCGGCCAGCCTGCGCGCATCAGGCGGAGCGTCATGGTGTGTGGCATTGTGATCGCGGTGATGGGCGCCGCCTGCAACCTGTGGTTTCGTGGGATAGCCCCCGACTGGCGTGGCCGTGAGGCCGTGGCACACCGACAGGCGTGCCGGGAGAACCTGCGTAAGATATCCGATGCCATCTCCGCATACCGTGCCGACCACGGTGGCAGGTATCCGCCCAACCTCCACTTCCTTGTGGGGCGCAGCTACGCTACGGCTGAGACAGTCAGGTGCCCCGCCTGCGAAGCGAGGCCGAATGTACGGGACACTTACGTCTATCTACCCCCGCGCGAGGGGGACGCGACCGACCCTTACGCCGTCCTTGTTTGCGACCCCTCTCCCCGCTGCCACGGGGAAAACGGAGGATGGGTGCTGCGCCGTGACGGGCGCCTTTCCCTGACCCCACCCGAGCAGTTGCGTGAGCTGTTGGACGGGGCCGCAGGAGCATCGCCGGCGCCGGGGGGAGGCTGACCACGATGGCTCGCTACCGCACTTCCATCAGCCTGAGGCTCGCCGTCGGATTCGCCCTCTCGGCAGGAGTTCTGGGCATTGCCCTGCTGCTCACGCTGAACCACCTTGGCCGTGTGCGGACGGCCAGCCAGCGCGTGAGCGCGTACCTTGAGATCCGGCGAGAGGCAACACACGTCCGGTCGCTTGCGGAGCAACTGCTGGTGCTACAGCCTGACCTGATCACCCCGTCCGGCCCGGAGTGGGAAAGGTGGGGTGAACTGCGCGAGACAGCGGACCAGATCAGACAGGTGATGAACCCACTGGACGCCCGTTTCGGGGAGGAGTCCGAGGCGGTGCGGGACCTGACGGAGGCCGCCGCCTTATTGCAGGCGCTACTGATGCAGTACTCCCCCTACTCGGACGCCCCCCCTCCCCCGGACGAAACCGTCAGCAACGAAGTGCGGGCTCAGGTAGATCACATCATCGACCTCAGCGACCGGCTTGCGGCCTCCTTCGACGTGAGGGTGGTGGACGCCTCGGAGCAGGCGCAGAGCGCATGGGCGATCAGCATCGCCACCGCCAAGATCGTGTTCCCCGTCGCCCTGCTGGTCAGCCTGTTGGTTGTGCACTACACCCAGCAGTCCATAGTCCATCCAGTCCGCACGCTGGTCGACGGGACGAAATGCCTGGCGAGCGGGGACCTGGGGACGCGCATAGAACTGAACGGACCCGAAGAGTTCAGCGAACTCGCCGACAGCTTCAACCGGATGGCCGAGGTCCTGGAACAGAACCAGCGCGAATTGGTCGAGGCGGAGAAGCTGGCCACCGTCGGGCGCCTTGCCGCGGGCGTGGCCCACGAGATCAATAATCCCATCACCGTCATCATCGGCTACACGAAGATGCTGCAGGCCAGTCTGGGAGACAACCCGGAAGCCCGACAGCAGCTCCGGGACATCGCCGAGGAAGCCCAGCAGTGCCGCCACATAGTGCAAAGTCTGCTGGACCTTTCGCGCCCGTCCGAACCGGCCCCCGGGGAGGTAATCAACCCGAGCGAGGTCGTGGCCGAGGTCATCAGCATGCTGCAGGCGCTCCAGCTCACCGAGGGGGTGAGAATTCAGGAGTCGGTTATCGATCGACCTCTGCCGCTGGCCATCGGGCGGTCACGGCTGCGCCAACTCACGCTCAACATCGCGCGCAACGCCCTGGAAGTCCTGCAGGAGGTAGAGAACCCCTGCCTGCGCATGGACGGTTACCTGCGCCCCCGCGAGAAGCTGCCGGCCGCCGGGCTGAAGGAGGGCGTCGCGGAGAGCAGTTCCTTCCTCGTGCTGGCGTTCGCGGACAATGGACCGGGCATCAACCCTGACACCCGCGAGCGCCTGTTCGAACCATTCTTCACCACAAAGGCCGACGGCATGGGGCTGGGGCTGGCCATCTGCTACAACATCGCCCGCGCCCACGGCGGGTTCATCGACCTCAGCTCCGAGGGGCAGGGCGGCACCACGGTCACGGTGGGGCTGCCCCTGACCAACTCCGACTGAGCCGAAGCTTCGCCACACAGGATCACGAAGTTTGCCCGCCTCTGGCGGGGACACGAAGAAACAAACGTATCCTCACGGTCAAGGCGAAGCAGCCGACTTCAGGGGCCCACCCGCCGGTGGGCGAGGATGGAAAATCGTGCGCCGATTCCTTCAGGCGTTCTTCGCGTCGTCCCTTGCGGCGGACACACTCCGTGTGCCCGGGCAAAACGCGTTTGCTCCCTGCGCGGGCGGTTCAGTCCTTAAGGGCGGCGCGCAGTTGCTGCTCGGTGACCGGCCCCGGGCGGAGGATTTCGAGTTCCTCACCACAGAGGCTGACAACGGTTGAGGCCCGCCCACCGGGTGTTTCGCCCCCGTCCAGCACGGCAGCTATCCGCCCCCGAAAGCTCGCGAGGACATCTGGTGCCGTACATGCGGGCGGGTTCCCGCTCAGGTTGGCGCTGGGCGCGGCAAGGGGAACCCCGACAAGCCGCGCCAACTCGCGGGCGACCCTGTGGTCGGGGCAGCGCAGTCCGACCGTGCCGCCCTCCCCATCGGGCACCACCAGAGTCAGAGGGCCCGGCCAGAGCTTCTCCGCGACGGCGCGACTGCGCGCGTCGAATACCCCCCACTGCTCGGCATCCTCCAGGTCGGCTAAAAGTAGGGAAAACGGCTTGCCCTGCGGCCGTCTCTTGATCCGTCGCAGCTCGGCCACGGCTTCCGGGGCATCGGCGCGGGCGCCCAAACCGTACACCGTTTCCGTCGGAAAGGCCACGATGCGCCCCGCGCGCAGCAGTTCCGCGGCGCGAGCCAGCGCCTGGGGCTCCTCCGCTTGCAGAAACTCGGTTTCCATCTTGCTGCCCCTCGAGGGTCGCTCGAACGGCCGCCATGGTAGCCAGAGAGCCCGCCGGACGCAAGCAGGCGCGTTGCGCCCTCGCGGGGTTTTTGGTACGCTGGCAGGGAGCGTCCACTGGCCCTGCCTTCCGGGGAACACACGTGCAGAACATCGAAGAGATAAACGATCGTGGCTTCGGCGAGATCCTGAACGCGCTGAACGCCGGCGTGTACATCACGGACACCGAGCGCCGCATCGTTTTCTGGAACAGGAGGGCCGAGGAGATAACCGGCCATGCGGCGGAAGAGGTCAAGGGGCACCGCTGCAGCGCGCGCATCCTGCAGCACACCGACAAGGATGGCCGTCCCCTGTGCAGCACGGACCTGTGCCCCCTGCTGAGGGCCATGGTGCACGAACGGTCGGACGTTGAGCCGATAGTCGTTTACGCTCTCTCCAAGGAGGGGGAGCGGCTTGCGCTTTCCACCAGCGTGGCGCCCGTCTTCAGCGACGACGGCCGGGTTATCGGTGGCGTCGAGGTCTTCCGCGATGAGCGGGAGAACATCCGCGAGATGGAACTGGCCCGCGCCGTGCAGCGGCAGATGCTGACCCGCGACTTGCCTCAAGACGAACGGATCGTCTTCGACGTGCAGTACGCCCCGCGGGATATGATCGGCGGGGATTTCTACCACTTCAGCCGATTGTCCGACGACGAGTTTGCCGTGTTTCTGGGGGACGCGGCGGGCCACGGACCGGCGGCGGCCCTGTACACGTCACTCGTCTACGGCCTGCTGGCAGAATGCTCCGAGGCTCTTGCGGACCCCGCCGCCCTGCTTGGCGAACTGAACGACCGCGCCTGCCGGCGGGCCGGAGGGCTGGGGTTCTTCACGGCTGTAGCCCTGACTACCGACGCTGCGGAGGGAGTGCTCTCGTACAGTCTCGCCGGCCACCCTCCCTTGCTGCTGCAGCGAGCAGCGGAGGGCGGCGTGACACCCCTCTCCACCCCCCAACTCCCTATCGGCGTGACGGGGGACGCAAGCTACGAGAACGATACCGTCACGCTGCAGAGCGGCGACCGTGTCATCGCATACACCGACGGCGTAACCGATCTGCAGACAGGGGAAGAGAAGCGCGTCGGCATCGACGGCCTCACCGCCCTGATGAAGGAGACACCACCGCAAGAGAACAATCGGCTCGAGGAGTTGTATGAGGCGCTGCTGGAGCGCTGCGTGACCGTGACTCCGGACGACGACATGACATTGCTGGGATGCCTGATCCGTTGACCCCCGAGGAGCCCCCGGTGGAACACCGTAGACCCCCGAGTCTGTTCGCCTTTACAGCCTGTGCCCTGGTCCTGATGCTTTCGGCGACGCAGGGCGTCGATGCGGAAGTACGCCCACCTGCCGTAGCGGGCACATTCTACCCTGCGGCGAAGCGCAAGCTGACCGGGACGGTGCGGGAGTTGTTGTACGAGGCTCATCCCTCCGTGCCCGGCAGCCTGCGGGATCAGAGCCCCCGGGTGTTGATAGTGCCGCACGCGGGCTACGACTACAGCGGCCCGACGGCGGCGACCGCCTACAAACTGCTGGAGGGCACGCCCAAACCTTCTCGCATCGTGCTGATCGGACCCACCCATCGCTCCTCGCTCGTCGGCAAATGCAGCGTCGCCGACTTCACCAGCTATCAGACTCCCCTCGGCTCCGTGCCGGTCGACGTGTCATGCCGTGACAAGTTGGCTGAGAACGAGTTGTTCGAGAAGACGCGCTACGCGCACGCCTCCGAGCATTCTCTCGAGGTGCAGCTTCCCTTCCTGCAGACCATCTGGGACGAAACGCCTCCCATCGTGCCCGTGCTGGCGACACGCCTCACGGAAGCCGACTCGCGCCGCGCCGCCGCGGCGATAGCCGGCACACTGGACCCTGACGCCCTGCTGATCGTCAGCACCGACTTCACCCACTACGGGCGCCGGTTCGGCTACACCCCTTTCACCGGTTCCAGCCAGGACGAACTCCCCCGGAGAATCAAAGGACTCGACATGGAGGGCGTCCATCAGCTCGAGCAGCTCGATGTAACGGGATTCAAGGACTACCTCGGCGCGCGGCGCCCGACCATCTGCGGGGCCATCGGCGTGGGTATCATGCTCGAGGTATTCTCCCGCGCGGAGTCCTGCCGGCCCGTATTCTTGCAGTGGGCCAACAGCGGTCAGGTAACGGGAACTTACACCGACTGCGTCAGCTACGTCGCCATGGCCTTCTACGCGCCCGAGGTGGATTTCGGACGGATAAGCCGAGCCATCGCCGAGCAATCGGCCGAATCGCTCAACCCGAAACCCGCCCCGCGTCTGACGCAGGAGGAGCAGGACGCCCTGCTTGAGTTGGCCCGGGACTCCATCCTCAGCCACATAGATGGCGAGGGTCCGGAGCCGGAACCCTCCGTAATCACCGACACGTTGCGCGGTCATTACGGCGCTTTCGTAACGCTTCGACAGGAAAAGGACATCCGGGGCCGTGTGGGCCACATAACGGGCGGAGGTCCCCTGTGGGCGTGCGTGAGGGACTGCGCCCGGCTGGCCGCTTCCCGCGACGGCCGCTTCCGGCCCGTGCGGGCCGACGAGGTGGACTCCCTGCGAATTGAGATAAGCGTCCTCGGCTCCCCCATCCTGGTTCGCGACCCCGCCCTGATAGAGGTCGGGCGCGACGGGCTGGTGGTCAACCGAGGACAGCACCGGGGAGTGCTGTTGCCACAGGTGGCGGTCGCGCAGGGATGGGACCGCCGGGAGTTCCTGAGGCACGCGTGCCGCAAGGCGGGCCTGCCCCCGGACGCCTGGCAGCAGCCGGATACCACAATCCTCCGTTTTACCGCAACCGTCTTCGCCGAGCGATGACCCGCCTGTGAGAAGCTTGGCTCCAGCGCATCGCTGAAGTGGCGCGAGGCCGGCGAGAAAGAGCGGCTATGGGTGGTCCGTCCCGGACACCCTATTGTGCAGGGCCTGGGTGAGTACATCGAACTGCCCGAGACGGAGATGTACGGCGAATTCTTCGACGTACCCCAGCCGGAGGAGCTGGTCTTCGCGAGCTGGTTCGAGGGAGGCGAGGTCTTCCGCAGCGGGCTCTGCTACCACCGGGGCAACGGCAGGGTCTTCTACTTCCGCCCGGGGCATGAGACGTTCCCCATCTACAAGGACCCCCAGGTGCAGCGGGTCATCGTCAACGCGGTCCGCTGGGCTGCACCGGCCGGAGGTCCCCGGCCCACCTTTGGCAATGTGCGGCCGTAAGTGTTTACCGTCTCCGCTTACTATAGGGCGCGGGTTGGGGGCGGTCAAGGATTTTTCTGGCGCGCACGGTTTCCCTTCTTGCCGGGGGACCTCTGGGGCGTGAGGGCTGCTCTGAGGTCCTTCTGAGTGGTCCTGCAAGCGCAAGCAGGACCCCGTTGGCCGGGTCCGGCAAGG